>JAKAFS010000119.1 GCA_021817825.1 Deltaproteobacteria bacterium | reverse complement strand
CTGCTTCTGGCATGTCTGCACATAGAAGGCTGATTTAAGGATTGCGATTTTCAAAGAACAAAAAACTTTACCCCTTTGTTGAAAAAGGAACTTGCTTTTCAACATAGAGGGAATGACTGCATGGGGCATAGGGATTGTAGTTGCCGGAGCAAGCGGATGGATGCGATAAGTCAAGTAGGCCAGAAATGGGTAGCTTTAATTATTTGTGATCGGATCTTCGTAAACTTCTTTTCTATCGGCTACCCGCAAAATCAAAATCATTACTGACGTTCTATCTATGGCGTAAATGATGCGGTAAGACCCGTAGCGGTAACGATAAAGGCCTTTGAAGATTCCCTGGAGCGGCTTCCCCAGGCTGAGAGGATCTTTCGAGAGATAATCCTTCACCCGGGCAATAATTTTCTTTTGTGTTTGCCGGTCAAGGACTTTGAGATCTTCTATCGCATCATCATGCCATTGGATACTATAGATCAAGGATCTTCTCCACATCCTCTGTCGAGTGATATTCGGCGTTCCTGTCATTGAGACGATCAAGGGCAAGGTAGGCGTCTTCGTACTCCGAGAGATGACGGACAAGGATTTCCCTGATATAGAAGCTCTTGGGACGTTTTGTTTTGTCGGCCAGCAAATCGAGACGTGATGATATGTCATCTCCAAGCCGAACGTTTAATATTTTAGACATTGGTTCAACCTCAAAGTGGGTTATGCGTTACGTGTATTACACAGTAACACATGCCACACACAAGAGCAAGCGATATCCTCACCCCTGAGCTGCGAAAGCGGATAATGGCAATGAACGTATTTTGGGTGGCTGCGGGTCTTCGGACGAGGGACAATAAAAAAACCCGCTGTTCCCAGCGGGTTTTTTCGTCCCAGGGCTCCCCGGGATCATGAACTGGCGGAGAGAGGGGGATTCGAACCCCCGTGAGGACTTTTGGCCCCCAAATCGATTTCGAGTCGATCCCGTTACGACCACTTCGGTACCTCTCCGGTTGTTGGCTACGGGGCGGATGATAGCCTCTTTGCCCGAAAAAATCCACTCAAAATTTCAGCGCACTCGTCCCGGAGGATCCCTTCGGTCAGGGCCACGCGATGGTTCAGCCGCGGATCGGCGAAGAAGCGCCAGAGGCTGACGGCCGCGCCGCCCTTGGGATCGGCGGCCCCGAAGACCACCCGGCCGACCCGGGCGTGCAGGATCGCGCCGGCGCACATGAAGCAGGGCTCCAAGGTGACAAAGAGCGTGGTTCCCGTCAGGCGGTAATTGCCGACGGCGGCGGCGGCCCGGCGCAGGGCGAGGATCTCGGCATGGGCCGTGGGATCGCAAAGGGAGATGGGGCTGTTGTGGGCCCGGGCGAGGATCTGCCCGTCGCCGACCAGGACCGCGCCGACCGGCACCTCTCCTTTTGCGCCGCCCAGGGCCGCCTCTTCCAGGGCCAGGCGCATCCAGCGCTCGTCGTCAGTCATTTCCGGCATTCCCGGCATTTCCGGTTCGGCCATTTGGGTCCTCTCAAGTTAACGCATCAACGGGGCAGGCCCGGTTGGTATCCAGTCTTATCCTGGATTCCCGCTTCCGCGGGAATGACAAAGAGACTGCGGGAATGACAAAAAACTCCGCGGGAATGACAGGATGGGATGGGGATTATAGTTGCGGGAGTATAACCGCACCTCCTGGGGAAATTCCCGCGGCCATTCCCGGCAAATTTCCATGCCTTGTGCCATTTCATCTTTGACATTTCCTGAAAATTCCGCCATGATCCGCCGGAACGATAGAGGATTGCGTCCATGATGACCAAGAAGTTTATCATCCCCTTTGTGCTGGCGTCCCTGGCGGTGCATGCCCTGGTCCTGGCCCTGACGTCCGGTGTCCACTGGTGGACCAACCCGCCGCGGCCGGAGCAGGTGATGACCGTCGAGCTGCAAAGCCCTCAGGGGCAGGCGGCGCATCCCCCGGCGACACACCGTGCGGCCCAAACCCCGGCGGTCCCGGGGCTGATCCGTGAAGATTCGGTCGCCCTGCAAGATCAGCACAGCCGTTACGACGCCTATCTCCTGACAATCCGCCAGAACATCGAGGCGCGTTGGATCTATCCGCCCCAGGCCCTGGCGGAACGCAAGGAAGGCAACACCCTGGTCCGCTTCTCGATCGATGCGAACGGCGCCCTTACGGACTGTCAGGTTCTCGGCACCTCGGGAAGCGCCTCCCTCGACGCGGGAGCGCTGTCCGTCGTCCGCGCCGCCGCCCCTTACGCGCCCCTTCCTGCGGATTTCAACCTCGCCCGGCTGCACATCACGGCTACTTTCAGCTACCGCATGCAGTAGTATTTTTTCAGATTTCCGAGATGATCCCCGTCAAGGCCCGACTCACCTCGCTCAGCCGGTCGCGGAGCTCGGTCTGCTCCACCCAGCGCCGTCCCTCCAGCTTGCCCTGCCGCTCTTTGAGCTGGACGAGCCGGGTCCCCAGGTCGTCTATCAGGAATCCCCAGTCGATTCGAGGTGTCGCCATCTCAGGCGGCTCGACGCGCACGACCTCGGCGCCCGGCAGGAGCGTCAACTCTTCCAGGTAATCGGGAATCGCGGCCGTGATCCCGAAACGGCTCTCGATGAGGCCGGCCAAAGTCTGCTGGGCGGTGTACTCGCCGTGGATCAGGAAAAGCCGCAGCCCCTCCTTGCGGAAGTGTCCCAGCCAGTCCAGGAGCTGGCTTTGCCCCGCATGGGCGGAAAAGCCGTTGATTGTGAAGATCTTCGCCTTCACGGCGATCTCTTCGTTGAAGAGACGGATCTTCTTGACGCCGTCGACGATCTTGCGGCCCGGCGTCCCCTCGGCCTGGAAACCGACAAATACGATGCTCGCCCCCTCGCGCCAAAGGTTGTGACGGAGATGGTGCTTGATCCGTCCGGCATTGGCCATGCCGCTGGCGGAGATGACGATCGCCGGTCCCTCGGTCTGGTTGATCGCCTGCGATTCGGCCGTCGTCTGGGTATAGCGGAGTTGGGAAAGGGACAGAGGGTCTTCGCCGTTGGCGATGAGGTCCTTGGTCTCCCGGTCGTAATAGCGGCTGTACTTCCGGAAGATCTCCGTCGCCTGGATCGCCAGCGGGCTGTCCACGAAGACGGGCATGTCCTTCGGCAGGCGGCCGTCCTTGGCCAAGAGGTGGAGGGAGTAGATCATCTCCTGGGTCCGCTCGACGGCGAAAGCGGGGATGATCACCTTTTCCTTCCGGCCGTAGCTGTAGGCAATCGCCTCGGCCAGTTCATTGAGGCTGTCCTTTTCATCCTTGTGGTTCCGGTTCCCGTAGGTCGATTCCATAAAGAGGACGTCGGCTTCGGGAATCACCGTCGGATCCTCGATCAATAATTGTTCCGGTCGGCCGATATCGCCGGAAAAGACGATCCGGCTCGTCTTGCCCTCCTCCGTCAAGGCCAGCTCCGCCATCGCCGCGCCGAGGATGTGGCCGGCATCGCGAAAGCGCACCGTCAACTCCGGAAAGGGCGAGAAGGCCTCTCCGTAAGTCACGGACTTCAGGAGCGGGAGCGCCGCCAGGGCGTCCTTCTGGGTATAGAGAGGAAAAACCTCCGGCCCGCCGTCGCGGCTCCGGCGGCGATTCTTCCAGAGGGCGTCCATCTCCTGGATGTGCGCGCTGTCCAGGAGCATGATCTTCAGGAGGTCCAGCGTGGGCGGCGTGGTGTACACCTTGCCGTGAAACCCCTTCTGGACGAGGCGGGGCAGCAGCCCCGAATGGTCCATATGGGCGTGGGTCATGAGAATGAACTCGATCCGGGCGGGGTCGTAGATCTCCACGTCCCAGTTCCGCTTTTCGATCTCGACGTTCCCCTGATGCATTCCGCAGTCGATCGCAAACCGATGGCCCGCCGCCTCGACGATGTAACAGGACCCGGTCACGGTCCTGGCCGCGCCCATAAATCTGATTTTCATAGCCGCCTCGAATAGATGCCAGTTTTGTCGTTCCCGTTGCCCGCGCCCCGACCAGGTCGGGAAAAAGCTTCGCGAGAACAAACGCCAGCGGGAATCCCTGTCGGGCGGGATCATCACCCGCCCCGGGTTTCCATACCCCAGGCCACTGGAAATTGCAATCCGCGATTGACCGCAGGCTCGGCACTTGGGCCTTGACAGGGCCCTTGCGGCCCGATAGATTGGAATTGCGAATAGCCCCAGGAAACCCCAAACAAAGTGTCACCCCCGCGAAAGCGGGGGTCCAGAAATATTAAAAGACTGGATTCCCGCTTCCGCGGAATGACAGAAAAACCGCGGGAATGACAAAAAAGAGCCGCAACTTTCGCAGTCATGACACCAAGAATGAGGAAATGGCCGAGTTGGCATCTATTGTTGCCGGTAATAATTCCTCTTGTTTCGAGAGCGCCATGCACACAGAACAAATTGATTTTATTCATGAAACGGAAAATGCCGGTCGGGCAAAACGGGCCGGGCAAGGCCGCCGGCGCCGGCTTGCGGTCGGCACCCCTCCCGGATGCGAAGCTATCGCCGCGGAGGCAACGGCCCGATGAACGGAATCGTCTGTGCAGAGCAGCTCCGCAAGACCTTCGGGGAAATCGTCGCCGTGGACGGCCTTTCCTTTTCCATCGCCTCGGGGGCCTGTTTCGGGATTCTCGGACCCAACGGCGCGGGCAAGACCTCGACGATCCGGATGATCTACGGTTTTTCGCCGCTCACTGCCGGACAGCTTAGGGTCTTCGGAATGGACATCACCCGGCAGACGCGGGCCGTGAAAGCCCGGATCGGCGTCTGTCAGCAGGAAAACAACCTCGACCCCGACCTTACGATCCTCCAGAACCTCCTGGTCTTTGCCCGCTACTTCAACATCCCCGCCCCGATCGCCCGGAAGCGGGCCCGCGAGCTGCTGAAATTCATGGCCCTCGACCACCGGGAAAACGCCCGGGCCTCCGAACTCTCCGGCGGGATGGTGCGCCGGGTCGTCATGGCCCGCGCCCTGCTCAACAAGCCGGAACTCCTCATCCTCGACGAACCGACGACGGGGCTCGACCCCCAGTCGCGCCACCAGGTATGGGAACGGCTGGAGGAGCTCCGGGCCGCCGGACTCACCATCCTGTTGACCACCCACTACATGGAGGAGGCATCGCGTCTCTGCGACCGCCTCCTCATCATGGACAGCGGGCGGCTGCTCGTCGAAGGGACGCCGGCCGAGCTGGTCCGCCGCCACGTCGGCGGGCATGTCCTGGAGGTTGTGGAGCCCGCGGCGGGGCTGACGGAGCACCTGGACCAGTGCGGCGCCCGGTACGAGGCTTACGGTCATCGGCTCGTCGTCTATACCGAAGAGGGGGGCGATCTCTACCGGGACATCAGCGAACGGTTCTGCGGCGGAGGCTGTGCGATGCGGATGGCGACCCTCGAGGACGTCTTTCTCCACCTGACGGGCAGGGAGTTACGGGAATGAAAAAAGAAGAGCAAGAGCGGACGCTCAAATCCACGACCGGGCAGGCGGGGACCCGGTGTTCCCCGATAGGCGATTGGAGATTTTTTCGGGGAACCCTGCCCCCGCAGCGGAGCGCCCGCAAAGGCAACTGTCTGAGTGCGGCAGCGCGAGTTTTGCCTTTGCAGTGCAGCAAGGAGGTGCAGGGTCGAAAAAAGGTCCTGAGCCTGAGGGGAATGCCGGGTCTGCGCCTGCGAGAGCGGGCCACCCGCTCAGGCAAGGGGGTGGGGGAATGAAGTACTACCCGCCTCTATCGCGCCGTTTTATCCGCGTCTGGCAGCGGAATCTGACGGTCTACCGGCAGAGCTGGCAGATCAGCTTCATCCCGCCGCTCCTGGAACCTCTCTTCTATCTTCTGGCCTTCGGCCTGGGGCTGAGCGGCCTGGTCGGCGATATCGGCTACCGGGGCGAAGAGATCTCCTACGTCCGCTTCATCGCCCCGGCGCTGGTGGCGATCACGGTCATGAACAGCTCCTTTTTCGAGAACACCTACGGCTCCTTCGTCCGGATGTACTACCAGAAGACCTTCGACGCCATGATGGCGACGCCGCTCACCGCCGAGGAGATCATCCTGGGCGAGATCATCTGGGGCGCCACCAAGGCCGTGATCGCGACGGCGATCATGATGGCGGTGATCAGCGGCTTCGGCCTGATCCGCTACCCCGCAGGGCTCCTCCTGCTGCCGCTTGCCTTTCTGGGGGGGCTGGGGTTCGGCGCGGCGGGGATGATCTGCACCTCCCTGGTGTCCAGCATAGACCTCTTCAACC
>JAKAFS010000118.1 GCA_021817825.1 Deltaproteobacteria bacterium | reverse complement strand
CTTCAGCATGTTCTAAGTATCATGCATACCCGAACAATAGCAAATCGGCAAGCCCGTATAAAAGCGCGGGCTTGCCGATTTTGGGTTACAACACCGGACTTACTTCCCGGCCAGCGCCGCCTTCACCTTTTCCGGCGTGGCCGGCAGGGTGTAGATCCTGGCCTTGCAGGCGTTGTAGATGGCGTTGGCCACGGCCGGGGCCGTGGAAACCATGGTCATCTCGCCCACGCCCGTCGCCCCCAGGGGGTTGTTCGAACGCGGCGTTTCGAGCGTGATCATGTCGATCGCGAAGGTGTCGCGGATCGTGGGGAACTTGAAGGAGACGTAATCGGTCGTTTTGCCGATGACGTATTCCTCGCGCAGGGCATACCCGACCCCCTGATCCATGCCCCCTTCCAACTGGCCCTCGAAGGCCTGGGGGTTGACGATCGTTCCCGCATCGACGGCCACGGTCATTTTGATGACCTTGGTCGCCCCGGTCTCGGTATCGACCTCGACCTCGGCCATCTGGATGTTGTGGCACTCCGAGACCTGGGAGTTGCCCTGGCCGGTCTTCTTGTCCAGACCCGCCGGCGGGGCGTTCTTGTGGAATCCCTCGTAGCGGGTGGGCTTGCCGGCCTTGACCAGCTCGTCGTAGGTCTTGGCCCCCACCTCGTTCATGTTGGCCTTGAGGTCGTTGATGGCGTTCACCAGACAGTGGCTCGCCATGAAGGTCATCCGGCTGCCGGCCGAGGGGCCCATGAGGACCGTCTTGTCGGTGTCGCGCGTGTAGAGCCGGACCTTGTCCATGGGGATCCCCATCTGATGGGCGACCACCTGGGTCAGCATGGAATCGTTCCCCTCCCCGGGATCGGCGCAGGCCGCGTAGACCGTGACGCCGTTGTCGGGATCGAGTTCGAGGAAGAGCTTCGCCGAATCGCCGGCGCCGCCGATGCCGAAGGAGTGGGCCGCCAACCCCACGCCCCGTTTGATCTTCCCGCCCTGGGCGTTGAATTCCGCCGCCGCCTTCTTGGCCTTTTCATAGGCCGGCTTGATGGCGTCGCAGACTTCCACGAAGGACCACTCGTCGACCACCATGCCCGTCGACTTCGACTGTCCGGGTTTGAGGGAGTTCATCCGCCGGAATTCCAGGGGATCGATCCCCAATTTTTCCGCCAGCATGTCCACCGCCGACTCGGAGGCGAAGGTGGTCTGGGGGGGCCCGGCGCCGCGGGCCGAACTGCCGAAGGAATTGTTCGTGTAGATGCTTCTTCCCATCACCTCGAGGTTGGGGATGTGGTAGGAGCCCTGGATCATGAAGATCGCCCGGCCCAGGATGACGGGACCGTTCACCGTATAGGCCCCCTTGTCCATCGTGAAGTCGCAGTAGAAGGCCGTCAGGTGCCCCGTCTCATCGGTGCCCAGCTTCACCTTGATGCTGGGATAGCCGTGCCGCTTGGGCGTGGCGAGCATCGATTCGGCCATGGTGGGGGTGTAGCGGATGGCCCGGTTGAAATGCAGGGCCGCGGCGCCGGCAATGGCCTCGGTGACGATCCACACCTTGATGCCGAACTGGCCGCCCGAGAAGGCCTCCTTGTAGCGCATCTTGTCGCAACCCAGCGACTCCTTGAGCATGTTGAGATGAAAATGGATGTTGATGCTCCGGCCGATGATGACCAGTTCCCGGTTTTCCCCTTCGCCCTCGAAGTAGGCCGAAGAGACTTCCGGCTCCAGAGGCGCCTGGTGGTTGGTCTGGGTGCCGAATTCGGCCTCGTAGACGGTTTTCGCCGCCTTGATGGCCGTCTGGTAATCGCCCTTGATGATCGGCTGGGTGCAGCAGATGTTGTCCGGAGCGAACTGATGGATCGCGTAAGCGCCCGGGGCCAGCGATTCTTTCGGGGTCATCTGGACCGGCAGGGCTTCGTACTCCACCTTCACGGCGGCGGCGGCGGCCCGTGCCTGCTCGCGGGTCTCGGCGGCGATGGCGACGATCGGGTCGCCCAGGAGCCGGACCTTTTCATCGCAGAGCACCGGCTGGTCCGGATGGACCTGGCGGAGACGGTTGGTCCCCTTGACGTCCTTGGCCCGCAGGATGCCGACCACGCCGGGCATCTTTTCGGCAAGGGACGTGTCGATGGATTTAATGAAGCCGTGGGCGATGGTGCTGCGGACCACGGCCAGTTCCAGCGCATCGGCCGGCAGCGGGACGTCGTCGTTGAACTGGGCCGTGCCGCAGGCCTTGATCATGGCCGTGGGCCGGATGTGGGAGACGCCGAGCATCCCCTTGCCGATCTTGGCCTTTTCCGCTTCCGGCGTGGTCTCCTTGCGGATGAACCGGCCGGCGAGCTCGACGGCCTCGATGATCTTCTTGTACCCCGTGCAGCGGCAGAGGTTGTGGGCCAGGGCCTTCTTAATCTCCTCTTCGCTGGGGTTGGTGTTCTTGTCCAAGAGGGCCTTGGCGGCCATGATCATGCCCGGCGTACAGAAACCGCACTGGATGGCGCCGGCCAGGACAAAGGCCTCCTGGATAAAGTGAGGATTCTCGGGCGTTCCGAGCCCCTCGACGCTGATGACGTCGGCCCCTTCCAGCTTCACCATCTTGGTGAGGCAGGAACGGACCGCCTTGCCGTTGACGACGACCACGCAGGCGCCGCACTGGCCCTTCCGGTCGCAGGACTGTTTGGTCCCGGTCAGCCGCAGGTCCTTGCGCAGGTAGTCGAGCAGGACCATGTCCGGTCCGGCCTCCACCTGCTGCTGAACCCCGTTGACTGTCAGGGTGATCTTTTGCATACCGTCTCCTTTCTGAACCGTCTTTTCAACTCATGACCTTGCCTACAAAACCAGCGGTCGGTCTTGCGATAGGATCACTGTCCGACAAGTAATAACCTCTGGTTCCTCTGCCTAAAAAGCCATATGTCAGAGTTGGCAGATCACATGTTTTCCGTAATCATGTCAATATGTTAAAAATAGCATACCGTTTGCGGCCTCGGCGGGTTCGTCTCTGAAGATCTGCTGTATTTCATGGAACTTGTCACAGCTTGGGGAGTAGCGAGAGGAGGTCCGGGATGTATCAACGGACCATATCGATTTACTATCGAACGATAATCAAAACCTATCAAACGAACCGGAACGCCGGCGCCACCAGTCGCACCGGCGCTCTTTTCGCGCTTCCCGGTCGCGCGTCTCTCTTGCGACCTGGCTTGCCCAGGGTGCAGGAAGCGCCGTTGCGCCGCCAGGCTAAGCGTTGGCAGCGCCGCCGGAATCTCAGGGCGTTTGACGGATCTTTCTTTCAGCAGGCAGGGCGACGACCTGCCCCGCAGCGGTCGGGGGAGGTTCGCCGATACCGAGTTCTTTTCTCAGGTCGGCAAGGCCGTTGGTGAAGTGGGCGGCGATGGCCTTTTCGGCCCCTCTGGCGTCGCCCTTTTCCAGCCACTTTAGGATCTTGGCATGCTCCTGCGTGGGCTTCTCGATCCGGCAGGAGGTATGGAAGGCCTTCAGGATGGAGCGGTTGGCATGGCCATGGATGACCTCCAGTATGCGGATCAGCCATGCATTCTCCGAGGCGTGGAAGATCAAGGCATGGAATTCCTCGTTCGCCCGGGCATAGCCGTCCGCATCCCTTTGCTTGCCCAGGAACCGCATCTCTTCGCAAAGGGACCGCAACCCTGCGAGCTTTTCAGAATCCTGAGCGATCCGCGGGGTGGCCAGCCGGCCGGCCAGACTGTCGAGATGGATCATGAGCGTGTAGACCTGCTCGAGGTCGCGCAGGGTAAGGGAGGTAACCACGAATCCCCTGTTGGCCGTGGAATGGACGAAGCCCTCCGACTCCAGATGCCGCAAGGCCTCCCGGATGGGCGTTCGGCTCACGTTCCAACGCTCACCGAGCCTCTGCGAGAGTCTCATTCCGGGAGGAAATTTCCGGCTCACGATCTCGCCGCGAATGGCGGCGCACAGGTCTTGCATCGTTTCCCTTTCATAGCTGCTGCCTATCTATCCATAAAAAATAGGTATTTTACAATCAAGGCGGTTCGGATTATTCACCGGCCCTGCCCTGATAAGACGGTACCCCGCCCGCGCTTTCCTAGGGGACTTTCGGAAACCGCTTCCATAGTCATTGCCTATCTCCTGATAGAAAATAGGTATTTTACAATCGTCGCCCCTCTGCATTATGCTATAGATAACATAATGCACCACAGGCGACAACTCGAATTTGAAAGGAGAAGCAATGGAACATTACCAGTTGTACATCGGCGGCCAGTGGATCGATACGGAGAAGAAATTCCCGGTGATCGACAAATACTCGGGCGAGACCTTTGCGACGATCGCTCAGGCCTCGCAGGAACAGGCGGAAACGGCGGTCCGCTCCGCCAGGGACTCCTTTAACAAGGTGAAGCTCTCGCCCACCCAACGTTACCAGATCCTCCTCAAGATGAGCCAGTTGGTCCGGCAGAACGGCGAGCGGCTGGTCGAAACGCTCTGCCGGGAGGTGGGAAAACCGATAGCCGAGGCCATCGGCGAGGTCAACGGCGTGGCCAACAACTTCGAGAGCTTTGCCGAGGAGGCCAAAAGGATCGCCGGCGAGATGGTCCCCGTCGATGCCAACGCCGGTAACGAAAAAAGGCTGGGGTTCACCCTCCGGGTCCCGGTGGGGATCGTCTGCGCCATCTCGCCTTTCAACTATCCTTTGAGCCTCTCGGCCGCCAAGATCGGGCCGGCCATCGCCGCCGGCAACACGGTCATCCTGAAGCCCACCCAGCAGACGCCGCTCTGCGGCTGCCTGCTGACCAAGCTCATCCTGGAAGCAGGTCTGCCGCCGGAACACATCCAACTCGTCCTCGGCCCGGGCAGTCAGGTCGGCAACTGGCTTCTGAAAAACCAGGACATCAATTTCTACAGCCTGACCGGCAGCACCGACGTGGGCCGGCATATCACTAAGACCATCGGCCTCAGGCGCTGCGCCATGGAACTGGGCAGCAACGCCGCCGTCATCATCCACAAGGATGCCGACGCCAAGAAGACCGCCACGGCCTGCGCCCAGCGCGGTTTCTACAACGCCGGCCAGGTCTGCATCTCGATCCAGCGGGTCTATGTCCACGAGGATATCTATCCGGCCTTTGTCAAGCAGGCCAAGGCAGTCGCCGAATCTCTCGTCATGGGCGACCCCCGGGAGCAGAAGACGACCCTGGGGCCGATGATCAGCGAGGCCGAGGTGAACCGGGTCGATGCCTGGGTGAAAGAGGCCGTCAGTCAGGGGGCCACGGTCGTGACCGGCGGGAAGAAACAGGGGACCCGCTTCTATCTGCCCACGGTCCTGACCGACGTCAAGCCGGAGATGAAGGTCTGCTGCCAGGAAATCTTCGGGCCCGTCATCGTCGTTTCGCCCTACAAGGACTTCGCCGAGGCGATCCGGGCCGTCAATGACTCCGTCTACGGACTTCAGGCCGGGGTCTTCACCAACGACCTGGGGCTGGCCATGAAGGCGGCCCGGGAGATCGAGTGCGGCGGGGTCATGATCAACGACACGGCCTACTTCAAGGTGGGCAACATGCCCTACGGCGGCGTGAAGCAGAGCGGCTTCGGCCGCGAAGGCGGCAAGTACACCATCAAGGAGATGATGGAAGAAAAGATCGTGGTGCTCAATCTTTAATCGTCCACCGCTGAAAATGGTTGCTGGATACCAAATTAGCTGGAAACCAAATTATGCTTGACCTTATGCCTTATATGGCATATTGACTCGCTAATGTTTTTTTTAACATAAATACCTGACGATGGAGGTTACAATGAGAAATTTTCGGATTGCACTGGCGCTGTTCATCCTTATCTTGATGAGTTCCGTTTCTGCCTTCGCGCAGGAAAAACTTTCCGTTGCCGTAGCGGCAAACTACATCGCGGCGTTCAAAGAGCTGGCGGCCGATTTTGAAGGGAAGACCAAGATCAAAGCGGAAGGCACTTTTTCCTCATCGGGCAGCTTCTACAGCCAGATCACCAACGGCGCCCCCTATGATCTGTTCTTATCGGCCGACGAGGAGAGGCCCGCCCTCCTGTTCAAGGAAGGACTGGCGGAAAAGCCGTTCGTCTACGCCCGGGGGCAGGTCATTCTCTGGTCGGCCAACAAGGATTTTTGCAAGGCGGCCAACTGGCAGGAAGCGTTGAAAAATGACCGGATCAAGAAAGTGGCGCTGGCCAATCCGAAACTGGCCCCTTACGGAGCGGCGGCTCAAGAGGCGCTGAAAAAAGCACAGCTCTGGGAACCGTTGCAGCCGAAACTCGTCAAT
>JAKAFS010000052.1 GCA_021817825.1 Deltaproteobacteria bacterium | reverse complement strand
CAGATAATCTAGGAGTACCTATGACAAAGATAAGGTTTGGAAATCCTCCTGATCTTCTATATTGTGTGTCTCTTTCATTAAAAGAAAGTCTTAATTCTCCTGGGGAGTCCGCGGAAGAAAGGAAACAGCGCCCTCCTTGCGGCGCGGATAGCCGGCGGAGCCAAGAGGGCGGGGGCGAAGGTGGAGACGGTCTTCCTCCATGACCTTCATATTGCCCCGTGCAAGGCCTGTTATGCCTGCCAGAAGAAAAACAGCAAGGGCTGCTCCATCGACGACGCGATGCAGAAGATCTATCCGAAGCTCCTCGCCGCGGAGGCCTGGGTGATCGCGACCCCCGTCTACTGGTTCACCATGTCGGCGCAGACGAAGATCTTCATGGACCGCTGCTTCGCCCTGCCGGCCTACCACCCCGATCCCTTCCGGGAAAAAAGGATCGCCATCGCCATGACCTACGGCGACGCGGATCCCCTCGCCTCCGGCTGCGTCAACGCCTGGCGGACCTTCCAGGATGCCTATGCCTACACGGAATCCCTGCTCGTGGGAATCGTCTACGGCAGCGCCACGGAGGCCGGGCAGATCCGGGCGGACGAAAAGGCCATGGAGGAGGCCTTCCTCCTGGGCAGGCAGCTGGTGGCCGAATAAACGAGGAGCTGGCTTCCCAAATAGGCCCTGCCCCACCCCGCAATTCGAGAAGAAAAAGGCGGCTAAAGCAAGGTAGGACGGGGAACGGCGGCAGACGACAGGGATTCATTTTTTACGTAAAGGAGCAGACCATGGAGCTCAGACAAGCAGTCCAAGAACGCAGAAGCATCCGCAGATTCAAACCCGATCCCGTACCCGAAACGCTCGTGCGCGAGATCCTGGACGCGGCGCGCTGGTCGCCTTCCTGGGGAAACACCCAGCCCTGGGAGTTCTATGTCATTACCGGCGAGCCGCTCCAGAAATTCCAAGCGGCCAATGGCGCCGCCTTTGACGAAAAGGGGCAACCCCAGCCGGACATCAAGATGCCGGACAGCTGGACCGAGGAACTGAAAAAACGGTACATGGCCATCGGCAAAAGCGCCCTCGATTCGCTCGGCCTGGCCAGAGACGATGCTGCGGGGCGCAACGACCATGGCCGCAACATGTTTCGTCTCTTCAACGCCCCCTGCCTGATCGTGGCCTGCATCGACAAGCGCTCGACGTCGGTGGAGTATGCCCTCCTCGACGTGGGGCTCATCAGCCAGACCATCTGCCTGCTCGCCCACGACCGGGGTTTGGGGACCTGCCTTTTGGCCTGTGCGGTCCGCTTTCCGGCAGTTTTGAAGAGCCTTCTCCCCGACGGGGACGACAAACTGCTGGCCATCGGGATCATCCTGGGCTATCCGGACGGCGATGCGCCCATCAACCGCTTCGCCCGCGAGCGGGCAACCCTCGACGAGATCGTCACCTGGGTCAAATAAGCCGACCGCCATTTCCTTTAAACTTTAGACAGGCTTCCCTTGCGGCAAAAAGCCGCGGGGGCCTGCGATCGCGGGCCGATTGCATAACCGGAGAGGAGCGTATCATGAAAATATGGACGACCGGCAGGCGGCCGAGGAGGTCGTCACGCTAGCCTGAGGATTTCCTCAGGACTTCGTAGCGGTTTTTCAGCTTGTAGAGCTTGTCCTCATCCTCGGTGCTGATATTGATAAAATTCCCCAGAACGAGGAAGTAATTGAATTTTTCTTCGATCTCCGAAACGATCAGGTCATATTTCAATTCATTGCCGAAGGCGACGGCCAGGAGCTTCAATTTTTCCCCCATTTCGAAGGCCGGTCTCCATCGCTGCCCCTTTTCCACGAACATGGACAATTCGCTGGTGCTGAAATCATAGACATACCCTTTGAAAATCCCATCGATCGTGACCTCGATGGTCGATTTTCGCGGAGGCCACTTGCGCTCCTTGGTAAAGGACCGGAAATCCTCCTCGGTAATCACATTGATTCGACATTCCTTGAGGTCCTCCTTGCCGAGATTGTCCGTTCCGCTTCGTTTGCCGGAGGGATCGAAGATTTGGGCCTTCTCATAGAGCTTCAACAGCGCGAAGTGGTCATAGTTGCACGGTTCGGTGAGCAGTTGAGCGCAGCCGCGCCGTTTGTAGTTGCTCATGCCGCTGGTCAGGTTATTGACCAGTTCGAGAAAACTTTGGTATGCCGTCTCGTCCCCCCCGGCCAGTTGGGCAAGATGGAGGGGCCAATCGAGCCCCCCGTAGATTTTCAGACTCGGATGGGTGTCTCCGGGATTCGCCAGGACGCACTGCTGGGTCTTCTGTAGGGTCTCGACGCTCTGCGCGTGTTCCTCTTTCAAAGCATTCAGCTTTTTTTCGATATCGGCCGTCTGGGTCCGACAGGTGGCCTCTGCTTTCGTTAATTCGCTGATTTCGTTGGCGATGGGAGTGGCATGCCGTTTGAGCATCTTGATCGCCGTCTCGTTTTTCGCCTTCAACGCCTGTAGGTAAGCCTGCAATATCTGATTTTCTTTGAGGTCGGTTATTTTTTTCTCCAAGTCGGCGAGTTCGGTTTTCTTCTCTTCCAGAATCTGGGTGATGGAGCGGATTCGTTTGTCAGTCATTTCCAGGATCGGGATGACGATATCCGTATTTTCGGACTGAGCCCCCGACGGCTCCGCATTCTGAATCAGGATCGACAAGCCGCGAATTTTGGAAGACCGCACGGTGTTGATGGTGATGCTCTCGCCGATGATATTGCAGTTCACGGCGAGATTCACGGAGACGTTCTTGCCGATCAGGGTGGAGTTCTCGGCCGTTTCCAGCACGATGTCCCCTTTGAGACTCTCCAGATAGGAATCCAGGGAGACAAACCCCTTGACCTTGATGGAGCCGTTCCGGGCGATCAGCCGGCCCTTGCTGACGGTGTCCTGGATCTCGATCTCGCCTTCCTCGGATATGATTTCGCCGCTCACGTTGCCGTCGGCGACGTTGATGCTCCGGCACCTTACCGAGTAGCCGTTCAAAATACCGCCATGCTGGGTGAAATTATCCGTTCGGATATCGAGACTGCCCGTTTCCGGGCCGATCGGCGAATGGTTCTCGGGAGATAAAGTGACCGAAATTTTATGGTTCCGGGGATTGACCGCGACATAGCCCCCGCTCGTGGCGCAGAGGTATTCGCACTCGTTCTCGGTAATCAGCTCTGTCCCCTCGCCGGCCCGGCCCTTCAGATCGATCTCGATCCCCGCCTTGGGCGGAACCATGGTCCCGTTCAGGTGAAACCCGGGGGTCCCCTTGGTGGACGGGTATTTGCGGACGATCTTGCATTGCAGGGCATTGGGGATTTGCGGGAAGCTGCATTTGCAGCGCTTCAGGTCCAGACGTCCGGTTTTGGGGTCCTCGAAGGGGGTCAGATCCTTCTCGATCTTGACCAGATATTCCAGACGGGCATCCGTGCCTTTCACCGGCAGGACAGGCATCGCAATGGGTCCCATCCCGCGGAAATCCCGTTTGATTCTCTGTTGGATTTCAGCGGCCGCCAAGCCGAAGCGGATTTGGTTCCCCCAGGCGGCGGCTACCAGTTCGTCGAAGGTGATGCGGGCTTCGGTCTCCGGACCGCCCTCCTCATTTTTGATGTAAATGGGTCCGAATTCGTAATAGGCGACGTCTTTTTCGATTTTAAAACGGCTGAACAGGGGTTTTCGTTCCGGGGAAAGGGAGCCGATCTCTTTGGCCAAGAGGACCCGCTTTTGCTGGTCTTTTAAATTTTCCAAATCGTAGAGGAGGCTGTGAAAGGTTTCGTAATCCAATTCCCGGAAATAATAGCCGTCACGAAACAGATCATTGACATAGCTGAAAAACACCTTGCTGGTGTCGACCATCTCCAGATAGATGAAAAGACCTTCCGGCCTCGGTTCCAGGAAGGGCGCCGAGTATACGTTATCCATTGTCACGTTTCACTTTACCTCCTGTTTAATCAGGGGAAATAAAAAGTGGCAGGGTGTCGTCTGCCAGGCATTGCTTCTGATTCTTGAACTTGCGCGCACGAATAACTACCCGCGGATTCGACCGGGCGCTGGACATGGTACGTCATTCACATATCATATGTTTAAAATTTTATCGGTCTTTTTTTTAAGATACTTGAATGACGCAGGACCGGTTGCTGATTCCCATAGAGGGCAGCCAAATATTTCATTGACAGAGGTTATCATTTTCATATATATGCCTATACAAATTTTCTATAAAGTATGCTGGGGGGGTTTGTTTTTGTTAAGGAATTGAATATAAGGGTCAGTAAGGTAAAATATTGTGGGCAAAGCCGTCTAAGAGTTTATTTTTTGCTTTCTTAGGCCGAAGAGATTAAGCAGCATTCCTCGATCGCACACATCCATTGCTCCGTCACTGGCTTCCCGAATACCATTCCTGGGTTATTCTTAAGATACAGACGCGTATTACCGGCAGGGGTCGAGATATCGAAAAAGCCCCGCTGGATAATTTATTCAAAGGAGAATAATAATGGCTGGATATCACAAGACATTGGAGGGAAATGAGATAGCGGCGCACGTGGCTTATGCAATGAGCGAGGTCGCAGCCATTTACCCGATCACCCCTTCGAGCACCATCGGCGAGTACTGTAGCGAATGGGCGGCCCGGGGAAAGAAGAACATCTACGGGCAAGTCCTGGACATCGTCGAGATGCAATCGGAAGCCGGCGCGGCGGCTGCGGTCCACGGGGCCCTGGCGGCAGGCACGCTGTCCACGACCTTCACGGCCTCGCAGGGCCTTCTGCTCATGATCCCCGATATGTACAAGATCGCCGGCGAGCTTTTGCCCACGGTCTTCCATGTCTCGGCGCGTTCCCTCTCGGGACACGCTCTTTGCATCTTCGGCGACCATTCGGACATCAACGCCGTCCGGGAGACGGGCTTTTCGCTCCTCGCCTCGGCCTCCCCCCAGGAGGTCATGGACCTGGGACTCGTCGCCCACCTGGCCAGCATCAAGGCCAGCCTACCCTTCGTCCATTGCTTCGACGGCTTTCGGACCTCCATGGTGTTGCAGAAGGTGGAGCTGATCGATTACGCCGACATGGCCAAGCTCGTGGACTGGCATGCGGTAGACCATTTCCGGAAAAGATCGATGAATCCGGAACATCCGCAGATGCGGGGCACCTCCCAGGGGCCGGACATCTTCTTCCAGAACCGCGAGGCCTGTTCTCCCTATTTCGCCAAACTCCCGGCCATCGTGGAAGGGGAGATGAGGAAGGTCAGCGAGCTGACGGGCCGGCCCTATCATCTCTTCGATTACGTGGGCCATCCCGAAGCCGACAAGATCATCGTCTCCATGGGCTCCAGCTGCGACGTCATCGAAGGGACGCTCAACTATCTGAACGAGCGGGGAGCCAAGCTCGGCCTGATTAAAGTGCGCCTCTACCTCCCCTTCTCCCGGGAGCACTTCTTCAAGGTGCTGCCCCGGTCGGTCAAGAAGATCGCGGTGCTGGATCGGACCAAAAGTCCGCTCACCATCGGCGAGCCCCTCTACCAGGACGTGAGCACCGCGATCAACGAAGGCGGCTTCGGGCAGCTGGTCGTGGGCGGCCGCTATGGGCTCGGCAGCAAGGACATCACCCCGGCCATGGTGAAGGCCGTGTACGACAACCTCGAACAGTGGGAACCCAAGCGTTCCTTCACCGTCGGCATCAACGACGACGTGAGCAATTCGTCCCTCGACGTGGGCGAGGAATTCTCCGCCTCCCCCAAGGGCACCACCCAGTGCAAGTTCTGGGGGATCGGCGCCGACGGGACCGTGGGCGCCAACAAGGAGGCGATCAAGATCATCGGCGAGAACACCGATATGTACACCCAGGCCTACTTCGCCTATGACGCGAAGAAATCGGGCGGGGTCACCGTTTCGCACCTGCGCTTCTCGCCCAATCCGATCCTCTCCCATTACCTGATCAAGCACGCGGACTTTATCGCTTGTCACGTCCCGGCCTATGTCAAGCAGTTCGATATTCTCGACGGCATCGTCGAAGGCGGCATCTTCCTGCTCAACTCCCCCTGGACCGTCGAGGAGATGGAAAAGGAGCTGCCCGACAAGATCAAGCGGATCATCGCCACTAAAAAACTCCAGTTCTACAACATCGATGCCGTGGGAATCGCGGAGAAGCTGGGCCTCGGCCGGCGGATCAACATGATCATGCAGGCCGCCTTTTTCAAGATCGCCAACGTCCTCGAACCGGAGCAGGCGATCAATCTCCTCAAAGAAGCGATCAAGAAGACCTATGGAAAAAAGGGAAGCAAGGTCGTCAACATGAACATCAGCGCCGTGGATCAGGCCCTCTCGGCCATCGACGTCATCGCGGTGCCGGCCTCGTGGGGTGAAACCAACGTGGAGGAGTACAACCGCGAATACGTCTCGCCCTTCATCAGCAACGTCATGACTCCGATGATGCTGCAAAACGGGGACAAGATTCCGGTGAGCGCGCTCCCGGCCGACGGCATCTTCCCCACCGCCACCTGCCGGTACGAAAAGCGCGGCGTGGCGATCAAGGTGCCGGAATGGATCCCGGCCCACTGTATCCAGTGCAACCAATGCGCCTTTGTCTGCCCCCATGCGGCCATCCGGCCGATCCTCCTGTCCGAGGAGGAGATGAAGAAGGCGCCGCAGAATTTTTCGACCCTCGATGCGACGGGCAAGGAACTCAAGGGACTCCGGTTCCGGATGCAGGTCAGCCCCCTGGATTGCGTGGGCTGCGGCAACTGTGCCGACATCTGCCCGTCCAAGCAAAAATCGCTGGTCATGAAGCCCCTGCACACCCAAACGGAGGCCGAGGTCCCCAACCATCAGTTTTCCCTGACCATCCCGATCCGGGACAACCTGATGGCCAAAACCACGGTGAAGGGCAGCCAGTTCTGCCAGCCCCTCTTCGAGTTCTCGGGCGCCTGCCCGGGGTGCGGGGAAACGCCCTACGTCAAGGTGATCTCGCAGCTCTTCGGCGACCGGATGATCGTCGGCAACGCCACCGGCTGTTCCTCGATTTACGGCGGTTCCGCACCCACCTGTCCTTACACGGTCAACGAAAAGGGCCACGGACCGGCCTGGGGAAACTCCCTCTTCGAGGACAACGCGGAATTCACCTTGGGAATCGAAATGGGGGTGACGAAAAGGCGCGAAAAGCTGGCGGCCAACATCCGCGCGGCGCTTCAGCATGACCTCTCCGCCGAATTGAAGGAGATCTTCGAGGCCTGGCTTGCGGGAATGAACGACGCCGAGACGACCAAGGCGCTGCGCTTCAAGATGGAAGAGGCAGTTCTCCGGGAGGTGCAGCAATCGGTCGGCGAACAGCAGCTCATCCTCAGCAAGATCCTGAGGCTGAAAGACCTGATCGTGAAAAAATCGATCTGGGCCATCGGCGGGGACGGCTGGGCCTATGACATCGGCTACGGCGGACTGGATCACGTGATCGCCCAGAACCACGATCTGAACATCCTGGTCTTGGACACGGAGGTCTATTCCAACACCGGCGGCCAGGCTTCGAAATCCACGCCCACCGGGGCGGTCGCGAAGTTTGCGGCCAAGGGCAAGCCGGTGCGCAAGAAGGATCTCGGCCGCATCGCCATGGTTTACGGCTACGTTTACGTTGCCTCCGTCTGCATGGGCGCCGACAAGAACCAGTTCCTCAAGGCCATTCTGGAAGCGGAAAGCTATCCCGGACCTTCATTGATCATCGCCTATTCGCCCTGCATCAATCACGGCATCGATATGGGGAAAAGCCAGGAAGAGGGGAAAAGGGCCGTGGAGACCGGTTATTGGCCGCTGTACCGCTACAACCCGCTCCTGGCCGCCGAGGGGAAGAACCCCTTCCAGTTCGATTCCAAGGAGCTCAAGGGGGACTTCCAGGAGTTCATCCAGGGTGAAGTGCGTTACTCAAGCTTAAGGAGAATGTTCCCCGAGGAAGCGGAGAAACTATACAAGATCGCTGAGGAAGAGGCGAAAGCCAAATTCGCGATGTACAAAGAGCGCGCCCAGCGATAGAAGCAGAATTGAAATTTTTTTGACCCGGCCAGAGGCCCCGGATAAAGATCCGGGGCCTCTGTTTTTGGATTGCAATCGCTAAGCAGGGCTGCAAGTTAGCCAATGCCGACGGTCAAGCGCTTGACACATTATGAGCATATGCGTATTATGCGGCACTCGGCGCCAGACAGAGGAAAGGTCTGGACAATGCGGGTAACAAAAGGTTCAATCGAGGAGGTGGCCGGCGTGGCAAAAGACAAGAATTCCATCATGTGTGGTTCCTGCACCAAATTCGAATGCAAGATCAACTATCCGGAAGGGATACCCGCCTGGTGCGCCGCCACAAGCTTCCGCGCGGCACTCGAATCCACAAAGCAGGAATACGCCACCCCGAACAATCTCGAGATATATCGCGCCGCCGCCAAGGTGATTCAAAGCGATTACGGGAAATGGACCCGCATCAAAGAGGCGATCGAATTTGCCAAGGAACTGAAGCTGGAGAAAATCGGCCTTGCCTCCTGCGTCGCCTTGCTCAGCGAATTGGGACTGGTGGCGAAGCTTTTCACCGGGGCGGGATTCGAGGTGGTCTCTTCAGCCTGCCAGATAGGCAAAGTCTCCCCGGAAGAGCGGGGTGTAGCGTTCGACTCTACGGACCATCGCGGTCTCACCTGCAATCCGATTGCCCAGGCGGAAATCTGCAACCAGGCGGGCACTCAATTGAACTTTCTCCTCGGCCTGTGCCTGGGCCACGACATCCTGTTTACGCGCCGGTCCCAAGCCCCGGTTTCGACGCTGATCGTCAAGGATCGGGTGACCGGCCACAACCCGGCGGCAGCTCTCTACGCCGATCCGCTTCGCCAGTCGCTGTTCAAGACCTACTGCAAGAAGTAAGCGGCAGGCGACTCGCCTGGGGAAAACCGACGCCGCCACGATGCCGTTCCGAAAGCCATGCTAATCTCGGCACGGAACGGCGCCCCCGTTCTTGATCAGGGTCTTTCCGCTCTTGACAATGCTCCAGCGGCTGCAAGTTCGGTTTGACGTCACTTTAGTCTTCGTGCAGGCGGCGCTCTCATCCTGCTGCTCGGCCTTGCTGAAATGGGCCGAATAGTCGACGCCATCGACGGTGGCCGAATAGGACCCGCTGACCCGCTGTCCCGGCCATTGGGCCGCTTCGTCGGACGTAAGCGTATAGGAATTCCGGTTGTTCTCATAGCAGAGCTTCGCGGCGATCTTGTCCCCCAGAGTCTGGGCGGACAGAGGGCTTAGAAACGCAAAGAAAGACAGCATTACGGTCAGGGTCACGATTCTCAATCCGGTCTTCATTTTCAATCTCCTCCATCATGTTTTTCAGCGCTTCGGCAATCGAACCTACAGGGGTCATCCGACCCTGTCAATCCAGGTTGCCGGAACCTGCCGGAAGAACCAAAGGGTCTGTAGGCTCTCCTTTTTGCCCTCCTGTAAGCAGATTACGTGCCTTTAATGAATATCCTTTTATTTAAGCCCCTTACCGGGCAACACGGCTTTGCCGCCGGCCGTTGCTGCCCAGATTGTGGGCAGCAACAACGGCGCAGAAGGATTCGCCACTATTGTCTTGACATCTGGACGTCCTTTCCGTACTGTAAACAAAAAACAACATTTAATCAACAATTTAGAGCATGAACGATCTTATCGGACAACATCTCGAAAAATGGACCGAAAACAAAAGCGGCCAGGAGGCGCTCATTGCCGTCTTCACCCATGTCCGCGATATCCCCTACAGCGTGCGGCCCGAACTGAACCATCCGGCGCATTATCAGCGCATCCTGGAGTTCAATGCCGGCTCCTGCACCCCCAAGCACCTGCTTCTGGCCGAGATGTTCCGGAGACTCGGCCGGGATGTCCTGCTGGCCGTTTATCCCTACCGCTGGGCCGAATTCGAGGATCTCTACCCTCCCCCCTTGTGGAAGCTGGCCCAAACCATGCCGCCGGGCAGCCATTTGGCCTGCAAAGTGTTCATCAACGGGCGTGACGTTCTGGTGGACGCCACCATCGACCCGCCCCTGGGCCGCATCGGTCTGCCGGTCAATGCGAGCTGGGACGGCCAGTCCGACACCCTGCTGCCCGTGCTGGCCACCGGTGAAGAGGTGATCTATCACCCCTCCGAAGCGTTGCTGATGCCGCCGCCGCAGTTGGACGATGGGGTCCTCGCTTTCTACAGGGGATTAAATGACTATTTCGATAAGATCAGGCAGGACCGCCCCGGGGCAGGGCCGGGTTGAACCATGAATGCCGGCGCCATGCCTGAAAAAAACATTGAATTCGAGCCGTAAACAGGTACCATGCGCATCAGCAACGAAGGAAGGAAATAAGCGATGAAACGAATCGGCATCGTGGCGTTTGCCTGCCTGGTCCTTCTGGGCCTGGGCGGCTGTAGCGGCAGTTCCGACAAGACACCCCAAGGGGGATTCAAGGCCCAGCTGAAGCTCGCCTCCCTGACCCCCCTGAGTCATACCTACAACCAGGGAGCGACGCGCTTTGCCGAGCTGGTCCGGGAGTGCAGCCAGGGACGCCTCCAAATCACCGTCTATCCGGACGGTCAGCTCGGCAAAGGCGAACGGGAACTGCTCGAAGCCCTACAGCAGGGAACCATCGATGTCTATGTCGGCTCGACGGGACCGCTCGGCGGATTCGATCCGGCCATCGGGATTCTGGACATCCCCTTTCTGTTCAACGATTACGGGCACGCCGACAAGGTGCTGGACGGCCCCGTCGGACAGCAGCTCCTGGACGATCTGGAAAAGGCGCAGTTCAAGGCGCTGGCCTTCTGGGAAAACGGGTTCCGCAACCTGACCAACGCGCGGCGGGCGGTCAAAGTCCCCGGCGATGCCAAGGGGCTGAAGATCCGCACGATGGAGAACAAGCTGCACCTGGCAGCCTGGACGGCGGTGGGCGCAAATCCCGTGCCCATGGCCTTCGGGGAGGTCTACGGGGCCCTCCAGCAGAAAATTCTCGACGGCCAGGAAAACCCGATCGCCGTGATCCATTCGGTGCACCTCAACGAAGTTCAAAAATATCTGTCCCTGACCCAGCATGTCTATTCCCCGGCCGTCCTGATCGTCAGCCTGAAAACCTGGCAGTCCCTGCCTAAGCCGGATCGGGAGATGCTCCTCAAGACGGCCCGGGAAGTGGCCCAGTATCAGCGTAAGCTGGGAAGAGAGATGGAGGAAAAGCAAATTGCCGAGCTTGCCGACCGGGGCATGAAAGTGGAGAGAAAAATCGACAAGACGGCCTGGAGAAGCGCCATGCAGCTGGTCATCAGCCAGGCCGCAGGGCAATACGGCAAGGAAAAAATCGACGCAATTCTGGGAGCCAGGTGAGCCCATGGCCACGTTCGGCAGAGTGACTGCGGTTCTCGTCAAGACCGCGTCGGTGATGACGGCGGCGGCGGTGGCGGTGATCGCCCTGGTCATCCCCTATGAGGTTTTCGGCCGCTATGTCCTGGGTCGCATGCCTGTCTGGTCGGGCGAGGCGGCCACCTACGCCCTGGTCTGGGCCTCCATGACGGGGAGCGCCGTGGGATTGAAAAAGGGTTACCAGGTCAGCATGAATCTCCTGGTGAACAGGCTTCCGCGCATGCCCTTTCTGGTCGCGACGGGAGGCATGTATGCCGGCATGCTGGTCTTCCTGGGGGTGATGACCTGGTTCGGCCTTCTCCAGACCATCGTCAACCACCACCAGCGTTCCGCGGCCATCGGCATCCCCATGAGCCTTCCCTATCTCGCCCTCCCCGTAGGCTTTGCGCTCATGCTCCTGGTCACCATCGAACAGTGCTGGCGGTTTTTCCATTCCGAAGCGAAGGAGAGGTGACGGTGCTCACCCTGTTTTTGATCTCCTTCCTGGTTTTCATGGCCCTGGGCATTCCGGTCGCCCTCGCCATGGGCGGCTCCGCGCTGGCCTACGCCTATCTGAGCAGCGGCATTTCTCCCACCCTGCTCATCCAAACGACTTTTGCGGGCCTGTCGTCCTTTCCCCTGCTGGCGATCCCGCTCTTCATCCTGGCGGGCAATCTGATGAACGAGGGAGGGATCACCGATGACCTCGTCCGTTTCTCCCGGCAGTTCGTCGGACACATCCGCGGCGGACTGGGATTGACGACCATCGTGGCCTGCGCCATCTTCGCCTCCCTCTCCGGTTCCGCCGTGGCTACGGCAGTGGCGATCGGCGCGGTGATGCTGCCGGCCATGCACCGGGCGGGCTACGACGACGAGGTGGCCGCCGCACTGACGGCTACGGCTTCCTGCATGGGACCGATCATTCCGCCCAGCATTCCCTTCATCATCTACGGGGTGATCGCCCAGGTCTCCATCGGAGATCTCTTCGTGGCGGGCATCGTTCCGGGGCTGCTGCTCGGCGCGGCCCTCATGATCTACATGGTCGTCCTGGCCCGCCGCCGCGGATACCCGCAGGAGCCGCGCGCCGAGATCAGGGAGCTGCGCACGGGCGCTCTCCGGGCGCTGCCGTCCCTGATGATGCCGGTGCTCATCGTCGGGGGCATCTGGGGCGGCATCTTCACGCCTACGGAGGCGGCGGGAATCGCCGTAGCGTACGCCTTTCTGGCGGGTTTGCTCTACCGGCGCCTGAAACTCGGCCGGTGGTACCCCCTGTTTCTGAAATCGGGGCTGGAGTCCGCCGTGGTCATGCTGCTCCTCGGGCTCTCCGAGCCCTTCGCCTGGGTAGTGGCGGTGGAACAGGTGCCGCTGAAAGTCATGGAAACCCTGGCCACCCTGTCGACGTCTCCCGCGGTCTTTCTCATTCTCGTCAATGTCTTCTTGCTCGCCGTCGGCGTCTTCCTGGAAACGGCGCCGGCCCTCACCATTGTGGCGCCCGTGCTGGTGCCGCTGGCGGCAATGCTCGGGATCGACCCCGTCCATTTCGGCGTGATCGTCTGTTTCAATCTCGTGTTGGGGCTTATCACTCCGCCGGTAGGCGGGGTGTTGTTTTCCGTCTGCGGCATGACGGGACTCTCACTGGAGAGGCTGTCGCAGGGCATCTGGATGCCCTTTATGATTGCGGCGGGGGTGCTGCTGCTGATCACCTTCGTGCCCGCACTGACCACTTTTTTGCCTGCGGTGATCCTGGCAAAGTAAGTGAACACTTTTTTTCCATTGGAGGTATGCCATGTCCACTACAGAAATTGTCCTGATCCTCTTCCTGATCCCTCTTACGGCTTTCAATCTCTACCATTTGACCGTCGGGAAAAAGAAAAAACGGGCGGCCGCCCAACAGTACCGGCAGATTTTCTCGGAACTGGCGCAGAAGACCAGCGCGGAGATGGAGAAAAGGAAGCTCCAATTCGACGAACAGCAATTCTTCCTCAACGATGCCGGAGAGGGCATCCAACTTTCCTTCGACAAGGAGAGCAGGCAGATGGCCCTCACCTTGAAAGATGCGTTCCATGTGCTGTCGTTGAACGACGTACAGCCCTGTTCGGTCCGGCACGATGAAGAGAACGGAAAGTATTCCAATATCCGGGTCGAAGTCAGGACCGCGGAGCAGGTCATCCCCATTGCCTTGGGGACAAAGGCTTGGCGGCCCAAATCCATCCTGGGGAAAATGATCATTGAAAATGCAACGGATTTCTGCAACCAGATCAATGCCCACCGCAGCCCCGCCGCCCCGGAGACCGCAAAGGGAACAGCTCCCAGGGAGGCCTAGCCTTCAAAGAACCTTAAGATGGATCTGCGTGGAATGCAGGGACAGGGCAATCGGAATAGCCCGCTGTCCTATCAAAGCGGAATAGTGTCCATAACGGCAGGATGGCGTCCTGTCAGACCGGACAATCCCGGCGCCCCATCCCGCCAGGCAGATTCATCTTTTTATCTTCAGAAAACAGCAACATCGCATGTCTGCCGTTCAATCAATCCCCGAGACGATTCCGTTGCCGGGAAATCACTCAATAAAAACACAACTCTTTCCGATAATATGCAAAAGGCATCGAATATGATGCCTATACGATTCCGCAACCACTTCGGCACGGTTGATGCTATACCGGTATCGGCAAAACACGTTGTTTATCAAACAGGGCAGGGGATTTTCGGAAACGGAAGTGACGATACATGAAGCTTGACAGAGAGACCGAACTGCTTCTTGCGGGGCTGGAGGAGATTCGCTACCCCTCCACCATCACGCTGACCGATAGGGACCTCAACCTCGGGTATGTTGAAGTGCCCGCGGCCACCCAGTTACCGATCGAAAACGACAGGACCGCCTACGCCGTTATTTTCAACCGTCTCGGCTCGCCATTCACAGAGGTCATCATCTCCGGACTTGTGCAGGATGTCCAGATTGTCAGCTCGCAGACCTTCATCTGCCAATCATATAAGAAAAAACTCGAACCTGCGGAATTGAGCTACCGGTTTGTCCTGTCCAAAAAGGCAAGGCCGGGCGAGTACCCGTGGCCCATCTCCCTTTACCTGCGGCCCTTGCCCTGAGGATTTCCCAGCCCCGCCCGATTCAGGCAGGGCGCGGCTGACCGGGCTTCGGCATCTGCCGAACCGCTTTTAAAATCGGGATGTTGACCACCAGCGCATTCACCTCTTCGTCCTTCCGGAGGTCGATCTTCAGCGTCGTCTTGTCGATCACGAAGTAGCGCGAGATGGCATCCACGATATCCTTCTGCAGCGCCCCCAGGATCTCCTCGGAAACGGAAAACTTGTCGTAAACGATGGCGAACTGGAGCCGCTTTTTCGCGATCTCCTTGCTGTTTTCTCCCCTGCCGAAAAATCGGCCGAGCCATTCGTTGAGGTTGAGCATACCGTCTCCTTACTTTTTGCCCCGCGTCAGGCCCAGTTTCTGCCACAATGTCCGCTTCGCCGACGGCACCTCGATGGGCAGATCCGGCTGACCGTCGAGCCTAAGGGCGATCCGTTTGAGCGCCTCCCCGGCCTTGGAACCCTTCTGGGTCACGAGCGGCGTGCCGGTGTTGGTGGAGATGACCACCTGTTCGTCCATGGGGATCAGGCCGACGAGGTCGATGTTGAGCACCTCCAGCACGTCCTCGTGGCTCAGCATGTCCCCCTTGGCCACCATGTCCGGGACGATCCGGTTCACGATGAGCTTGGGGGCGATGGAGCGCGACAAGAGCAGGCCGATGACCCGGTCGGCGTCCCGCACCGACGACACCTCGGGGGTGCAGACCACCAAGGCCTCGTCGGCGGCAGCCACGGCGTTTTCGAAACCCCGCTCGATGCCGGCCGGACAGTCCATCAGGATCACGTCGAACTCGGCGCGCAACTGCTTGCCGAAGCGGACCATCTCGTCGGGTTTGAGTACGTCCTTGTTGTCGCTCTGGGAGGCCGGGATGAGGTAGAGGTTGTCGATCCGCCGGTCCTTGATGGCCGCCTGCTTGATCTTGCACTTTCCCTTGACCGCATCGACGATGGTAAAGACGATCCGGTTCTCCAAGCCCAGGATCACGTCCAGGTTGCGCAGGCCGATGTCCATGTCGATCACCGCCACCCGCTTTCCCTCCATCGCCAGGGCCGCGCCGAGGTTGGCCGTCGTCGTGGACTTGCCCACCCCTCCCTTGCCTGACGTCACCACTATGATTCTTCCTTCCACCTGTCACCTCATCATGTCAAAGGGGCGGCGAGAAGGCCTTTCCGGCCGGACGCGCGCCCCGGGGCTTCCTCTGCCTAAGCCTAGCGGACCTCCGGCCAGGGCAGGCCGCCGAAGGGGTTGGTCTTCACATAGT
Source organism: Deltaproteobacteria bacterium (assembly GCA_021817825.1). GTDB lineage: Bacteria > Desulfobacterota > Syntrophia > Syntrophales > UBA5619 > JAKAFS01. The sequence goes on along the minus strand of JAKAFS010000052.1, from coordinate 11,529 downwards.
CGTCCACGACGATGACGCCGTTTTGCACATGGGCAAACTCGACGGTTTTCCCTTTGGAAGTGGGACCTCCGGCCGCCACCAGGGAACCGATCTGGATCTGGATCGGCCGAAAATCGAGGGCCACGATGAGGGCGCTTTCGTTACCGGGATGGCCCGCGCTCGCCTTGCCGCGCAGGCTGCCCATAATGACGATATCGCCGCCGGCGATCACCTCGCCGCCGGGATTGAGGTCGCCCAAAAGAAGAAAATGCTTCCGGGCGTTGATCTTCTGGCCGGAACGGACGAGACCCGTCATCATCAGGACATCGCTCTGACGGTGATAGAGGCTGCCCTCCATCCCCTTTTGCCGCAGCCGTTCCTTGGTGGCCACCGTCGCTGCCGCCACCGCCGCCAAGCGATCCCTCGCCGCCCCGGTCACCGCGCCGATGGGATAGGTCGCCTTCAGGAAGGCGCCCAGCTCGCCGTACAGAGCCTCATGCCCCTCCTCATCTCCGGCGTCCAGAACGATATGAGCGTTGGCGGAAAGGTGTTTCACGGGGTCGAAGACCCTCCGCAATTCCTTCTTCAGGTCGTCGAGCGGCTGCCTGGGGTCGAAAAGGACCGTCAGGTTGTTCCCGATCCCCTTGACCTGTAGGGGGCGAATGTCCTGGTCATTGCTTTCCATGGGATTTCTCCCCTTTCTGAAGGGCGCTTGGTCACGCCCGCTCGTCCCGCCGGCGGATCTCGGTCGCCGGTGACCTGCACCGGGATAACAAACAGGGGCTCTTCGAGGGGATGCAACGGATGGATCGGCGGTCTTCCGAACCTGATCATCGAGATTGCATGGACGTGCCTGAAAACGAACGCCTGTCCCGGGGTCTTTTCCATCGGGATTGTGGTGTGGATATAGTGAAAGCACCGAGGGATGTCAAGGGCAAATCCGCGCGCGGCCTGCTGGCCCGACGGCCGCGTGCCCGCAGCGCGGAACCCCGGTCCGGCCTCCCCGAAAACGGGCAAGAAGGCGAAAAAGCATCTTGAAATTCAACGATTTTCTCTCTTCAAAAATTTAACGAAAGCGTTTGCTTCACGGTCCCGGGGATTTAGGTTCAAGGATCTTTCCGCAGCTTGCCGGGAACCGGCGAGGTTTCCGCATTCATACTCCAGCTGCGCGATGCGCAGCCAGACGCCGTGGCAGGAAGGCACGATCTTGGCCGCTTTTTTAAAGAACCCGATGGCTTCCGCAGGAGAGGGGTCCGCAAGGGCTTCGGCCGCTTTCAGATATCCCCAACTGTTTTCCGGGTGGCGGTCGATGACCCTTTTGTACAGGGCAACCGCTTTTTTGAGGTCGCCCGACGCGAGCTGAAAATCCCCTTCCAGCAAGTCGGTCATCCAGCCCTCTTCACCGGCCCGTTTTCTCTGGGCGGCGAAATCCTCGGTTTTGTAAGCCGCTTGACGAGATACGGCGCGGCTTTCCTTCAAAAGGCGCCTGATCCACTTTTGGGATTTATCCCGGTCCAGCACATACAGCCCGGAATCATCCTGCTCATTCCAGGCCCTGTCGTCGATCTTTCCCGCTTTTTTTGCGCGGTCATACATGGCCGTCCCCGGATAATAGGCGACCGGTGAAACAATCGTATCATGGGGCAGGGCGGCGCGGAGCAGGGAAACGGTGCTGTCGATATCGGCGTCCTCTTCCCCCTCCATGCCGGCCATGAGATAGAAGGAAAGGTAAACGCCGGCCTTTCTTGTCGCCGCTGAAGCGCGCCGGATCTTTTCCAGGGAGGTGGCCTTGTCATATAGCCTGAGCATCTTTTCGGAGCCGCTCTCGACGCCGAATTGAATATGTTCGAGGCCGCAATTCTTCATGGCGATCAGCATCTCGAAATCGATCGTGTCCACCCTTGCCTGGCAGTTCCACATCATGTACAGGCCGCTTTCCCCAAGGAGGCGGCAGAATTCCAGAACGCGGCTTTTATTCAGCGTGAAGTTGTCGTCCCGGATGGAAAAGTAAATGAGGCCGTACTTTTTCTGCAAATATTCAAGCTCCGCCACAATGTTTGCCGGGCTGCGGTAAGTCACCTGCCGCTCCCAAAAAGAGGGTGACGAACAGTAGCGGCATTGCGACGGGCAGCCGCGGGTCGTGATGACGTACCGGAACTGCTCCTGGGGATTGACGCCGATCATCTTCCCGCCAAACTGGGCAGGAAGGGGGAGGGCGTCCAGATCGCCGATTCGCTCTTTGGAGATGACCGAGCGGCGTGCGTGCCTTTTGGGGTTGCCGACCAATTCCGCGATGGCCGCTTCCCCTTCCCCCTTCACGATGTAGTCGATCCCGGGATGGTCGGAGAGGATCTGTTCGGCAAGAAAGGTGGGGTGCTGGCCGCCGGCAATGATGATGAGATTCTTATTCTTCCCTTTCAGTTCGCCGATGAGGCGGAAAGATTCCGTTCGATTGAAGGAGAATATGGAGACCGCTACGGCATCGGGCTTTTCCTGAAGAAGGCGATCCGCGCCTTTCACGGCTCCCAGCTGTGACAGATTCGCCAGGATCACCCGGTGCTGCTCCCGTTCCAGAGTGGCGGCAAGGGAAGGGACGCCTGCGGGCATGAGCGACAGGAAATAATCGTTTCTATCCCGGTAATCACACAGGTAGACACAGGCAATCTTCATTTTGCAGTCCGACGTTATTGAATGCCGCCTTCTATTCCGCCGACGGCGGAGGGTCGACAGGAGGGCCGCTCAGCGCGGGCGGGTCACAGGCAGGCCCGCCGCAAGGCGCTCCCTGTGATTATCCATACCACAATCCATGGTCCTTGGGTAGTCCGGCGATAAATGGCCGGCCAACGGGCCGGCATGACAGATTTTAACTGTCACGATGCATCCCCTCGCCCCTCATTGCGTCGAGCAGCTCTTGATGCTAATTGAAAAAGCAATATTCAGGTCAGGGCGAAGATTGGCTCCGCTGGTAACGGTCATGGATAAGGATCTTTGATTTCAAAAGGTTTATTTTAATGTCCCTATATTTTTTCGCCCCCCCATGCTATTGAAAGAACGGAGCCGTTGGAATGGGGAACTGCTAATGAGTATTATCCGGTGGGGTGCTTGACTGAAAGTTTAAGCCTCAAGGAAAACGTTCGTGAAAGGGGATCGGCAATCAATGAAAGTCATCGCAATCAACGGAAGTCCTAAAAGGGAAGGAAATACCTTCCAGGCGCTGACCATGGTCGGCAATGAACTTAACGCCGCCGGGATAGAGTTCGAGATACTCCATATCGGGCATAAGATGATCCATGGCTGCATTGCTTGCGGAAAATGCGCCATCAGCAAAGATGAAAAGTGCGCGATCGAATCGGATGAACTGAACGACTGGGTGCCGCTGATAAAACCAGCCGATGGCATTATCCTCGGCTCACCGGTCTATTATTCGGGCATCCCGGGGACGATGAAAAGTTTCCTAGACCGGCTGTTCTTCGTCGCCGGATCGAACGGAAATTTCTTTCGTCACAAAGTGGGAGCCGCACTCGTAGCGGCCAGAAGAACAGGCGGGTCCGCCGCTTTCGACAGCCTGAACCATTATCTCAACTACTCCGAAATGATCATTGCCACATCCAGATATTGGAATGTGATCCACGGCAGAACTCCCGGCGAAGCCATACAGGATGATGAGGGTGCGCAGATCATGAGCGTCCTGGGTAAGAATATGGCATGGCTGTTGAAGATGAAAGCAGCCACGGCAGGTGCCATTGAAGCGCCCAAAGGACAAGAGAAAGTGTTTACGAACTTCATCAGGTGATTTTGAAAGGCGCGGACCCGACTTTCCTGCGATCCGGCAAATGACCATGAAAACGCTGCTTCTGACCCAAAAAGAGGTTGCCGGGTTCCTCACCCCGGCGCGGGCCAATGAGACGGTCGAAAGGGCTTTTCGGGCCTACGGCCTGGGGCAGACCGGGATGCCCCCCAAAAGCTACCTCTATTTTCCCCAAGGCGATCTGCGGTCGATGCCGGCCTATATTTTCGGCGAAGGGTTCAACATTGCCGGCGTCAAATGCGTCAATGTCCATCCGCAAAACGGGGCGGCCCATCTGCCCACCGTCATGGCGGTCATCATTCTGAACGATCCGCAGACCGGTTTTCCGCTGGCCCTTATGGACGGCACCTATGTGACCGCCCTCAGAACCGGCGCGGCAGGGGCTCTGGCCGCAAAGTACCTGAGCCGCGAAGACGCCGCGGTCGCGGGGTTCGTCGGCTGCGGCGCCCAGGCGCGGGCCCAACTGTCCTGCCTCCTGGAGGTCCGCAGGATCAGGAAGATCAAGCTATGGCAATTTGCGGGGGACAGGGCCGGCGCGCAGGCCTTCCGGCAATGGGCCGAGACGACCTATCAGTTGGAAACGCTGGTTTCGCCGCGCCTGGACAGGGTGACTCTGGAATCCGACATCGTGGTCACCACGACGCCCTCCCGCGTCCCGCTGGTGAACCGCGTCTCCCCGGGAACCCATATCAATGCCATCGGCGCGGATGCCCCGGGCAAGCAGGAGATCAACCCGGAGATATTGAAAAAAGCCAAGGTGGTGGTCGACGACTGGGCCCAGGCTTCCCATAGCGGTGAAATCAACGTGCCCGTGAACCGGAAGCAGCTGGCCAAAAGAAATGTCCATGCCGAACTCGGCGACATCGTCGTCGGAAGAAAGAAAGGGCGGATCGCCGAACGGGAGATCACGCTCTTCGATGCCACGGGACTGGCCATCCAGGATATCTCCTGCGCCTCTGTCGTGTACAATGCCCTCAAGGACAAGCGGGGCATCAAGAGCATCCAATTGTTCTAGCCGTTGATGGCAGATCGTCATAGACCTCTGCTGCCCTATCCTTCGTTCACTTGCGCTCTTCTTCCCGCGCCTGCGCCTTCCTTCCGTCATCAAAACGAGAGACCGGATAAGCCAGGTCGTAAGATTGGATACAATTCACAGGCTCTGATTTTCGCCGAAAAACCTCTACTTCCAGCGGGACCACCCCTATTACAGGGACAAAGCACCTGAAAATCGAGACAATACAATCAATTCTGCGTGGACAAGGTGGACGACGACTTCGGACGCGACCCCAAGACCTTGATCCCGATCAAGAAGGGCCCCTTCTATGCCATGAAGCTGTACCCCGGCGGCGCCATGACCACCGGCGGTCCGCGGAAGAATGAAAAGGCCCAGGTCCTCGATGCCTTCGGCAAGCCGATCCCGCATCTCTATAGCGCCGGCGAGATGGGGGTTACCTATGGCGTGGTCTATGGGATCCCCGGCACCAATATGGCCGAGGTGCTCGTCTTCGGTCGCGTGGCCGGTGAAAATGCCGTGAAGGAAAAAACGGTGTAAAATAGTTCCCCCGACGGGGGGGCGGTGCGCCACTGCCCCCTCGTTCTGCGGGCCTCCGGCCTCAGTTCGGCGTGTCCGCACCTCAAGAAGTTCCCGGCACCGTCAGGCGCATGCGCAGGCATTTCGGACTCCAAGCAACCGAAAATCGATTGACACGGAGACGCCATCTTCATACACTCGGCGCAAAATTGAAGCATTCCGCAACCAGCCGCAGAACGGCTTCGATCCTTAAAAAATATCCTTTCGGTTCGCCGACCGCGCGGCAAGTTGCGGGAAAGGCGCTCCCGAGCGGATTCAACTTGGCGGTGTTCCGATGCCCATCACCTTTACGCTCATTATCTCGTTCTTCATCCTCCTGAGCATGCATACCGGCCGCGTGTTCATCACCCTTTACGCCCTACAGCTCGGCGCCCAGCCCTTTACCGTCGGGGTCCTGGCCTCGGTTTTCTCGGTGCTGCCCACCTTGCTTTCCTGGCCTGTGGGCCGCTTTTCCGACCGCTTCGGCTCCCGCTGGCCCCTGCTTCTTGCCGCTGCCGCCGGGGCCTTGGGCATGCTCTTCTCCTATGCCGTCCCCGGGCTTCCCGCCCTCTTCGTCACCTCGGTGCTCTACGGTTCCCTGACCGCCCTTTCCGCCTCGCCGCTGCAAAACCTCGTGGGACTGCTGAGCGGCCCGGAGAACAGCGCCCGGAATTTCAGCAATCTGAGCCTCGTCTTCTCCTTCACCGGTTTTGCCGGTCCTTTGCTGGCCGGGTTTTCCTTCGACCACGCCGGCCCGGAGGGCGCTTGCCTGTCGCTGGCCCTCTTGCTCTTGGCGCCGACCGCGGCTCTGGCGATCTTCGGCGGCATCCTCCCCACCGGCACGCGAACCGAAAAACCCACGGGCAGCGTCCGGGAACTGCTCTCCGAATCGGGGCTCTGGCGGGTGCTGGTCACCAGCGGCCTGGTGATCATGGGGCTGGAGCTGTTTCAGATCTACATCCCCATCTACGGCCATGAGATCGGATTGTCCGCCTCGGCGATCGGCATCATCCTGGCCATGTACTCCGTGGCGGCCTTTTTCGTGCGCTTCTTCCTGCCCAAACTGATCAAGCGGCTGACCATGGAACGGGCGCTGGCCTATTCCTTTCTCATCGGCGCGCTGGGCTTCCTCCTGGTGCCCCTTTTCCAGAGCATCTGGATCCTCTGCCTCGTGTCCCTGCTCTTCGGACTCGGCATGGGCTGCGGCCAGCCGATCACCTTGATGATGACCTACAGCCACTCCAGCCAGGGCCGCTCCGGCGAGGCCATGGGGCTGCGGCTGACCGCCAACCACCTGACAAGGGTGATCGGCCAGACGCTCTTCGGATTCATCGGTTCGGCCTTCGGCATCTTTGCCGTCTTTCTGCTCAACGCCCTCCTGATGGCCTCGGGCTGGGCCGCCAGCCATCCCCGGCCCTTCGGCCGCCGGACCAAGGATTCCTGAACCGCCGGCCTTATCGATGACCCTGGAGAAGCGTCGCCCTCAAAAACGAAAGGGGCCGCCAGCAACTGGCGGCCCCCGGACCTACAAGCCTCGCTACTTCATCAACAGGTTCATCAGCTTATCGATCTCGCTCAGCGTCTCCAGGCTTCTTATCCGTTCGATGATTTCCTGTCGCTCCGACTTACTGAAACAGGTCGCCGCACAGTCCGCGAACTTGACGGCCAGTTCCTGATCGCTCAGGGGATTGTCGGGGTCTCCCTTCGGCTTCAACACCTTCTTGGTATACTCTTTTCCGGCATGGTCTTTGATCGTCAATTCCTGGCAAAGTTTGGGAGAATCGGCCCAATCCGCCGGGGAATGGCAGTTGATCTTGGCGATCAAGGCCTTGATTTTCGGGTCCTTGACCCGGGCATCGGCAAAATGGGCCAAACAGACCTGCCCGTCCAAGAGAGCGACGGCAAGACAGTATTCCAGGCTGAACTTGGCTTCCAGGCCATTTTGCGGATCGTGATAGCGCAGCAGTTCCAGATCCCAGGGATTGACCTTGCAGGAGATCGAAGCGATATCGCTTTCCCTGAGGGCGAATTCCCGGCGGAGTTCCAGCATGGCATCGATGCCGGGGTGGGTGCCCCGGCAGGAGGGGTAAGGTTTGAAGGCGATGCCGCGGACGATCTGCCACTTCTCGTTCCAGCTCCGCTCCTGGGACATCCGTTCGGCCGTCCCTTTGCCGCCGAAAAGATTCCCAAAGCCCAGCGGCTCTTCGAAAATCTTCTGATTCGCATCGAAGCCCCGTGCCGCCAGGAGGCCGGCGACCACCCCGCCCCGGGCGGCGTTTCCGGCATGCAGGGGTTTGGTCATGGTGCCGAAGTTGGGTTGCAGCCCTGCGGCAAAGGAGCTGGCGATGCCGAAAGCGCAGCGGGTCTGCTCGGCATTGAGAGACAACAGACGGCAGGCCGCGGCGGTCGCCCCCATCACCCCCAGGACCGGGGTGGGATGCCAGCCGGCGGCGCTGACTTGCTTGCCCATGACGGTCGCCAACCGGAGCTGCGCTTCGATGCCGGCGACAAAGGCGGTCAGGATCTCTTTTCCGGAGCTATGGTTCTTTTCCCCCAGCGCCAGCACCACCGGCAGGATGGAGACCGAGGGATGCATATTGCCGTGGACCGCCATGATCCCCACGTCGTCGTAGTCCAGGCAGTGGCTGGCCACGCCGTTGATCCAGGCCGCCAGTTCGGCACTGGTCTTGAAGCCCTGGCAGAGGACCCCCGCTTCCGGCGAGCTGTTTGTTGCCCGGGCATAGTCGCCGGTGATCTTGACCGCCGGCTCGGCAGCGCCGGCAACGATGCAGCCGAGGCAATCCAGGATCGCCTGCTTGGCCGTGACGATCGCTTCGGCAGGAAGCGTTTCATATTGGATGGTCGAGACAAAGTCGGCCAGTTGCGCCGTTGCACCGTTCATTCGTTAACCTCTCTTCGGGAAAGCAGTTCCCGACTTCATTTTCCAATTACTTGAAGAGATTCTTCCACTTCCCCAGAATCTCCTGCCGATAGCCGTCGCTGAACTTGTTGACCCGGGGGAATTCGCCGCGCCGGGTGTAAGGCCGGCAGGCGTCGAAGAAGAGCCGCCCCATCGTGAAATCGTCCTTGGCCCTTTGTTCCGGCGTCAGCATCGGGTCATCGGGGTTCGTTTTCAGCCCCCGGAAGATCTCCACCTGCTCGGGGTTGCAACGCGAGATCAGGGCCCACATCACCTCGTCGTTGTTGGTGATGTCCACGTCCTCGTCGACGACGATCACCATCTTGCAGTTGCCGTTCATGGCCGCCCGGGTGCCCGAGGCCGCCAGGGCGGCCTGCTTGCCGTGGCCCGGGTAGAGCTGCTTGATCGAGACCACGACGGCCACGGCGTAGGGGAAGAGCATGTACCAGACCCCCTGGACCCCTTCGATGCCGGCCGCTTCGATCTGGTCCCAGAGGGCCGCGGCGTCGAGGGGGATGCCGGCCCGGTAGGCCGCCGGCGGTTTCACCTGCATGGAGCCCAGCAAAATGGGATCGTTCCGGTGGTAGATGGCCTTCACCTTCACCATGGGCAGGTTGACGCCCCGGGAGCCGGGATGGTAGTAGCCGTACCACTCCCCGCAGGGCCCTTCCCGATAGGCGCTCTTTTCATCGAGGGGCGGCACGAACCCTTCGATCGCGATCTCCGCCGTCGCCGGGATGGGCAGGCCCGTGAATTCGCCCTTGATCACCTCCACCGGCGCCCCGCGCATCCAGCCGGCAAAGTCGTACTCGCTCACCCCCCAGCGGACCCCCGCATCGGTGGAGGCCATCCAGACCGCCGGATCCTGGCCGAAGGTGATGACCACCGGGCAATCCTTGCCTTCGGCGTGGTACTTGTCCATCTGGGTCCGGCCGTGCTGCGAGCGGTTGATCTTGCAGGCCAGGAGATCCTTTTCATTTTCATACTGCATGGTCTTGTAGGTGCCGATATTGACCCACCCCTCTTCAGGGTCCCGGGTGATCACCGAGCAGCCGGTGCCGATGTAGCGGCCGCCGTCATGCTCGTGCCACTTGGGCGTGGGAAAGCGGCTAAAATCGATTTCCGCGCCGGTGATCCTGTTTTCCAGGATCGGGCCGCTCTTGACCGTCACCGGCGGCAACGGCTTGAACTCCCGGAGCCGCTGCCGCCAGGCCTTCAACGTCTCCTGGGGACTGAGATCGGTGGGCACCCCGATCGCCAAAGCCGTGCGGTTTTTGTTGGCAAAGGGATTGGTCAAGATTCGGTAGCCGGCCGGATAATCGGGAATATGGTCGAAAAGCAGGGCCGGCCCTCTTTTTTCAGCCATCAGTTCGGTGATGGCCCCGATCTCCAGATTCCAATGGGCGTGGTCGATCCGCTCCAACTCGCCCATCTTCTCCACGGTGTCGATGAATTCCCGCATATCGTCAAATTTCATTGCTGCCCCCTGTTCTTTGTTTCGCAAGATGCTATTTTACATTCGATCCACACTTGGGCGGCCACAGCCTCTCATCCATCTTCGATCAGTCCGCGGTGCTTTAAATCCGCAGCCACTTCGCTTAATTCGAGCGCCTTCAGGATCTTTGCGGTCGGATATCCCGTGGCGGGATCCCAGCCGCTGATCCGGTAGTAATCGCGGCGCATCTCTTCGAATTCCGGTTTATCGAGCGTTGCCCCTTTTCTGGACACGGGCCGACCATCCTTCCCGGGCACCAGACATTCCGCATTGTTGTGTTCCGTCTCCAGCGGCTCATTGAAAACCGAATCAGGAAGCGTATCTTCCGCCACTCCCCGATGCCCTTCCCGGATGTAGAGGGCCCGCTGTAGATTGAACACCCTTTCCCCCGTCCTTAGGAATTCGGCGGTGTCCATTTTTATCCCGGTGACAGCCTGGATCAGTTCCGCTTCCAGATCGGGGCTGATCATGGGCTCGTCCGGGTTTCCGGTCAGGACGATCGACCAGGTCTTGTCGCAGAGGATGAGATTGTCCTGGGCATAGACCCGGTTCTGGATCGCCTTGGCCAGCTGCGCCTGTCCTGCGTAACTCGTAAAATCGCCGTCGAAATCCCAGTAACGCTTCATGATCTGCTGCACCAGCCCGCTGGAGGCGGGGCTGTCGGGCAGTCCGTCGCTCCAGTACTTCCAGGGGATCAGGGTATAGACGATGCGATGGAGCAGGGCGGTCTGCTTCTTGAATTCCAGGGCATATAAAAGGGCATTGGGCAAGTAGAGCCGGGGCGAATAGGTGAGCGGCCGATCCATCTTGTCATAGGCCCCATGGGTAAAAAGCTCCCGGGCCTTGCCGCCGATCGCACCCGCCGTGGCCGCCATCCCCTCCGCCAGCGCCTGGCCGAAATCCTGCCGAAAAGAGATCTGTCGGAGAAGCTCTTCGATAAACTCGCCACTGCCGATTCGCGAAAGGGGGAGGTCGATTTCCGCTTCAGTCAACAGGCCCTGTAAATGACATTGCTGGAGCCAGCGGGCGACGGATTGGATGAACATGATATCGATCCCGTAGCGATTGCATAACCGGGCCGCTTCAAAGGGCACCTCGTTGGAATTGCCGTAGAAGGAACGGGCCAGCGGCTTATAAAAATCGCCGGCCGTGCAGAGCAGCTTGCCCTTTTCCCCCTCCGGCGATTCATAGGACGTCCGGTTGCAGCCGCTGATGCAGCCATAGCAGATCTGCCGCTTCAGCCGTTCCGGCGCAGGCAGTGCCTGCTGCATCCACTTGAAATAGGGCGCCGACCCGTCGGGCTTCAGCTTCCGCAGATGCTGCGTCAGGGCCTTCACTCTTTCGGGAGCGTGAATCTCGGGGATCAGTTTCCCGGTTCTGACCACGGTGATCGCCTTGACCTTTTTTGCGCCCATGACGGCGCCCAACCCGGAGCCGCTGGCATCGTCGTCGGCGAGGATCGTCGCGGCAGCCACCCGGTTTTCCCCGGCCGGACCGATGGCCGCGACCGCCGCGGCGGCCGAAAAACGGTCCTTGAGGAGCCGGCCCGTCTGAGCGGTATCCTTTCCCCAGAGGTCGGCGGCATCTTCAAAGGCGATCCCGTTGCCGTCGATCAGTAAAAAGATCGGTTTTTCCGACGCGCCGGTCAGGACCAGCCCGTCGAAGCCCGCCGCCTTCAGGGCGGCGCCCCAACGGCCGCCGAAGTTGGAACAGATAAAATGGGGGGGATGGGTGGCCGGCTACTTGCCGCAGACGAC
>JAKAFS010000051.1 GCA_021817825.1 Deltaproteobacteria bacterium | reverse complement strand
GGATCGATGATCTCGACCATGAAATCGATGATGTGCCGCGGTGTGCGGAACTGCCCGGCGTCGCCCTGGGAGCCGAGGACCGAGAGCAGATACTCGAAGGCGTCGCCGAGGCGTTCGCTGTGGTCGTAGTTGAACTCGTCGATGACTTTGAGGAACATCTTCAGCGTTTCCGGATCGCGATAGGGCAGATAGGCATTCTTGAAGATGTCGCGGAAGAGCGGCGGAATGCCGGGATTCTCCGGCATCTTGGTAATGGCCTCGGCGTAAAGGTTCAGGGTTTCGTGGCCGCCCAGGCCCGCACGCATGAGCTTGGCCCAGCCGTAGCGGGCGAATTCCTTGGCAAAGAACTTGCGTTTGCCGCCGAATTCTTCGCTTTCGGCGTCCATGTCGTCCATGAACTTGTAGATCAGGGCGATGGTGATCTGTTCTACCTGGCTTTTGGGATCGGGGACCTTGCCCACGAGGATGTCGCGGGCCGTATCGATGCGGCGTTTGGTATCTGTATCGAGCATGGTTTATCTTATTCCTTGAGCTGTTTCAGTACCGGTGCGTTGGTGAGCACCTGCATCTGGCGGATGGCGATTTGGTTGAGACGTTTGAGGCGCTCCCCCTGGGGCAGCCCCATGTGAATGAGTTCGGCATTCATGCTCTCGATATTGGCCAACACCAGCAGTTGGGCGATGGTGGCGTACTCGCGCATGTTCCCCTCAAGCTGGGGATTGCCGTCCCGCCATTGCTTGGCGGTCTGGCCGAAGAGGGCCACATTGAGGAGGTCCGCTTCGGTGGCGTAGGTGACGGCGGCCTGTGCCGGCGTCACTGCGGCCGGAATCAGGTGCGCCTTGATGGCGTCGGTATGAATCCGGTAGTTGAGCTTGGAAAGGGTGCGGTTCAGGTTCCAGGCAAGCGATAATCGGCGATTCTCGTCTTCCTTGAGACGCTGGAATTCCTTGATGAGGTAGATCTTGAATTCCGGACTGATCCACATGCCGAATTCAAAAGCGATGTCCTTATGGGCATAGGTGCCCCCATATCGCCCGGTGGCAGCCTTCAGACCGATGGCATGGGTTTTATCCACCCACTCCTTGACGCTGATCTTGTAACTGTTGAGTCCTGCTTGACTTCTAATTATGGCGAATTCGCCATAATTAAAATCAGGGTTGTGGACCCTCTCCCAGATGCCGAGAAACTCGACGGTGTTGCGGTTTCGCAGCCAGTCGGAGATGAAAAAATCCCCGTCTTTTGCCTTCAGCATGTCCGTCAGAGAGATGTAGTCTTCCTGGTTGTGCGAAATGACGGTGATCTCCGTTCCCTTCACCTCAATGGTGGTTTTCTTGGTCTTGCTCATGGCTCCCTCCTAGGCTAGGAACTGGTTCAAGGGGACATAGTCCTTGACGTATTCAGGGATGAGCGTGCGGTACTTTGTCGGCACGGCGCGGAAGTCGCGGGTCGAAAAGACGGGATTGGTGGCCAGGTCGGTGAACTGTTTCTCTTCGATGATATGCCGCACCTGACCGCTCGTGACATAGGCCTTGAAGTAGGTCTTGATGGCCGGGATCGCCTCGGCTTCTGCGGGCTTGGCATCGGCCACGAATTTGGCGAACTCCTCTTCCAGCAGTTCGTCCCGGGACTTGAAGCGCGGGATGAGCCCGAAGATCTTCTCCAGGATTTCCCGCAGGGTCAGGCGGCGATCCACGGCGGCGGCCTTGCGCAGCTTGTCGAGATTGTAGTATTCCTCAGGCTTGTCGAAGACCTCGCGGTTCACATAATCGATCACGCGATCCCACTGCCCGGCATCCACCGCCTGGGCGATCGTCTTGTCCTCGCGCACGGCATCCTCGAATTTCTCGAAGAACATGCGGTCGATCTTCATCCCCTCGTAGCCGATCTCGGCCACTTTCAGGGAGGCAAGGAGGTCCTCCCCCAGGTGCTCGTAGGCGCCGCCGACCGCCGGGCCTGTGCCGCCGCCTTTCGTGTAGCCCTTGCTTTTGGGAACGGGAAGCTTCAGCACCTCGTCGTACTTGAACTTCTTTTCGAAATATTCGCAATTGGCGAAAAAATCGAAAAGCTTGAATGCCTTCTTCTGCGGTTCCTTGATGCTGTCTTTCAGGCTGTCGTCGAACAGTTCTTCGAGGAAGTTGTGTTTCCGGGTTCCGCGTCCCTTGATTTGAATGAAATCCGTGGGCGAAAAGATCGGGCGAAAGAGGCCGAGATTGAGGATGTCGGTACAATCGTAGCCGGTGGTCATCATGCCCACGGTCACGCAGACCCTGGCCTTGCTGGTCCTGTATCCGGACAGGAAGTTCGCCGAGCCGAGCAGATTGTTGTTGCTGAAGTTGATGGTGAACAACTGGGCATCGGGGATCTGGGAAGTGACCTGCACGGCGAAGTCGGACCGGTATTTGCCGGGGAAGATGCGGTCGGCCATCTGATTGAGGATCTGCGTCAGCTTGGCGGCATGGTTTTGGCTGACCGCAAAGACGATGGATTTGCCGATTTCTCCGCTCACCGGATCGCACAGGGCGTTTTCCAGGAAGGTCTTGCAGAATAGTTCGTTTGTGGCCTTGGAGAAGAAACGCTTCTCGAACTCACTTTGTTTGAAGGCCTCCTTCTGATCTTCGCCGCCGTTGTCGGTGAAGGAGACGATGAATCCCTTTTCGGAAAGGAGTTGGGTGGTGATCTCGGTTCGGGCATCCGCCACGGTGGGGTTGATCAGGAAGCCTTCCTTCACGCCGTCGAGCAGCGAATAGCGGTAGGTGGGCTGGCTCTTTTCGCAACCAAAGGTGCGGTAGGTGTCCAGCAGCAGGCGGCGCTCGGCCTCGCGTGGATCGCGGGTGGACGGCTTGGCCTTGTCGAACCGTTTGAGGTAGTCGCGAGGCGTGGCGGTGAGCCCGAGCTTGTAGCCGATGAAGTAATCGAAGACGGCGCGGGCGTTGCCGCCGATGGAGCGATGGGCTTCGTCGGAGATGACCAGATCGAAATCGGTCGGCGAGAAGAGCCGCTGGTATTTGTTGTTAAAAAGGAGCGACTGCACGGTGGTGACGACGATTTCCGCCCGCCGCCAGTCGTCGCGGTTTTCTTTATAAACGACCGTCTTGAAATCGGCTGACATCAGCAGTAGCGGAGATGTGGGTTTCCTGCCGGCCTGATCTTCCAACTCAAGACGGTCCACCATAAAAAGGACCCGTTTGGCATTGCCGGTGCGGAGAAAGAGCTTGACGACCGCAGCGGCGACGAGGGTCTTGCCGGTACCGGTAGCCATCTCGAAAAGGAAGCGGTCTTTGCCCTCCTTGACGGCACGCTGCAGGGCGTGGATGGCCTTCAATTGATAGGCGCGCAAAAAGTGCAGATTATTGGCCTTGATATAGCCCGGGCGTTCCGTCTCGTTGCGCCACGCCGCTTCGGATTGATAGTTGGGCCGCTGGGTGAGGACGACGTAATCGGCATCCACCTGTTCCTCGATCAGGCGTTGCGGATTGGGTGTCACTTTCTGGTAGCCGATGACCGAGTCCGGCGTGGGAAAGGAGGTGATGACATAGGGATTTCCACGCTCCATATCCCAGAAGTAATGGAGGTTGCCGTTGGAGAGAATGACGAACCGGCAGTTTTGGGACTTGGCATACTTGCGGGCCTGCTCCTTGCCCACGAGTGGGTTCTTGTCCTCCGCTTTGGCCTCAAGGACGATGAGCGGAAAGCCTTTCTCGTTAAGCAGGAGAAAGTCGATGAACCCTTTGGCCGTTTTCTCGAAGTTCTCGCCAAGGGCATCCAGATCAGATGACTTGAGCGTCACGCTGGGTTCGAGGCGAATGTTGGCGGGGGCGCACCCTTCAGAGAAAAAACGCCAGCCTGACGCTTCGAGCAGTTTGTTGATCTTGATCCGGGCGGTGGCTTCTTTATTGGCCATTCGGTTCCTCAGCAGTGCGACAATGGTTGGAGCGTCATAACAGCCTATCCAAATAATTCTGTTGATGCTTTTGGAAGGAACCCATGCTGCTTGGTAATGGAACATGTGAGCCGAAAAGCGGGCTTACTGAACCACTTTGGTTATCCTTTGTCAATGATTTTAATGGAGATTATCCTTGCACCCTTTCGCCGGCGCCAGCCGCTACGCCGGAAATCCGGGCATTGCCGAACCATCTTCGGCAGGGTCGAGAAGTTGATGGCCTCGGCGATATGAGAGGTCCGGCAGTCGTCAGAGGAAGAGAGGGGTGGAACAATTCGCATCCATTTCAGTGCACTGAAGTGACTTATCTACAGGATATATTTAAGCGTATCACGCAGCGCTCTTACGTTTTCATGTCGCTTTAAATGACGATATCTTTTCACGGCAACTGCCCCAACGCCCGCTGTTTCCAGACTTCCCAATTGCGATCCAGGACGGTTTTGTGGATTTTCGAGGCGGCGGCGGCTTCGCCTTCGCTGAGGTAGGTCAGGTCGCCCAGGCGGATGGCGTTCAATTGGATTTTGGCGGAAATCACGGTATTGACGGCATTGTAGACCGCCTCCTGCAAACTGCCGCCGACCACCGTAAAGCCGTGGCCCCGCATGAGCACCACCGTGCGGTCGCCCAGGGTCCTGGCGAGCGCCTCCCCCATTTCCCGATTCCCGACCAGCATATTACTCTTATCGCCCACGGTATCGCGGATTTCAAAGAGCGGCGCCCCTTTCCCCAAAAAACCGCCGTTGTGGGTCAGGGCGCGCAACGGGGTCCCCCGGGAAACGGTGAAGGGCAGCACCGCTTCCGCATGGCTGTGGGCGATGGCCATGACATCGGGCCTGGCCCGATAGATTTCCGTATAGATGAACCGCTCGATGGAGGCCTCGCCCGTGCGGGTATCGACCTTGTTGCCCTCCTGATCCAGCTCCAGGATGTCATCGCCGGTGACGAAAGGGGGCGGGATGCTGCGGGCCATGAGAAAATGGCCGGGATGGTTCGGATCGCGGACGCTGACGTGGCCGAAGGCATCGACCACCTTTTCGGTAAAGAGGATCTTGTTGGCGAGCACCAGGTCGTCACGGATCATCGCGATGTCTCCCTGTGGTTATTAAATTTTAAAGATCTGCTGAGGCGTCTGGTGGAGGCAAAGGGGAGCGCCTGCTTCCTGGACCAGATAGTTTTCGCAGTACATGCCGAAGGCCTTGTCCGAGGCAATGGCCGGATGGACCGCGATATTCATCCCGGCCCGGATCGTCATCGTCTCCTCCTGGCTTATGCCCGGGCGCTCCACCATGTCGTAGCCCATGGAGTGGGCATAGATCCGGTGCTCTTCGGGATAGCCGTGGCTGCGCAAAAAGGCATTGTTCGCCGCCCAGATTTCCCTGGGATCGGCGCCGGGCCGCAGGAGGTCCAGGGTGACCTTTTGCAGCGCCTTCGCCAGGGCAAAGTGGTCTTCCAGCTCCGGGGTCACCACCCCCAGGCAGATCGTCCGCTGCAGCTCGGTCCAGACGCCGCCCGGGCCGTTGGTCTCGAGCAGGATCGTGAACTGATCCCCCACATCGATGACCTTGTTGGCGAAGCTCGGCAGGATGAGCCGGGCCGGCTTGCCCGGCGGGGCGGAGCTGCCCATGAAACAGGCCTGGCTCGTTCCCAGTTGCCGGCACTTGTTAGCGCAGTCGTCGAATACCTCGCGCTCGGTCCGGCCCGGTCGCACCCGGGTCAGGATGTATTCAAAGGCCTGGTCCTGGAGCGCCGCGGTCCTTTTCAGGAGCGCGATCTCCTCGTCGCTCTTGATCGCCTTGATCTTATCCACCAGTTCCGTGGCATCGGTAAAGACGGCGCCGGGAAGACGGCTTGTCACATAGTTGTAAAAGGCCGCGGAGATGAAGCCCGGCCCCACAAAGCCGATGCGGGCGTTTTTATGGCCCTGCAATTCCTCGACGACCTTTTCGGCCATGAGGTGGTTAGTGAAATTGAGCGACGGGACCGCCGGCACGCTGATCCGCTTTTTGACCCCGCGCACCGCCCAGGGGGGCGGCGAGGGCTGGCCCGGAAGGGCCGGGCCGTGCCAGACGGTGGTCATCTCGTCATCGCGGGGGAAGATGACCGTGGAAGTGAAATCATGGTAGGCAAAAAGGTCGGTGAACCATTTGAGGTAGCCGCCCAGCACATCGTTGCTGTTCTGCAGGATCAGAAAATCAAGGGCGCTTTCCTTCATCGCCTGCCGGACGGCGGTCCAGCGCCGCTCCAGCTCCGGGGTGGAAATCCCGTTCTTGATTCTGATCTCAGCATCGTTCGCCATGAGTCCCCCTGTCAGTTCACATTCAGAGAGCTTTGAAAATCAGCCCCACTTGGTCATTCCCGCTTGCGCGGGAATGACAGTAGGAATCGCGGGAAAGACCCTTTTGAGAAAATAGCTTTCCGTTCAATACCCTTTCGCCTTGTCGATGAGGTTCAGCAGCGGTTCCCCGCCGAGGTACCGCTTCAGGTTTTCCAGAAAAAGGGGAATGGCCAGCCGATTGTAGTCTGTCCGCCTGCCGCCCACATGGGGGGTGATGATGACATTGGGAAGTTCCCAGAGCTCGCTCCAGGAGGGCAAGGGCTCCACGGCAACGGTGTCCAGTCCGGCGCCGGCGATCCAGTTTTCCTTGATCGCCCGGGTCAGGGCCCCTTCGTTGATGATCTTTCCCCGGGCGATGTTGATGATAAAGGCCGAGGGTTTCATCATCCGGAGTTCCGCTTCTCCGATGAGCTTGCCGGTCGCCGGCGTGGCCGGCAAGGCGATGACCACAAAATCGCTTTCCGCCAGCAACTCCGGCAGGGATGAGGCAGGCAAAAGGCGATCCACATCGGGCTCGCAGGTCGCTTCGGTAATGGACCGGCGGGTGGCGATCACCCGCATGCCGAAGGCCTTGGCCAGCCGCGCTACGGCCCTGCCGATATTGCCGAAGCCCAGGATGCCCAGGGTCTTTCCTTCCAGCACCCCGGGGATGGCGGGCGACCAGCGCTTTTCCTGCTGCTGCTTGAAGAAAAAGGGGGCTTTTTTGGCCAGATTCAGCATCAACATCAACACCAGTTCGCTGACCTGCGTGTTATGGATCCCCGTTGAGTTGGAGACGACGACCGGGCTCCGCAGCATCTCTGCAAAGTCGGGTCTGTCCACCCCGGCGATCATGGCGTGGAACCACTTCAAGCGCGGCGCCCGGGTCATGATGCTGATGGGCGGCCAGTAGCCACAGATGATTTCCGCCTGTTCCAGCAGGGCATCGAATTTTTCTCTATCGGAAAAATCGCCTTTATCCTCGGCGGCAGAGAAGGCCGCGGCATCGAGGAGCTGTATCCGGGAATCGACGGCGGTAATCTGTTCCACGAATTCCTTTTCTACGGGACGGGTGATCAAAACCTGAATCTCAGCCATGCCAGCACCTCAATAAACAGAAATATTGCGCTTTTAAGCAGCACCTACCGATTATGACTCCGGCCAAGGCCTTCTCCCGGCTATTTCGCCAAAGTAATGCCGGGCAGCCATAATGTCGTCGCCGGGAAGAGCAGGATGATCACCATCACGATAATATTGATGATACAAAGCGGCAGCGCCGCCTTGTAGACATCGACCATCGTCGTATCGGCAGGCGCTACCCCTTTCATCACGAACAGGACGTTGCCGAAGGGCGGGGTCAGGGCGCCCATCTCGCAGTTGACCATGATCAAGATGGCAAACCAGACCATGTCCAGGTGCAGCGCCGTGACGATGGGCCCGAAGAGGGGCAGGACGATCACCACGATCCCCATGGAAGGCATGAAGCAGCCCAAGAGCATGACGATGAGCAGGATGCCGATCACCGTCACGATGGGAGGCACTTGCAGATGCATGATCCATTGGGTCATCCCCTGGTTGACGCCGCTGAAGGCCAATACCTGCGTAAAGGCCGACGAGGCGGCCATGATCAAAAGGATCATTCCGGAGAGGCGGACGGTGGTCACCGTGCTCTTCTTCACCGTGCGCCAGTTGACCCCTTTATAGAGAGCCGATACGGCAAAGGCCCCCAGGCAGCCCGTGGCGGCGGCCTCGGAGGGGGTGGCGATGCCTATCATGATGATCCCCGTCACCAGGAAGATCACAACGACCAGGGGCAGTACATATTTCACGATATCCATGAGCTTTTCGGAAAGAGGGACACTGGGGGTTTCGTAGGGCGGCGCCTCCTCGGGCCAGAGCCAGGAGCGGAGAAAAATATAGGCGCCGAAGAGAAAGGCCAGGATCAGGCCGGGGATGATGATCCCGATCAAAAAGGCCCCTACCGAGCATTTGGCGAGGACCGCGATGAAGACCCCCAGGCCGCTGGGCGGAATCATCATGGCCAGGCTCCCCCCGGCCATAATGGACCCCAGGCTCATCGCCTTCCTGTAGCCGTATTTTTCCATTTCCGGCGTCAGGACCGACCCCAGGACCGCGGTGCTGGCCATGCTGGAGCCGCTCAAGGCGGCGAAGATCGTGCCGGTAATGACCGACACGATCCCCAGCCTCCCCGGCAAGCGGCCCAGACACTTGTTCACCGTATTGATCAGGTTCGTTCCCACCTTCGATTCGAAGAGGATCGCACCCATGAGGATAAAAAGGACCACCGGCACCAGCTCGAATTTGGTCACCGAAGAGCTGACGCTGAGGATATACTGCTCGAACCCCGAGATGCCGCCCCAGAAGATGATCACCCCCACCATGCAGAGCGAAAAGAAGCAAAAAGCGATGGGGAACCCGGACAAGATCAGGATCAGCAGACTTCCCAGAATGATGAATAACGTGATCGGCCATTCCATAGGTTCACTCTCCTGTCAGGCGTTGCCGGATTGCGCGTTTTTCCAGAATCCACAGGCCCTTCTTAAAAACTGGATGAAGAGCAGCAGGCTGCCCAGGGGGATGATCATCAGCTGATACCCCTTGTTGATGTCCATGTTCCCAGGCATGTTGGTGCCGTCGAGAAAAACGCCGATCGTGACCTTGGCGCCGTACCAGAGAAGGACAAAGGCGATGGCGGCGCCGACGAGCGAAAGCAGGACATTGAGAATGGCGAGCGCCCGGGGGGGAAGATAGCTGTTGATCAGGTCCATATTGACGTGGGCCTCTTTCTTCAGCACCCAGGCCGCGGAAAGAAAGGCGATGTAGAGCATCGCCATTTCCGAGGCCTCCAGCATCCCCAGGATCGGTATATTCCAGAAGTAGCGGGTAACCACCTCGACGCTGATGCCCAGCATCATGAGGATGCACAGGACGCCGGCGATGACCATGAAGGCGGTCAGGATGCGGTCGATCACCAGATCGAAGCGCGCCGCTATTTTATCAGCGGCTTTGGTTGAGCTGCTCATAGAATCCACCTCAGTTGATTGATTTCTTCGGCAGAACCACATTGGCAATGGTCAGGGCTTGGTGAACAGCTTCTGCATCGTGGCGTAGTCCTGGTCGCTCACCTTGCCTTTCGCTTCCGCCCATTTGGCATCCCGGCCGGTCTGGAGGTACCATTTCGCGTCTTCGGCGGTAAAGGTGATGGGACTCATGCCCTTGGTCTTGAACTCCTTGAAGTAGACCGCATCCTGGGCACGCAGGGCGGCCCAGCGCTCGGCCTCGGTTTCCATGGCCGCCTGGTTGAAAATCGCCTGGGCCGCCTTATCGAGCGAGTTCCAGGTCTTCAGGTTGATGAGCATCGTTGTGGTGGCCTGGTAAAAGGGATGGTCTACCCAGTATTTGAGCACCTCATAGCCTTTGAGGCCATCGAAGGAGTCGCACACCCAGCCGCTCCCGTCGACGAGCCCGGTCTGTAGGGCGCTGTAAGTCTCGTCGGTCGGCACCGTGACCGGAACGGCGCCTAAGGCCCTGATAAAAGCCACATAGGTGTTGCTCGTCCTGAGCTTCATTCCTTTGAAATCGGTTTTGGGATTCTTGATGGGCTTCTTCAGGAAAAAGTAATAGTTTCCCGGAGAATGGGAGACGCCGAGGTAACGGACGCCGAACCCCTCGAAGGCCTTGGTCCAGAAGTCATAGACCCCGTTCTTGCGGTCTTCCATGGGGGTGTGCTGATTGAGCGGCGCACCGATGGTGACGGGCAGCACCTTTTCGTAGGCGGAAAAGGCGGCAAAATGGAAATCGATGACGCCGTTCTTGACGGCCGTCGGCTGGTCGGCCTGGGGAATGGCTTCCGACGAACCGATCCAGTTGAGGGTAAGGGCGCCTTTCGATTTTTCTTTGAGTTTATTGGCAAACAGATCGAAGGAATCGCCAAGGGTTCCATCTTTTCTAAAACTGCCGACCCCCTTGAGGACCTTGGCTTTTATCTCCGGCGCCGGTGCCGCGGACGCGACGGATGTAGTGACGGACAGGTTGACTGAAACCAGGAGAAAGGCAAACAAAATCGTGCATGAAACGAGCAAACGCTTTTTCATAACATTACCCCCCCTTTTTTCATCTAACTGTTTATAATCAGGTGCATCCCTCTCTCTATTTCCCATAGGCAAAATTCAGCCCCGATGGTTCAGCTCTCCCTATGGCACCTCAAAGCTAAAATCCGAGGCCGGAATGGCAAAGAGGTGAAACGTGGAGCAGTGAAACAGTGAAATAAAGGATCAAAGGCACACGTGGGACAGAGGATCTGAAAAACAGCCGAACAGGAACGGTGGAAAGAGTAAGCGGCAATGCTGGCCGAAGATACCACAAGGCGCATGAAGGTCAAGTAAAAAAAACGGCCGCCGAAGCCGTTCGTGGTCCCCGGGCAGAGGGGATGCCCGCGGGCATTTTTCTTTCCACTTCAGCGCACTGAAGTGACTTATCCATAGGATATATTTAAGCGTCTTACGAGAGTCGCTTACGTTTTTCCGCTCCCCGGAGCAGGCTCCGGAAAGCGGCGATTCGTACTTTCTCAACAGAAAGTCGCGGGTCATGCCTTCGCGGGCGGATTCATGTCGGCTTTTTCTTCTTCACGCCCAGGTGATGACCGTCTCCAGGATCTCCTTCCTGGCCTTCAGGGCTTCCATGACGACGGCAACAGGGGGGGTGCCGAGGGAACCTTGGGCATCCCTACAACTTGGGATGCTCCTGTTTCATAGCGGGAGTAAAATGGCAGCCTCCGCAATCCATCACAGCCCGCGTGTTTTCCAGCTTGCTCTTTTTATCATGGCAACCCCGGCAATTCTGCGCGGCGGCGGAAAGGGGATATGCGGCCTGGAACGCACCATCGGCATATTTATTGAGAAGCTCCACGGTATGTTTCGCAACCGCAGCGGTCAGCCAACCGCAACGTTCGGACCGTTCATTGGAAAAAGACTTGAACTTTGAAGTCTTGCACCATTTGGAAACGGAGATGTGGCAAAGATTGGAGCCGGAGAGCGATTTGCTGATCTCATATCGGGGCGTTTTCGGTCGGTAATCAGGGAGCGCCGTCTGCTCATACCAGAGGAACAGATCCTGTATGATCGCATAGGCGATTTCCCGCTGTTTTTTATCCATGCCGCCGGCAACCAAAAATATGGCGTGCGCAGCGCCATTCAGTGCCCCGCAGAGAGACGCCACATCAGCCACCCCTCCTTGCTGGACGACAAAGAGGGTCAAGGGCAGCGTCGTATAGGGAAAGCCGATTTCTTTCTGCAAGGGAGAAACAATCGCTTCCAACACCCCATAGCCGCAAGCCCCCCTGTAGTATCCCTGATAGGCCTCTTCCGCCACTGTCACCGGGTCCAGTTTCTTATAGGGCCAAGGCAAATCGGTGCTCTTATCCTGCTTCTTCTCCGCCGCCCCGGCAGCGGCAGCTTTATTCGCAAGGGAAAGCGATAGTTCGGCAAATCCGGTCCCCACGGCCGCCATTCCCGCCTTTTTCATCAAATCTCTTCGAGACAATTCCATGATTGCTTCCTCATTTCAATTTTGCCGCCCAACCCGTATCCTGCTGATGGGAGATAAATTTCCCAGGAAGGATCGGAAGCGCGGTTTTGGGAATATCAAGACAAAAAACTACTGCGCGGCGGCGTTTCCCGAGTGGCGGCTCAACAGGATGCCCAGCAGGCTCAGTCCTGTGCAGGCGGCCGCGATGCCCCACATCGCGCCGAAGCCCAGGTGCTGGCTCACGATGCCCAGGCCCATGGCGCCGATCGCGATGCCCAGATCGTATCCCGTAAAGTAGGTGCTCGTGGCCAGGCCCCGCTCGTCCTTCCTGGTCCGGTCGACCAAGAGGGCCATGATCGCCGGTTGGGCCGAACCGAGCCCCATGCCGTACAGCGCCGCCGAGACCACGAAATGGGGAAAACCCTGCGCCAGGGGCAGCAGTGCTAACGCCAAGGTCATGAAGATGACGCCGGGAATGATGATGATCAAGCGACCGTAGCGGTCCGCCAGACGGCCGGCCAGGGGCCGGGAGATCAGCAGGGCGCCGGCCTGCACCATGAAGTAGAAGCCGGGGTTGCTAAGACCCCGCGACTGGGCGAAGATGGCGATGAACGTGCTGATTGCCCCGAGGCCCACGCCTAAAAAGAGCATGGTCAGGGAGATCGGCAGTGCGCTCACCGCCACGATGCCCGTTTTCCAGGTCCAGGGCCGGTGATTGACCTCCGAGGGCAGCCGTCTTTCCTTGGCAAAAAGCGAGATGACAAAGGTGGAAAAGCCCAGTCCCGCCGTGCAATAGAAGAGGTAATGGAAACCGATTTCATTGACGAGCATAAAACCGAGGACGGGCCCCAGGATGAGGGCGATCGCCTGCACGGCCGCGAAAAAGCCCATGGCCTCGGCCCGCCGCTGGCGCGGCGCGATGTCCGCCACATAGGTGTGGGCGGCCGTGCTGTAGCAGCTCATCCCGAGCCCCTGCACGAAGCGGCCGAAGACCAACAGGGGAATCGAATGGGTCAGCAGATAGACGAGGCTGGAGACGCCGTAAAGGGACGAGCCGATCAGCACCAGCGGACGGCGCCGCCAGGCATCGGTCAGCCAGCCCGTCCAGGGACGAAAGAGCAGGGCCGTAAAATAGAGGGTGCCGCTCACGAGGCCCGCCTCGGCGCGGCTGCCCCCGAGGCTGACGACGTAGACGGGCAGCGTGGCGAGCAGCGTCTGCACCCCCAAGGTATTGGCGAATTGGGCCACCAGCACGCAGAGGAAGTCCCGGGAAAAAAGGCGCTCCTGCGTGGTCTTTGTCACTTCCACCGGCATGCTCCGTGAAGCGCCCCGAGTCTTTTGGCGCCGGTTGCCTTGCGGATGCCTGCTATTCGGGGCAGAATCCAGCCTTTCCATTGTCTTTCATGCAAATTCTCAATCTGACGTTGCTGGAGCATGAAATGTTGCCCGATACGACGGTTGAGTAGTCAGCGCCCTCGCAGGTGCGGCTCACCAGGTGGTCGGATGAAGTCATGCCTCCGGGGTAGTTTTCGCACCAGCCGGTGATGGTGGTGAGCGGTTCCGTTCCGGAACGCCATGTCCAGTGCATGCCTGTAGTCATCACCTTGGAGGCGTTCTTGCCCCCCTTGGCATTGGCAGTGACATGGCACTTGTCGCCCGACAGATTGTCGGGGAAATGGATGATCCAGTCATAGGCAAAGGCATTGGCGGCCGTGAAAACAAATAGGGCGGCAAGGGAAATGAGAATGTAACCCTTCCGAGACAAAACCGTTTTTGACATAACAGCACCTCTGAATTTGTTTTCTCCCGCTGCTTGCGGAATGGATCTATTTCTTTTCTTCCGTAAACTGGATCCGCACGCCGTCCGGGTCGGATATGTAGAAAAACCGGGTATGCGGATTCGGCGAAATCACCGGGCCGGGATTCAGCCCTGCGGCCTCTTTTGCGGCTCGCTCCTTGTCCAGGTCCGCCACGCGAAACCCCAAACTGATTCCGGTGCCCTTAAACACGCCATCGGCGGCACTCTGCATCAGTTCCACACAGGTGTCCCCCGCCTGATCGGCCAAAAAAGCAATCTCCTTGCCGGGACCCGCCGGAAATCTTCTCTGGACGGTCAGCCCTGCCTGCTGCTCATAGAATTTGACGGATGCCTCCAGATTGCTGATCAGAATGGTCGTATGGACATACTTCATGTTTTCCTCCTCCTGTTAGATAATATTGGATGAAAGCATCTATATCTTTTCTATGTTGAGTTTTGTCACTCCCTTTTGGACGAAGCCGAGTTGTTTGGCCATGGCATAGGAAACATCGACATCCCGGCCTTTGATATAAGGACCGCGGTCGTTCACCACCCCTTCGGCGACCTTGCCGTTGTCGGGATTGATCAGCCGCACTTTGGTTCCCATCGGCAACGTCCTGTGGGCCAGAGTATTTTTGTTCATATTGAAAATCTGTCCGCTGGCCGTTTTCTTATTATGGTGTTCCGCGCCATACCAACTGGCGGTCACGGCCCCGCTCAGTGGAAGCTGAACGGTTGGGGTTGCAGGAGACGGGGCAGGATTTATGATTAATTTCTGGCCAATCTTAAGCATATCAGGATTGGTCAGACCGTTATCTTTGGCAATTTGGGAAGGATCGACCTTAAATAGCTTTCTCCCGATATTCCAGAGATTGTCTCCCTTTTTCACAATATATTCAACCGGCTGGCCACCGGCCGGGGCGGTCGGGACCGGCTCCTGGGCGACGCTCTCCTGCTCCCGCCCCATGCTCTCCTTTAATTCCGCTGAAAAGGATTTTGACGCCGTCTCGACGGAAGTTTGACCATGGCGGTTGTCGATACCCTTCGGACTATGGTAACTGGGATTTATTTCCATAATTTCAATAGCTTCCTTTTTTCAATAGGATGTCAAAACAATGACTGCTCTCAAGATCAGGGTTCCACGCACGGTTGAACTTGTTTTGCAATATTAATCAGTTAATTTTTTCAAACCAAAACAAGAAACGGGCATCAACCTTACAACCCCGCACTTCGCAATATTGATGCCATAAATGCAGGTCGGCGCCTTTCTACAGAGCAAGCGGATCATGTTGCCTGCTCCTCCGGATGAATTTGATATCGGGTTTGATCGTCTTGAGGAAAGCCCGCAACAGCGGCGAGATGTAGGCATTCTTCTTCAGCACGATCCCGTGTCTCCGCATCGGGAAGTAGCGGTCGAGAGAAAAGATGTCGAATACCTTCTCGTCTTCCTTGGAGACGGCATGCCTGCCCAGGATGGCGGCGCCCATCCCGATCGCCACGTACTTCTTCATCGACATGAAGTTATTGTGGGTCATCACGACATTGGGTCGCAGATGCTCCTCGGCAAAGGGTCCCGCAATCAGCGGATCGACCGAACAGCCATGGGTAAAAAAGATCAGAGGCGCCTTGGCGATCTGTCGGAGCGTCGGAGACTTGCCCCGGAAAAAGGGGTTTTTCTTCGGCGCAATCAGGACGAGTCCTGTTTCGAATATCGTATAACAGGTCAACGTCTCGGGAGCGGTTTCGCAAACGGAGATGCCGAAGTCAACCTCGGCGGATTCCACCTTTTCATACACCTCCTCGTGGATCGCGCCTTCGAAATGGAACATCACCCGGGGATGAAGCTTTCTGAACTGTTCGACATAGGGCAGGAGGATGGCATCGATGATGGCATGGGGTGTCGCAACAGAGATCTTTCCTTCGTACCCGCGGTCCTTAACCTTCAGGTCGGCCTTGATGCGATTGACGTCCCTGAACAGATGGCCCAACTCCTCCTGGAGTTTTTTTCCCTCGGCCGTGATCATCGCTCCGCTGCGGGAACGGTCGAAGAGCGTGACCCCCAGTTCCTTTTCCAAAAGCTGGATCTGGCGGGTAATGGTCGGCTGTTTCCGCCCCATGGCAATGGCCGCCTGCCTGATGCTCCCATTCTCGGCCACATAATAGAAACTTCGGAGCCACTGTAGGAAATTTCCCGAGATTCTTTCGATCATGGTGCTCTCACTTGCAACGGTCCTAAAACAAATACTACGAAGGAGGCAGCTCTTTAAGCGATGGTATGCAATGCCCTAAAGCGGCATCTGTAGAAGGGGTCACATTTCGTGAATCCCGACGGTGCGCCTTTTCGGCACCCGTTTTTGCATGGGCTGACGATAGGGAAAGACCTTTGGTAAGTCAAGGAAGTTTCATCAGCGACGAGAAGCGCAGAGCGGGTAAAGCATCTTTCGTCTGCGCTTCGTCAATAAATAACCGTCGGATGGCGACTGCCGCTGCCGCCGGCCGCTCTTTTAAAGAAAGTCTTGACGCAGCGGGGTAAAGGTGTCGACCAGGCGGACATAGGGGGTCAGCAGTTGGATCCTGTGAGGCCTGTCGGGTGGTACGGCCACCATATCCCCCGGTCCGAGCCGGCGGAATTCCTCGTCGATGAAAAAAAGCACCTCTCCGGCGGCCACGAAGGTCACCTGCTCATGCGGGTGACTGTGGGGCGGATCGGGCGCCGAGGCCGGACCGTCTTCGAAATCGATCACCGCCATCAGCAGGCTGTCGGTATGGAGGATGCGGCGCCACCTGCCAGGGGCGATCTGTACGATTTTCTCTCTCCCATTATTGCTTACGTTCATGTCCACTCCCATTCATTATGGCTTTTTTCAGCCCGATCACGCTTCAGGGTACGCATTACTCAGAGCTTGTAAGCCCCTTTGGCCAGGCGGTTGGCCAGATCCGCGGCCAGATCGGCTGCCTCGTCCTCATCGAGCCGATGGCTGGCAACCAGTTCCGCCAGGAAGGCGCAGTCGATCCGCCGCGCCATGTCATGGCGGGCCGGGATGGAGAGAAAGGCCCGCGTGTCGTCGTTGAAACCGACCGTATTGGCAAACCCGGCCGTCTCCATGACGAGCCGCTTGTAGCGCAGCATCCCTTCGGGAGAATCGAAGAACCACCAGGAAGGGCCGAGCTTGAGGATCGGGTAATGGCCGGCCAGGGGCGCCAGTTCGCGGCTGTAGGCGGTCTCGTCCAGGGTGAACAGGACCACCGTCAGGTCGGGCTCGTTGCCGAAGCGGTCCAGCAAGGGCTTCAGGGCCTGGGTATACTCCGTCCGGACCGGGATGTCGGCCCCCTTGTCGCGGCCGAAGCGCCGAAAGAGGGCCTCGTTGTGGTTCCTAAAGGCGCCGGGATGGATCTGGATGACCAGTCCGTCGTCGAGACTCATGCGAACCATCTCGGTGACCATCTGTCCCCGGAAGAGCTCAGCTTCCCCGGCGGAAAGACCGCCTTGAAGGGCCTTGGCGAAAAGGGTGCGGCAGGCGGAGGCGGTAAGATCGGCCGTCGCGGCGCTAGGGTGGCCGTGGTCGGTGGAGGTGCAGCCCAACTCTTTGAAGAACCGGCGACGATCGGCCAGGGCCGCGAGATATCCCTCCCAGAGGTTCGTATCTTTCCCCGTGAGTTCTCCCAGGCGGGCAACGTTCTGGGCAAATCCCGGAAAGTCCGGATCGACCACCGGGTCGGGACGGAAAGCGGGAATCACCTTTCCCTTCCAGCCTGAGGCGGCGATCTTCCGGTGCTGTTCGAGGGAATCGAGCGGCGAGTCCGTCGTGGCCAACGCCTCGATGTTGAAACGGTCGAAAAGAGCGCGGGGCCTGAATTCAGGCTTCAGAAGCGTCGCGGCGAGCCGGTCGTAGATCTCGTCCGCATTGGCCGGAGCGAGGCGCTGATCGATGCCGAAGAGGAAGAAGAAGACGTGCTCTAGCCACATCCGGGAGGGGGTTCCCCGAAAGAGGTGGTAATGGTCCGCGAAAAGACGCCAGATCTTCCTGGGGTCCGTTTCGACCGGGCCTCCGTCCACCCGGGGGATGCCGAGTTTCTCCAGGGGAACGCCCTGGCTGTGGAGCATCCGGAAGAGATAGTGGTCCGGGATCAGGAACAGCTCGGCGGGATTCGGGAAGGCGGCATTGTCGGCATACCAGCGGGGATCGGTGTGCCCGTGGGGGCTGACGATGGGCAGGTCCTTGACCTCGGCGTACAGGCGGCGCGCGATCCCCCGCTCGGTGCGATCGGAGGGAAAAAGACGATCCTCATCCATGACGATGGTTCGACCCATAAAAACCCCCTTGAAAAGGGGGGACAGCTCCCCTATTTTCGGGAAAGAATAGAGGAGCTGCCCCCTATTAAATATTGTCCGTCAGGTAGCCGCCGTCCACCGGGATGGTGACCCCGGTGACGAAGCCGCTCGCCCGGTCGCTGATGAGAAAGATGACGGCGCCGCGGAGCTCCGACTTCTCGCCGAAACGGCCGAAGGGGGTGCGGGCGAGGATGGCCTTGCCGCGTGCCGTCGGTTCGCCCGTCTTCTCGTCGATGAGCAGGGCCCGGTTCTGGTTCCCGATAAAGAAGCCGGGAGCGATCCCGTTCACGCGAATGCCCTGCGGCGCCAGCTCCTTGGCGAGGCCTTCGGTCAGGTTGAGGAGGGCCGATTTGGCTGCATCGTAGGCCCAGACGCCGGAGAGGGGCTTGTAACTGGTCATCGACGCCATCATGACGACATTGCCCTTGATGCCCCGGGCGATCCAGTAGCGCGCAAACGCCTTGGTCGGGGTCACCAGTCCGGCCAGAAGATTGAGTTCGAGAACCTCCCGGAACAGTTTTTCGTCCAGGTCGACGAAGGGCGCCTTTCCCCTGTTGCCGCCGACGCCGTTGATAAGGACATCGGGCGGCCCGATAAGGGTTTCGGTTTCGGCAACGGCCCGCTCGCAGGCAGCGGCATCCCCGGTGTCCACGGTAATCGCCTCGACATGGCCGGCGCCCGGTCCCGCCTCCGCGCGCACCTCCTTGGCGGCTTCGCTCATGGGGTGGTTCGTGCCGCGGCCCCAGAGGCAAACGTCGGCGCCTGCCTTGGCCAGGCCCGCGGCGATCGACCCGGGAATGGCGCCGCCCCCCCCCGTCACGACTACTTTACGTCCCTTCAGGGAGAACAGCTCTTCGATGTAAGACATGCCCGGACTCCTTTTTCAGCCAATGGTTCAGCCAATGAAAAGCGGAACGATATGCCGCTCCCAGAGATTCACGGTGACGTTGCGCGACACCGCCGCCTTGTGCTTCTCGACGGCTTCGTAGAATCGCTGACCCATCGAGGCCACGACGGCGAAACCCACATGGAAGAGCTGCCTCATCATGGGGTTGAAGCGCTGGTCGGTCTGCACATGGCGAACGGCGGCAACGAGCGCCGGACCGTCCCAGCGGTCCACCTCGTCGGGGGAGGGAAGCTTCTTCTGATCGATGTCGATGACCTCGACATAGGGGGCGACGACTTCCGCGAAGCGGTCATAGGCCGCGCGGTAGATCTCCTTGGCCATGGCCAGGCCGTCGCCGCCGGACTCCGCAAGTCCGACGATCTCCTCAAGCCAGGTCGTGCCGGCGGTCTTGAGGTGAACGCCGGTCTCTTCTTGGCGGATGATCCGTCCGATGCCTCGGTAGAGGCTGAACTTGTCGCTGCCGGTGTGGATCGAGAGCTTGAGGCTCTTCGGCAGGCCGAAGGCCTCGGCGCACCACTTGGCGACGCGGACGTCGGCCTCGAACTCCTTCAGGAAAGCGGCGACATCGCCGACATAGTCGACCCCCTTGTTGAAGCGGCCCGAATACTTGGGCGCGATGGCCTGCACCGGAACGCCCGCATCGGCCAAGGCCGCGAGGATGACGATGAGTTCGGCGGGGGTCTGGGGGATGGCGGTTTCATCCATCGACACCTCGGTGACGAAGTCGTCTCCCTTCCTGAGTTCGCAGATGCGGCGGTAGGTTTTGGCCGTCTCCTCGACGGCATGCAGATAACGTTCGGCCGCCGCCTGGATCGCGGCGGCATCCAGGCGCGCCGGAATGCCTTTCGCGGCGGCAAGATCCGCGTGCTTCGCCGTGAAGGCCGCGATGGCCTCGGGAGCCGCGCTCTTGCCGATGAAGTCCGCGACATCGATGGTGAAGAAGTTGCAGTAGGGGGCGAAACGTTCGACGGTGGTCATGCCGATATGGTCGGCATCGACGTACCAGGGACCGTCCCAGCCGGTTTCCCGGACGGCCTGCACGGCGGCCGCACCCTGGTCGGCGGGCACGGTGCCGGCCAGGAGATGCTCGCGATGGCTCTTGTTCCATACGATCGCGACATCGATGCCCGCCTCCCTCGCCTTTTTGACCGCGGCGATTTGCGCGGCGCACTGACGGCCGAAGCGGTCGCCGGTGCCCAGGGAATACCTTTCAATCGTCTTCATGGCAACTCCTTGGTGCCCCGGATTCTCGGGGCAACGTGATGGGTTCTTCGACAAAAACATCTGCCAAGCCGGCGTCGAAGCTTCTCCGCAGTTCGCTGCCGGGAGCTTCGCTTTTCATGACGGCTGCTTACCGATATAGGCGAGAATACCGCCGTCCACATAGAGGATATGACCGTTGACGAAATTGGACGCCTCGGAGGCCAGGAAGACGGCGGGACCCGTGAGATCGTCCGTCGTTCCCCAGCGGCCGGCCGGCGTCTTGGAGATTATGAAGCTGTTGAAGGGGTGGCCGTCCACCCGCAGCGGGGCGGTCTGGGGCGTTTCGATATACCCGGGTCCGATCCCGTTGCACTGGATGTTCTGGCTGCCGAACTCGGAGCAGATGTTCCGGGTGAGCATCTTGAGGCCGCCCTTCGCCGCGGCATAGGCGGAAACGGTCTCCCGCCCGAGTTCGCTCATCATCGAACAGAGGTTGATGATCTTTCCATGGCCCTTCCTGATCATGGAGGGAAGGACGGCCTTGGCGACGATGAAGGGCGCATTGAGGTCCACGTCGATCACCTGCCGGAACTCGGCAGCGCTCATTTCCAGCATCGGGATGCGTTTGATGATGCCGGCGTTGTTCACGAGGATGTCGATGACGCCGACTTCCTGCTCGATCTTCGCCACGGTTGAATGGACGGCCGCTTCATCGGTCACATCGCAGAGGTAGCCGCGAGCTTCGATGCCGGCCTCTTCATAGGCGGTCAGCCCCCTGTCGACCAGCTCCTGTTTGATATCGTTGAAAACGATTCTTGCGCCGGCGGCGGCGTACGCCTCGGCAATCGCGAACCCGATGCCGTAAGAGCCGCCGGTAATGAACGCGACTTTGCCTTTCAGGCTGAAACGATCGAGCATCATGATTTTCTCCTTTTCGGCAGGCTGTTGAAAAAGCGCATCTGCTGCGTTGCGCCGGTTCTACTTCAATGCCGACATGGGGACATCGTCCATGTCCGTAAAGGTCTGATTCTCGCCGACCATCCCCCAGATGAAGGTGTAGCTGCCCGTCCCCACCCCGGAATGGATCGACCAACTGGGTGAAAAGACCGCCTCTTCGTTTCTGACGACGATGTGCCGCGTCTCGGCCGGCTCCCCCAGAAGATGAAAGACGACTGCATCGTCGGGCATCGCGAAATAAAGATAGACCTCCATGCGCCGGTCGTGGGTGTGGCAGGGCATGGTATTCCAGTTGCTGCCCGGCTCAAGGATGGTCATCCCCATGACCAGCTGGCAGCTTTGCAGAACCTTGGGATGGATGAACTGGTAGATCGTCCTCACATTGGCCTTTTCCGGTTCGCCCAGATGGAGGCAGGGAGCCTCCTGGAGCGAAACCTTACGGGCGGGGTAAGCGGCGTGCGCCGGGGCGCTGTTGAAATAAAACTTTGCCGGCTTTTTTCCATCGGCGCTCGTAAAGGAGATTTCGCGGGGGCCCATCCCGATATAGAGGCACTCCCGGCTCTCCAGCGCGTATTCCTTTTGATCCACCCAGACGCTGCCGGCGGCCCCGATATTGATGATCCCCATCTCCCTTCTCTGGAGGAACCAATCGACGCCCAGCTCTTTGGTCACCGTCAGCGCCAGTTTCTCACCGCCTGGGCAGGCAGCGCCGGCGATGATCCGGTCGATATGGCTATAGACCATATTCAACGCGCCTTTTTCAAAGAGACTCTCGGCGAGAAACTGCTTCCGGATACCTGCCGTGTCCAAATGCTTCATGTGGTCGGGATGAACCGCATACCGGATATCCATGCCTTTTTTTCTCCTTTCCCCTGCTTAAACCCTGTCCGGGAGCGTTCCTCGGAACTATCGCTGCTATGCGCCCCCGTCCCTGAACCCCAGCCGCCGGGAAATCTCGGCCGCCGCGGTCGTGACCTCTTGCTTCATGACCTCCTGAACGACCTTCTTGGTCATCTGAAAGGCAGGTCCGGAGAGGCTGATGGCGGCCACGGGGCTCCCTTTCCCGTCGAAGATCGGCGCCCCCAGACAGCGGATACCCAATTCATTCTCCTCGTCGTCGATGGCATAACCCTGACGACGAACCGTCTGCAGGTGTTCCCGGAAAGCACCGGGATCCGTAATCGTATTGACCGTTCTGCCGGGCAGCCCCTTTTCCTTAAGAAACGCCGTCAGCGCCTCGGGGGAATAGTAGGAGAGCAGCACCTTTCCCACTGCGCTGCTGTGGACGGGATTGCGGGAGCCCAGCCGGGACGCCATCTTCAGGCCGCCCGCCCGGTGCGTTTCGATTTTTTCGATGTAGACGATCTCGTTGCGGTCCAGAATGACCATGTGGGCGGTCTGCCGGGTCCGCTCCGCCAGGTCGTGGAGAATCGGTTCGGCGACCTTCCGGAGGTCGAGCTGATTGTCCAAGAGGGCGCTGAGTTCCATCAGCTTCAAACCGAGGAAATAGCTCTTCGTCTCCTGGTCCTGGCGGATGTAGCCAAAATAGGAAAGTGAGGAGAGCAGGCGGTGGACCGTCCCTTTGGGCAGTTTGAGGCCGGCCGCCAACTCCTTGATGCTCATCCCCTTGGGGTTTTGTCCCACCATGTCGAGGATCAGGGAGACCCGCTCGATCGTTTGAACGAGATTGCCGGGTTTGGGATAAACGAGATTAGTTTCCATGTGCTGCACGACTCCTTGCCTCTTTGATCCATTGGAGCACCTCTGCCGTCTTTTTCGCAAGGGCGTCGTAGTTGCCTGCTGCGATCAGGTCTTCGGAGATCAGCTTCGAGCCGATGCCGACACAGACCGCTCCCGCCTGGAACCAGGCCGAGATGGACTCCCGGGTCGCATCCACACCGCCGGTCGGCATGAGAAGCGACCAGGGCATCGGGCCGAGCATGTTCTTCACGAAGGCCGGTCCTCCCACTTCCCCGCCGGGAAAGATCTTGCAGATCTCCACCCCCCACTCTTCCGCCTCGGAGATCTCCCGGGCGCTGCCGCACCCGGGCAGATAGGCGACCTTTCGCCTGTTGCAAATCCTGGCAACCTCGCCGGAGAAGCATGGACCGACGATGAAGTTCGCACCGTTGTTGATGTACAGCGAAGCCGTCCCGGGATCGATGATGGAGCCGGCGCCGAGGATGATCTCCGGCCGTTTAGCCGCACACCAGCGGCTGAGCTCGGAAAAGAGCTGCCAGGCATGGTCCCCCCGGTTGGTGAACTCCAGCACCCTGGCCCCGCCAAGAGCCGTTGCCTGGGCCACCTTCTTCGCCGTTTCCAGTTCCTGATGATAGAAGACCGGAACGAGACCGCCGGCGATCATCGCCTGCAACACGTCCAGCCGCATGAAACGCGCCATTCCCTACCCTCCCGATTCAGGACCTAAACCTAATATCTGTCACTCCCGCGAAAGCGGGTGTCCAGAAGCTCTTTGCGGAGGAATAAACAACACCTTGAGCGTATCCTTTCGACCGCACTACCGACGGGGCTGACTATCGCGATACCCTGCCGGAAGTCTCTCCGGACATCACTCTTTCCACTTCCTCAACCGTCGCCAGGTTGAAATCGCCGCTGATCGAATGCTTCAGACACGCCGCTGCGACGGCAAAATCGAGCGCTTTCTGCCTCTCGCCGCCATAGGTGCGCAATCCGTAGATCAATCCGCCGGCGAAGGCATCGCCGGTCCCGACGCGATCCACGATATCGGTCACATCGTATTGCGCAGCGGTATAGAGTTTTTCGCCATCATGAAGCACCCCCGACCAGGTGTTGTGACTGGCGCTGAGGCTGCCGCGGAGCGTGATGCCGATCAGCCTGAGGTTCGGAAACCGCCCCAGCAGTTCTTCCGCCACCGCCCCGTATTTTTCCGCTTCTACCTTCCCTGCCGCAACGTCCGCACCCTTCGCCTTGATCCCGAAGACGCGGTCCGCGTCTTCTTCATTGCCGACGGCGATGTCGCAATGGCGGACCAGCTCCGGCATCACCTCCTGCGCCTTCTTCCCCCATTGCCAGAGTTTGGCACGGTAGTTCAAATCACAGGATACCGTCAACCCCTTTTCCTTCGCATTGACGATTCCTTCCCGACAGGCGTCACAGAGGGATTCGCTGACGGCGGGCGTGATCCCGGTCCAGTGGAACCAGTCGGCATCGGCAAAAACCGCGTCCCAGTCCACCATCCCTTTGGTGATCCGGGCGACGGAAGAACCTTCCCGGTCATAGATCACCTTGCTGGCCCGCTGATCGGCGCCGGTTTCCAGGAAATAAATGCCGATCCGGCTGCCTCCCCGGATGATCTTCGCGGTCCCCACGCCATGACCTGCCAGCTCCGCAAGACAGGCGTCTCCCAGATCGTTCTTCGGCAGACGGGTCACAAAATCCGCGGCCATGCCGAAACGGGCCAGCGAAACGGCGACATTCGCCTCCCCGCCGCCGAAGGAGGCAGCGAATGACCTCGCCTGACCGAATCTCAAGAAACCCGGCGGGGCTAAGCGCAACAGGATCTCACCGAAGGTTACCACTTTTTTCACAATTCCACCCCCTTGCCAGGCTGTTCGACAACACCGCTCCCTCTCACTTCACGAAGCTCGGAAGCCACATGGTAAGAGGCGGATAGTAGGTGATCAGCAGAAGCACGATCAGCATGGCCAGAAAGAAAGGCATCATCGCCTTGGTTCCCTCGTTCACGGTCACCTTGCCGATCGCGCAACCCACGAAGAGCACCGTGCCGACCGGCGGCGTCAGGAGCCCCATGCCGGCGTTGAAGATCAGGACAAGGCCGAACTGGACCGGGGGCATGCCGAGCTTCATGCAGACCGGCAGCAGAATGGGCGTCAGGATGACGATCATCGGCGCCATGTCCATCGGCCCGCCCAGGATGAGCAGCAGGATATTGATCATCAGGAGGATGACCCAGGTCGTGTCGGAAATCGAAAGAAAACCCTGGGTGATGATGTCGGGCAGACGCAGGATCGTCATGACATAGCCGAAGGCGCTCGAGGCCCCGATGAGAAAAAAGACCATGAGCACCGTGCGGAAGGTCCGCACGAGGACGGGCCAGAGATGCTTTGGCTTCAGTTCCCGGTAAACGAAGAATCCCAGGCAAAAGGAGTAGACGACGGCCAGGGCGCCGGCTTCGGTGGCCGTGGCCACGCCGAAGATGATCGAGCCGAGGATCAGGACGGCCGGCGTCAGCGAGAGAAAGCCGTGGAGGACGATCATGGGGATCTTTCGGAATTCGACCGGATCTCCCTTGGGATACTTGCGTTTGATGCTGATGATGACGCCGACGATCGACAGGGTGGCCAGCAAAAGAAAGCCCGGGATGATGCCGGCCATGAAGAGCTTGCCCACCGAGATGCCCCCGATGACGCTCGCCGCCACGATCGAGTAGAGGACCAGGTTGTGGCTGGGGGGCACCACGACGCCCTGGATGGCCGAGGCGATCGTGACGCCGACCGCGTAGGCGGGCGAGTAGCCTTTTTTCACCATGATCGGGATCATGACCGAGCCGATGGCCGAGGTGTCGGCCACGGCGGAGCCGGAGAGATTACCGAAAAACATGCAGGCCACCGAGTTGACGATGGAAAGCCCGCCCGGAAGCCGGCCGACGAAGACATTGGCAAAATCCACGATCCGGTTGGCAAGTCCTCCGGCACCGAGCAACTGTCCCGTCAGGATGAAGAAGGGAATTGCCAAAAGCGAAAAGGCGTTGATGCCCTGGATCGTCTGCTGCGCCACCACCACGATCGGCATATCGAGATACCAGAGGGTGGCAATCGCGGAGAGGACCAAGGCCAGGGCCACGGGAAACCTCATGAGGAGGAATCCGACGAAGGTGACGCAGAGAATCCAGATGGCGGTCTCATTACTCGGCATCGCGCTTGATCTCCTCTTCGATGATGTTGTAGCGGCGCAGGTCGCATCCCAGGAGTTGGAGCGCCGAATAGACGCAGGTCATCACGCCGGTGATCGGCATGACGATATACTGGACCAGATTGGGCATCTGGGTCGCCGAAAGGATCGACCCCCGCATCGACATGGCAAAGTTCCAGCCGAAGATGACGAGATAGAGGCCGAAGAAAAAGGTGACCAAATCGATGAGACGGTCGGAAAGCCGGATGATTTTCTTGGGCAACCGGTCGAAGAGATCCATGCTGAGGTGGAGCCGCTCGCGGAAGCCGACCGCGATCCCCATGAAGGTAAACCAGGTGAGACAAAGGAGGGTGATCTCCTCGGACCAGGCGAACATCCAGCCGAATCCCTTGCGGGTAATGACCGCCAGCACGACGATCAGGATCATGGTCACCAGCAGGATAATGCAGAAGCCGTCGATGAGCTTGTCGATCCTCAGGAAACAGCCCTGAGCGACGTCTTTCTTTTCGGCCATGGGACTCCTCCTTGCACCGATGATGAATGAAGGTTGGGAACGGCGGGGTCTCTGTCGGGCAGGCCCCGCCCAATTCAATATCCCAAAGCGATCCCTATTTCTTTGGCTTAGCCGCGTTGATCGCCTTGATCGTTTCGGCAAACTTCGGCGATTCCTCGGCGAGCAGTTGCTTCACCGCATTCCGGAAGGGGGTGTTGTCCTTGATTTCGACGACGATCTGCCCTTCCGCCTTGATCTTGTTCATGGCCTCGATCTCATAGGCATCCCATTTCTTGCGCTGGAAGTTGACGGTCTCGCCTGCGGCTTTGCGGATGGCGGCCTGCTGGTCCTTGGTGAGCTTGTCCCAGACGATCTTGCTCATGAAGAGAACCTCGGGGAGACGCAGATGCTCGTCAAGCATGTAGTATTTGGCCACCTGGTAGTGGTTGAAGGAAATGAGCGAGGGGGCGTTGTTCTCGGCGCCGTCGATCACGCCCGTCTGGATCGCGCTGAAGACCTGCCCGGCGCCCATGGGAACGGCGGAGGCGCCCATGGCCTCGACCATCTTGACGAGAATGGCGTTGGGCATGACGCGGAACTTCTTCCCCTTGAGGTCTTCGAGCTTGTTGAGCGGATAGTTGGCGTAGAAGGAACGGGCGCCGCCGTCATACCAGCAAAGACCGATAAATCCCGAGGGGGCCAGATCGGCGAGCATCTTCTGGCCCGCGGCGCCGTTCAGGAACGACCACATGTGGGCCTTCGAGTCGAAAATGAAGGGCAAGGCAAAGACATTGAGCTGGGGATTGAAGGAGCCCAGCGCTCCGGAGCTGACGCGGGCGATGGCGATGGCGCCGATCTTCACCTGTTCGATGACGACCTTCTCATCGCCGGAGATCTGCCCGCCCGGGAAGACGTCCACCTTGATCTGCCCCTTCGTGTAAAGTTCGACGAGACGGGCGAACTCTTCATCGGCAAGCTCGGT
>JAKAFS010000050.1 GCA_021817825.1 Deltaproteobacteria bacterium | reverse complement strand
TTCCGATCTACCGCTCTCCCTCGTCGAGGTAGGCCGTCGAAACGAGAATCGTCATTCCCTCGCTCCGCATTTTACCGAGTATCTCCCAGAACTCCTGGCGGGAGACGGGGTCCACGCCGTTGGTCGGTTCGTCGAGGATGAGCAGTTGCGGCTGGTGGACCAGGACGCAGGCCAGCCCCAATTTTTGCTTCATCCCTCCCGAGAGGTTTCCCGCGGGCCTCTCCAGAAAGGGCAAGAGGTTCGAAAAGCCGAGATAGAGGGCCTTTCTGGCCTTCCGGTCGGCGCCTCCGATCCCGAAGATGTTCATGAAGAAATCCATGTTCTCCTCCACCGTCAGGTCCTGGTAGAGGCCGAACCGCTGCGGCATGTAGCCGATGAGCCCCTTGACGGCCGCCTTCTCGGCAACGGCATCCCGGCCGCCGATCCTGATCCTGCCTTTTGCGGGACGGAGCATCGTGGCGACCATCCGCAGGAGGGTGGATTTCCCCGCGCCGTCGGAACCGACGAGGCCGAAGATCGCCCCTTGGGGAACGGTCAGCGAAACGTCCCGGACCGCCTCGGTCGTCCCGAACCGGCAGGAGACTCCGTCGATCTCAAGAAACGGCGAATCCTTTTTATCGTAACCAGGCATCGGCGGGCATCCCCGATTTGAGTTCCTGCTGCGGATTGGCGAGGGATACCTTGACGAGGTAGACCAGCTTCACCCTTTCCTTGCGCGTCTGGATGATCTTGGGGGTGAATTCCCCCTCGGGGGAGATGAAGGTGACGATGCCCGCAAAGGTCTTGTCCGGGAAGGTGTCCACCCGGACCTCGGCCCGCTGGCCGGGTTTCACCTTGCCGATCTGGGTCTCGTCGACGAAGATCTTCAGATCGACGCGTGAAAGGTCCGCGAGGGTCAGCACTTCGCGTCCGGCGGTCACCACCTCTCCCGGTTCGGTATTGCGGCTGGTGATGGTTCCCGCCGCCGGCGCCTTCAACTGTGCGTAGGCCAACTGGATGGTCGCCTGGTCGAGGGCCGCGCGGGCGGCGGCGGCGGTCGCGCGGGCGGCCTCCACGTCCTTTCTCGCCGCGTCGATCCGGCCTAGGTTGCTTTTGGCTTGTTTGAGAAGGGCTTCCCCTTCGGTCAGCCTGGCCTCGCCCATGCGGATCGTTTCGGCCCGGCTCCCTTCCCGGGCCTGGTCATCGGTCTCACGACTGCGTTCGTAGTCCCGAAGGGCCGTTTCGTACCGGAGGCGCACGGCATCCCGCTCCTTTTCGGAAACCGTTCCCCTTTGAAAGAGCGTTTCGTAGCGGTCCCGGTTTTTCTTCGCATCTTCCATGATCGCCGTCGCGGCCAGCAGCGCCTGATTCGTCCGGGCCAATTCCTGGGAGCGGCTGCCGGCCTTCAGCTCATCCAACTGGGCCTTGAGGGCCTGGACTCCGGCCGCGGCCCGCGCCTCTTCGGCAGGCAGGGTCTTTTCGTAGATCCCCAGCAGGAGCTCTGCCTGTTCCTTGTTTTTCCGGGCCTTGTCGAGGTTGGCCCTGGCCTGTTCCAGCCGGGCGCGGAACTCTGCCGGGTCCAACTCGGCGAGCAGCTGATCCTGAGCGACCGCCTGTCCCTCCCGCACCGGGACCGCCTGCACGCGGCCGCCCACTTGAAAGGCCAGATGGGACTGGGTGGCCTCGATCGTTCCGGAATAGGTGAGTTCGCCCTGCCGGGCGTTGCGCTGTCCGAAGTAGACCAGCAGTCCGACGCCGAACAGGAGGACCAAAAAGATGATGACAATGCGCTTTTTCAAGGTCGTTCCTCCCCTTTATCTGTTTCTCCCATCGCCTTTTCCAACCGGGCCATTTGAATGAAGGCCTCCGCCAGGGCGGTTGCATAGTCGGCCTTGGCGCCCGCAAGGAGTGTCTGGGCGTCGATGACCGCGAGCGAAGTCTCCACCTGTTCCTGGTAGCGCTCGGAGTTGATCCGGAAATTCTCCTCCGCCTGGGCGATCGCTTTTTTCGCCACCGGAAGCTGCTTTTCCGCCTCCTGAAGGAGCAGATAGGCGTTCTTCACCTCCAGGACGACCTGGTCCCGGGCGTGGGCGAGAAGGTCTTCCGCCTGATTTTCCTTGCTGCGGCCGGCGTCGACGCGGTTTTTCGTCTTGCCCCACTCCCAAAAGTTCCAGTTGGCGACCACCAGGGCCTGCCAGTTTTCCCGATCCTTGTAGCTCGTTCCCGAAAGGGCCGCCGTATCGCCGTAGCGGCCGTAGTTGCCGACGGCGCTGACGCTCGGATAATAGTCGCTCGCCGAAAGCTTCACGAGGCTCCGGCTCTGTTCGGCCCGCAGGGCGGCCGCGCGGAGTTCGGGACGCCTTTCCAGCGCCGCGGCGATGCAGCTCTCCAGGGGGCCGCTGGCGGGCGGTTCGCTCAGGGTGTCTTCGATTTCCAGTGGGGCGCCGATATCGCGCCGCAGCAGGGTGTTGAATCTGGCTTTGGCCATCTCCAGGGCGTTTCCCGCCCGGAGGAGGGACTGCTCTCCCTTGGCCGACTCCACCTCCGCATGGAGCAGATCGTTGCGCGGCGTGAGGCCGGTCTCGTAAAACCCCCGCGCCCGGTCGCGGTGGGCCTGCCTTTGCTCCAGGGACTGTCTCGCCACCGCAAGCATCCGTTCCGCCTTGATAATGGTGAAATAGGCGATCTTCACCTCCCGGACCAACTCCTGGGCGACGGCAGCCTCCTCGTGGCGGGCGATCTCCGCGCCCAACCGGTTCGTCTCGTAGTTCGCCACGATGGCGCCGCCGGCAAACAGCGGCTGCCGGGCCTCGATCTGCCAGTTGTAGTTGTCCCTGGTCCCCGTAATCATGGTCGATGCCGGAATGAGCGGCGGAACTCCGGGAAAGTTGAAATAGGGTTCTTTGTTGAGTCGGGTATAGCTGTAGGAGGTGCTGAGCTTGGGGAGAAACCCCGTCAGGGCCTCCTTGCGCTGCGCTTCGGCCCCCTGAACGCCCTCCCGGGCCGCATGGAGGACGACGCTCTGCTTGAGGGCCAGATCGATGCTCTGCCGGAGGGTAAGGCGTTCCGCCTGCTGCGCCGCCCCGGACGGCGGAAAAAGGAGGCCGCCGAGCAGGGCGACGCCGAGAGCGGCCGGGATGCGGTATTTTGCCAATCCGTTCATCGTTCTATTTCCCTTTCACCTTCCGGGGCGCCCTGGGGCTGCCAGGGCGCAATTATTTCAACACCGCCTTGAGGATGAGCGTTTCCACCTCGGAGGCGACTTCCAGGGAGGAGGGCTGCCTTCCCTGCAAGATCTTTTCCGCCAGCAATTGGGGCGCCCGCGCCCGAATGGGGGCGCTTGTCTTGTAGAAGATCAACGCTCCCATGACCATCATGTGGATGAGGAAAGGGGGGGTCTTGACGAAGATCCCCTCTTTTGCCCCTGCGTCGAGGATCTCCGTGAGGGCAACGAGGAGCCGCCCGAAGGACTGGAGGACGACCTCGGGAAGGCTGACGCCGCCGCCGGCCAGTTCCCGCAGGATGATCCGCGGCAACCAGGGATTGCCCTCGACCGTAGCCGCCATGGTGCGGATATAATGCCGCAACTGCTCCTCGGGGGTTTTGGCCTGCCGTATCCCCTTCTGGAAGTCATCGACGGTGCTTTCCAGCACGCTGCGGACCACTTCGGCGTAGAGCGTCTCTTTGTCGCCGATCTGGTAATAGAGGGTGGCCTTGTTGACGCCGGCGCTTTTGGCAATCGCATCGACGGTCGTGCCGGCGAATCCATGTTCGGCAAAGACGTCCCGGGCCGCGGCGAGTATCCGCCGGGCCGTTTCGCTCTGCAAGCGCGGTTCTTTTTCCATCGCGTTCACTGCTCCTGTTAATCAACCGTTTATTTATACCAACCGGTTAGTATAATAGTCTGCCTCTTCTGTCAAGTTTTTTTTGAAAGGGTCAGGTAAGTGATTGCCAATCTTATAGGCTAGCTGTTTATCGGGTTCCCGAGGCGGCGATTTCGCCGCCGCCCGCTTTCCGGGGCGGAAGTCGCCGGTTGCGCGGCATGAACAAGGCGACCAGAGGGGTCAGCCAGAGAAAAAAGGCGTAGGGCACCGCCGCGGGTCCCGCCGCCAGCATGGCCAACGGCACCGCGCAGGCGATATTCCAGGGCATCAATGGCGCGATGACGATGGCCGTGTCCGCCAAATCGAGCGCAAGAGCGCTCGGCGAGCGCCCCTGGGCGGCATAGGATTTCTCCTGTAGTTGCTGGGTCAGGATCACGGCCAGCGTCTGATTGCAGGCAAAGGCGCAGGTGAGGGCGGCGGTCAGCAGCGTCACCGGATAAGGGCCTATTTTCTCGCCCAGTTTGCTGAGTTTTCCTTCGATTCCCCCGAGCATCCCCGTGCCGGCGGAAATGCCCGAGTAGGTGGAGGCGATGAAGACGATCGCCGCCACTTTCAGCAT
Organism: Deltaproteobacteria bacterium; assembly: GCA_021817825.1. Classification (GTDB taxonomy): domain Bacteria; phylum Desulfobacterota; class Syntrophia; order Syntrophales; family UBA5619; genus JAKAFS01. The sequence goes on along the minus strand of JAKAFS010000050.1, from coordinate 23,432 downwards.
CGACGCCAGCCCGCCGCCGTCGATCAACGTGGCCAGTGCGCCGCCTGCCGGCAGCGAGTAGCCCAGCACCATGTAGCGCAGCTGCTGCGGGAAAGTCACGCCCTGCAAGGCGTAACTCAATACGATGCCGACGAGAACCGATGCGGCCATCGCCAGCCGCATGTCCATCCGGAAGGCGGCCATCGCCAGTATCAACAGCGCCGGGAGCGCTGCATACCAGGCGAGATTGAAATTTTCCGCCAGTCCGGAAAGGAGGCCGTTGTCGCCGGTCGAAGCCAGCGGATAGGCCGGGGAAAGGAGCGTGTAGAGGGCAACGGACAGTATGAACGGCGCCGTGGAGGCTCTGAGAAGACGACGGACATTGTCGTGGATACCGGTGCCGGTAAGGGTCGAGATGAGCAGGGCGGAGGAAGACATGGGCGAACAGCGGTCGCCGAAATAGGCGCCGGCCAGGACCGCCCCGGCCGCCACGGAAATATCGACGCCGCCGCCCTTGGCCAGCACCGCCAGCGCCACGCCCACCGTGCCCGCCGTGGCAAAGGAGGAGCCGAGCAGAAAGGAGACCAGGCAGGTAAAGAGGAAGCAAAAGAGGATGAAGAAGTTCGGCGCCATCAGCTGATTGCCGTAATAGACGAGAAAGGGAATAGTGCCGCAGGCGCGCCAAACTGCGGTCAACAGGCCGATGAAGCAGAAAAACTCCATGATGACCAGGCATTTTTTACCGCCGGCGCCGGCCATCTTGATGATTTCCCGGGCGCCGAAACCGCGCTTCAGCGCCAGGGCAAAAAAGCAGCAAAAACCGAACAGCAGTGCATAGAGTACGGAAAAGCCCTTGGCCACGCTCAGGATGAGCGCGCCGATGACTGCCACCGTCACGACCAGCAAGTCCATGCCTTTTCCTTTTTCCGTTGTTTTAGACCTGGACCAGCAAGTCGCAGCGGTTCCGCTATTCCCGAGGAGGTTTCTGGGCCTCCAAAGACATTTCCGTGGTTTTCCTCAGCCGGAAGGCCACGGTCTTGAGCATTTGCTGAAAGTCTTTGGAAAGCTTGTTGAATTCCTTGTCGAAGAAGTCCCGGTCGAGGATGCCGACCACCGTCGTTCCGACCGCCGTAGCCGTCGCGGAGCGGGGCGTCTTGTCGATGTAGGCCATCTCTCCGAAGATGTCCCCGGGGTTGAGGATTTCGATCACGACCTTTCTGCCTTCCACCTGCTTGGAAAGCTCGATCTTCCCTTCGTCGACGACATAGATCCAATCGCCGTTGGCTCCCTCTTTGAAGATGACCTGTCCGTCCTGGAAGGTTTCGTAAGCTGAGATTTGAAACATCGGACACCTCTCCATCCATTTTGCACTATTTTCTGTGACACCTGTCGAACCCGACAGGTGTCAATCATACACGCTTTTCGGCATTCGTCAATTGCCGGCTTGCAGCCGAGGCGGCGGACAGGGAGTCCTTCAGGCGCAGTTCATGGCGGTTACCCTTTGGCGAGGGCAACCATCGACGTCAGGTCCGTGAGTTGTATCTCATTCAAGCGCTCGAGAGTGTGGCGGTTCGCATCGTAATTGTGGATGAACATGCGATGAAGCAGCACGATGGCGTCAACCATTTCCGCATTCCATTCAGCAAGTTAAGCACGGATATCCCCATTTCCGGACGCTGTCAAGAACAAAAAGCGGGAAACCGTTCAGATGACCAGCCCCTTGAACTGACTGACATAAAGGTGATGATAGACGCCCCGCTTCGCGAGCAGTTCCCGGTGGGTCCCCTGCTCGACGATCCGTCCGGCGTCGATGACCAGGACCCGGCCGGCATCGCGGATCGTGCTCAGGCGGTGGGCGATGACGAAGCTGGTCCGTCCCGCCATGAGGGTCAGGAGCGCCGTCTGGATGCGCGCTTCGGTGCGGGTGTCGACGCTGCTCGTCGCCTCGTCGAGGATCAGGATCGCGGGGTCCGCGAGGATCGCCCGGGCGATGGATAAAAGCTGCCTCTGTCCCTGGCTCAGGTTCCCGGCCCGTTCCCTGAGGGCGGTCCGGTAGCCCTGCGGCAACTGGCGGATGAAAGGGTCGGCGCCGGCGGTCCGCGCCGCGGCCATGCATTCTTCGTCGGTGGCGGAAAGTCTCCCGTAACGGATGTTCTCCAGGACCGTGCCTGAAAAGAGGAAGGTGTCCTGCAAGACGATCCCGAGTTTCCGGCGCAGGTCCGCCTTCTTGAGCGAGCGGATGTCCCGGCCGTCGATGGAGATGCGGCCGCCGTCGATCTCGTAGAAACGGGTCAGCAGGTTGATGAGCGTCGTCTTGCCCGCCCCGGTCGGCCCCACCAGGGCCACCGTTTCGCCCGCTCGGGCTTCGAGGGTCATCTCCCTGATGACGGGCGTTTCCGGCCGGTAGCCGAAGCGGACGCCGTCAAAGCGGACCTCCCCCCGGATCGTTGCCAGCAGTGCGGCCTGTAGGGCGTCGTCCGCCTCGGCAGGCGCGTCGATGATCTCGAAGACCCGCTCGGCCCCGGCGAGGGCGGCCTGGACGGCGTTGTAGAGGTTCGCGAGCTGCCGCAGGGGACTGAGGAAGTTCTGGGCATAGTTGATGAAGGTCGCGATGAGGCCGACAGTGGCCAGCCCCTGAAGGGCGAGCCAGCCGCCCAGGCCCGCCAGGACGATGACGAAGAAGTTGCCCAGGACGTTGGTCAGCGGCATGAGCAGGAAGGCATAGCTGTTGGCCCGCACCGCGGCATGGAAGACGGCCTCGTTGCCTGCGCGGAAAGCCGCCAGGGCGGACTCGTTGCGGCGAAAGGCCTTGACCACCTTCTGCCCGCTGATCGCCTCCTCCATGACCCCGTTGAGCGTGCCCAGAGACTTCTGAAGCTCCCGAAACCCCTGGCGCGTATAGCGGGCGACGAATTCGGTGAACCCGAACATGAGCGGCACGACCAAAAGCGAGGCCAAGGCCAGGCGAAAGTCCAGAACGAACATGGCCGCCAGGATTCCGGCGAGCGACAGGACCCCGGCCAGCAGCGAGGTGACGTTCTGCGAGACGGCCTGGTTGATCGCCTCGATGTCGTTGGTCAGGCGGCTCATCAATTCGCCTGCCGGCCGGGCGTCGAAAAAACTGACGGGCAGACGCTGCATGTGGGAGAAGAGATCCCGGCGCAGCGTTTTGAGGACGCGCTGCGAGACGTCGGCCATCAGCCACGACGAAAGGGCCGTGAAGAGGTTGGCCAGAAGGTAAACGGCGAGCATCCCGAAAGAGATCCAGGCGAGGCCCGTCAACTGGCGCTGGGCGATGAACCGGTCGATGGCGACCCCCATCAGGTAGGGACCGACGAGGCCCAAAAGGGTGTAGAGCACGATCAGTCCGGAAACGGCGATCAGGATGCCTCGGAAGGGGAGGAGGTAGGGGAGCAGGCGCTTCAGGGCATGGCCCGGGTCGCGGGCCGAGTCGGTCTGCCCGCGCATTCTCGAACGTCCCCGGACCGGCGAACCGATCGGGGGCGCGGCGCGGTCGGCCATGGGCAGCTTCATGGCCAGACCTCCCGCGCAGCGCCGGAAGCTGTGGGCTCGCCCATTTTGTCACTGCCCAACTGGGAGGCGAAGATCTCCTGGTAGATCGGGCAGGCGGCAATCAGCTCCCGGTGCGATCCTTCGGCCGCCATGCGACCCTTTTCCAAAACGACGATCCTGTCGGCCTTCAAAACCGTGCTGATCCGCTGCGCCACGACGAGGACCGTGCATCCCCGCAGTCGCTCCGCCAGCGCCTCCTGGATCTTGGTTTCCGTCTCCACGTCCACGGAACTGGTGGCATCGTCGAGGATCAGAATCCGGGGCTGCGTCGTGAGCGCCCGGGCGATGGCGATCCGCTGCTTCTGGCCGCCCGAGAGGTTCGTGCCGCGTTCGTCGATGTGGGTATCGTACCCCTGGGGAAGGGTCGTGATGAATTCATGGGCCTGGGCCGCCCGGGCCGCTGCGAAGACCGCGTCGTCGCCGGCGCCGGGGGCGCCGTAGCGGATGTTGTCCCGCACCGTTCCCGAAAAGAGCACCGTCTCCTGCGGCACGATCCCGATCCGGGCCAGGAGGGCATCCTGCCGGAGGCGACGAATGTCGATCCCGTCGAGGAGGATCCGGCCGCCTGTCACGTCGTAAAAACGGGGCACGAGATTCACCAGCGTCGATTTGCCCGAACCGGTCGCCCCCAGGAAGGCCACGGTCTGTCCCGGCTCGACGGTCAGGTCGATCCCCTCCAGCACCGGCTCGGGGTTTTCCCCTGCGTAGCGGAAAGAGACGTTCTCGAAGACCAGCCGTCCCGGAGAGGAGTCGGGGAGGGCGACCGCATCCGCGTCGTCCCGGATGGCGGGGACGGTCTCTAAGACCTCGTTGATCCGTTTGGCCGAGGCGATCCCGCCGGCCCAGATATTGGAAAGGACGGTCATCATGATCAAAGGCGACATGGTCGTCAGCAGGTAGTTCGTGAAGGCCACGATCTGTCCGACCGTCAGCTGCCCCCGGACGGACTGGAGGCCTCCGGCCCAGATGACGATGACGACGCCGATGTTGACGCACAAGGTCAGGATGGGCGACATGGTGGATACGATTTGCAGCATCCGGACCGATCGGCCGGTGTAGGCCTCGTTGGCCCGCTCGAAGCGCTCGCCCTCGAAATCGGCCCGCACGAAGGATTTGACGAGCCGGACCCCGGCGATATTCTCCTGGAGGATCGTGTTGAGTCCGTCGAGTTTTTGCTGCACCAACCTGAAGAGCGGCTCCATCCGGATGACGAACAAGACGATGAGCGCCGCGGTGCTCAGCAGCAGCGGCAACAGGGCCAGGGCCAGGCCCGGGCTCGTGCTGACCATCAGGATGAGGCTCCCGACCATCAACAGCGGGGCGCGCGTCCCGATCCGCAGCGAGATCATCACCACCCGCTGGACGGCGGTCGCGTCGCTGGTCAGCCGCACCATCAGCTGGCCGGTCTTCTGCTCGTCGAGGTTGGCGAAGGAAAAGGTCTGGATCCTGGTGAAAAGGGCGTCCCGCAGATCGCGGGCCAGGCTTTCGGCCACCTGGACGGACAGGACGTTGTTGGCAATGGCGAACAGGGTGCTCACCAGCGAGATGGCGAGCATCAGCAGGGAGGTCCGGAGGACGACCTGTAGATTGTTCCCCCCGATTCCCTGATCGATGATCCGCTGGATCAGGCGGGGGATCGCCAGGTCCATGAAGACCAGCGCCGTCAGCAGGACCAGGGCCAGGACGGCGCGCTTCCAGTAGGGTTTGACGAAGGGGGCGAGCTTTAAGATCTGGTCCATGGCTTCTCACGGATTTTGAGGATTGCTTTGAATACAACCACCGGCCCGGGATTGTCCAGCCCTTTGTGGAGATGTCAGGGAAATCCTGTTCGGCGACAGAAGGAAAGGCAAGCGGTGACGTCAATCCCCGGAGGAGACGAAACAATCCCGGGAAGGCATGGGCATGCCCTCCCGGGCGAACTTTCGTCTCGATCTACAGACGTCTATTGGGCCTCCTGCCGGTAGGCCTCCTGGATCAGGGCGGTGAGGTATTGCTCGGGATCTTCGATGCCGCCGGCGGAAATGAGAAATTGCCGTCTGCCCGTCTTTTCCCGGATCAGCTTCAGCCCCTGGCCGTAGTTGTGGAACGCGGCCGTCAGAACATCAGCCGGATCCCGCTGCTCCTTCCAGACCTTTTCGGCCAGGGCGTCGATGGCGCCGTCGCTGAAGGAGGCGTCCAGATCGTTCTTCTGGGAAAATCGCCCGGCAAAGTCATGAACGGCCTTCTGGATGGCCTGAAACTCTTCGGCCACGACCTCCACGTCGGTCTGCCGTTCAAGGGACTGTCTGATGACGAGCCGGACCCGATCCTCGGCAAAGGGAAGCCCGTAGAGGCTCTCCCATTCGAGGATCCGACCGGTGACCAGCTTTTTCAGCGCTTCTTCCTCCGAGGCCGCCAGGGTGCGAAAGGCGGCGTCCCGCTCCGGGTCGGCCGGATGGGCGAGGAGTTTCTCCAGTTCCCCGGCCGGATCGGCCACCATCGCCGCTGTGACCAGGAGGCAGCGGATATCGGTCGACGGAAGCGCATGTTCGAACTTCATCAGGACCCGTTCCACGGCGCTGACCAGCCCGCGCGCCCCGGTCCGCTCCCGGGAGGCGTTTTCGGCGATCCTCTGGAGCGCCTCGTCTGCGAACTGTAGGTCGATGCCGTAGGCCTTGAAATCCCGTTTCTTTCCGATCAGAATCGGACTCTTCGGATTTTTCAGGATCTTGTAGAGGTCCTCGGTCTCCAGCGGCTCGAAAACGGTCACGACCGGCAGCCGGCCGATGAACTCGGATTCGAAACCATAGCGGATCAAATCCTCGGCCTTCAGGTGCCGCAGATGCTCGGCCTGTGTATCCTTCTCCGGCATCTCGGCGCCGAAACCGATCCCCTTCTGATGCCGCCGCTTGTCGACGATCTCCGCGAGGCCGTTGAAGGCCCCGCTCATGATGAAGAGGATGTGCTTGGTGCTGATCTTCTTTTTCTCCCGTTTGCCCGTCCGCTGATATTCCTGCATGGCCTCCAGCTGGGCGATCGGATCGTGGGGGACCTTCAATTCCACTTCCGTCTCTTCCAGAGGCTTCAAAAGGGCGCGCTGCACGCCCGAACGGGAAACGTCGGGCCCCATCAGCCCCCGCGAGGCGGCCAGCTTGTCCACCTCGTCCAGATAGATGATCCCGTACTGGGCCAGTTCGATATTCCCCTTGGCCTCGTGAACCAGGTCCCGCACCAGATCCTCCACGTCGCCGCCCACGTAGCCCGTCTCGCTGAACTTCGTCGCGTCGCCCTTGACAAAGGGGACCCCGATCTTGTTGGCGATGAGTTTGACCAGGAAGGTCTTTCCTACCCCGGTCGGGCCGATCATGATGATATTGTTCTTGATCTCGCCGACGGCTTCGGGCCGCTTTTTCCTGCGGTTCAGATCGAAGCGCTTGATCCGGTTGAAATGGGTGCAGATCTTCGTCGCCAGGACCTGCTTGGCTTCGTCCTGGCGGACCATGTACTGATCCAGATAGGCCTTCAATTCCCCGGGCTTCATGGCAAACTGGATGGAATCCAGCCCTTTTCGGCTTTCCTGGGCTTCCTCTTCGCCCTTTTCCTGCGCCGCCTCGGGAACGGTTCCGAATGCGGCGACCTTGAACTTGATCCCGTACTTTCGGGAGACATACTCGCTGATGTCTTTCTGTATCTCTTCGATGTCGATATTTTTTCCTACCATAGGAGGTTGCCCCCTTTTCTTTAGATTCACTACAAAACCAATATAGTAACGATTTCCGGAAAATCAATGATCGATGAAAATGACCCCTTTTTCAGAGGGATGGGAGTGGTAAGTCGGGAAAAGGGCTGGGATTCTCGTGGCTCCCGGACAAGCGATCCTTCGCGGAGGAAACGGTTAGGAAGAGACGGGAAACTCACGGCTCCGGTGATCGGGAAGTCGGTACCGGAAGGTTCTATCGCTTTGCAAGAGCGGCGCCTTGGCGCAGGAAGAACAGGTTGACCATGGGGCAGCAGGCCATGACAAGCACCATGGGCACGACGGTGCCGTCGTGCAGGAAGCTGACCAGGGTCGATGCCAGGGCGCCGGCAAGCATCTGAAGGCTGCCCATGAGTGCCGATGCGCTGCCCGCGCTTCTGGCGAAGGGCGCGAGCGCCAGCGCGGTGGCGTTGGACATGACGAAACCGAAGCAGAACAGATAGCAGAAGATAAGGGGGATGAGGACGTATCCGCTCCGGAGGAGACCCAGAAGGCCGCCGCCAAGGAGCAGCAGGCCCAATCCGCATTGGATGAGGGAGGCCCAGCGCAGCACCCGGACGCTGGTGTACTTCTTCAGCGCCAGCCGGTTGGCCATATTGGCGCCGATCAGATTCAGCGCATTGACGCCGTAAAGCCATCCGAACTGTGTTTCCGTCAGTCCCAGCAGCTTCATGAAGACAAAGGAAGAACCGGAGATATATGAGAAAAGGCCGCCTGCTGCCGTGCTGGAGGCCAGCGCATAGATCGGGAATGTCGGTTCCTTGAAGACCTTGAAATATCCCGCGACCACCTGCCAGGGATGCAGGGAAACGGACGCATCCGGCCCTTTGCTTTCGGGAAGGTGACGCAGGATGACGGCGAGGATGACTGCCGTAATGGCCATGAGCAAATAAAACAGGAATCGCCAGCCGAACGTCGCCACCACCATTCCGCCGATGACGGGGGCGATGATGGGGGCGACGCCGCCCAGCATCATCATCAGGGAAAAGACCTGGGCCATCTGATGGACGGGAAAGAGGTCGCGGATCACCGCCCGGCCGGCCACCATGCCTACGCAGCCGCCCAGGGCCAGGAAAAAACGCGCGGCGATGAGCCACTCGATGGACGGCGCGAGGCTGCACCCCAAGGCGGCAACGATGAACAGGATCAGCCCTCCCACCAGCGGCTTTTTTCGTCCGCAGCGGTCGATGACGGGTCCATAGAAGAGCTGCCCAAATGAAATTCCGATGAAGAAACTGGTGAGCGAAAGACCGACATGGCCGATATCGGTATGGAGATCGGCCGCAATGGCCGGAAAGCCGGGCAGATGCATATCGACGGAAAAAGGGCCCAGGGCGGCCAGGGCGCCGAGGATCAATATGAGAATACGGTACTCTTTTCGGGTCACGGGAAACTCGTCCTTTTTTGGGAAGTTTGCCAGGATCAGCCCCGGCGGCGTGCCCGGTGTTACACTTTTTCACCGGAGATTGTCCACCGGGAATTGATCGCCAATCCCCTTGTCTAAAGGGACGTGTTGATGTAAAGTGGCACCGTTCCATACCAAAAAGGTGATTACGAGAGGAGAGCGGCATGAGCGAACAGGGTTTGGAGGAAAAGTGCATCAATACGATCCGTTTTCTGGCGGCAGACGCCATTGAAAAGGCCAAGTCCGGCCATCCCGGGATGCCGATGGGGGCGGCGGCCGCCGCGTACACCCTCTGGACCCGGCACCTGAAACACAACCCTGCCGATCCGCTCTGGTACGACCGCGACCGCTTCGTCCTGTCCGCCGGCCATGCCTCGATGCTCCTTTACGCCCTGCTCCATCTGACGGGCTATGCGCTTTCCCTCGACGATCTTTGCGCCTTTCGCCAGTGGGGCAGCAAGACGCCCGGTCATCCCGAACGCCGTCATCCGGCAGGGACGGAAATGACCACCGGGCCCCTCGGGCAGGGATTTGCCGCGGCCGTCGGGATGGCGATCGCCGAGGCCCATCTGGCGGCGCGTTTCAACCGCGCCGGCCAGGCGATCATGGACCATTTTACCTATGTCTTTGCCAGCGACGGCGATCTCATGGAAGGCCTCAGCGCCGAGGCGGCGGCCCTAGCGGGCCATCTGGGGCTCGGGAAACTCATCGTCCTTTACGACGACAACCGGATCTGTCTTTCCGGCTCGACGGCCCTGAGCTTCACCGAAAACATCGACCAGCGCTTTGCCTCGGCCGGCTGGCAGGTGATTGCCGTTGCCGACGGCAACGATGTGGCGGCCGTCGATCGCGCCCTGGTCGAGGCCAAGGCCGAATCCGGACGGCCGTCCCTCATCCGCCTCCGAACGACGATCGGCTGCGGCGCGCCGGGCAAGCAGAACACGAGCGCGGCCCACGGATCTCCCCTGGGAGCCGAAGAGGTCCGGGCGGCCAAGGAAGCCCTCGGCTGGCCGCTGGAACCCACCTTTTGGGTCCCTGAAGAGGCGCTGGCCGTCTTCCGGAAGGCAGGCGCCCTGGGCGACGGCCGGGAAGCGGCCTGGAAGGAGGCCTTCGCCCGTTATGCCGCTGCCTATCCCCAGGAGGCGGCGGAATTCGAACGGGTGATGAAAGGGGAGCTTCCCGCAGGCTGGGAGGCGGCCTTGCCCGCCTTCGGACCGGGAACCAAGGATGTGGCGACGCGCAAGACCTCGGAGGCCTGCCTCCAGGCCCTGGGCAAGGTCCTGCCCGAACTCATGGGCGGCTCCGCCGATCTGAACCCCTCCACCTTCACCTGGCTCAAGGGCGAGGGCGATTTTCAGAAGCCGGGCGTCCCGCCCGCGGGCCTGGAAGGGGCCGTCGGCGGCGAGTGGGGCTACGGCGGCCGGAACCTCCATTTCGGCGTGCGGGAACATGCCATGGCCGCCCTGGCCGGCGGGATGGCCCTCCACGGCGGGCTCATTCCCTTCACGGGCACCTTCTTCACCTTTGCCGACTACATGCGTCCCTCGATCCGCCTGGCCGCCCTGATGGGACTTCGGGTCATCTACGTCTTTACCCATGACAGCATCGGCGTCGGCGAGGACGGCCCCACCCACCAGCCGATCGAACAGCTGATGAGCCTGCGGGCCATTCCGAATCTGACCGTGATCCGACCCGCCGATGCCAACGAGGCCGCAGAGGCCTGGCGGATGGCCGTCCGGAACGAGGGCGGGCCCACGGCGCTGATCTTCACGCGCCAGAACCTGCCGGTCCCGGATCGGGCCGCTCTCGGCCCGGCTGCCGGGCTCCGGCAAGGGGGATACATCCTCTGGGAGTCGGCGGCGGATCCCGAGGCGATCCTCATCGGAACGGGTTCGGAAATCGAGATCGCCCTGGCGGCGGGAAAAATGCTGGCGACGGAGGGGATTCGCATCCGCGTCGTTTCGCTGCCCTCTTGGGAACTCTTCGATAGCCAGCCGCAGGCCTGGCGGGATCGCGTCCTGCCGCCGGTCCTGCGGGCGCGGGTGGCGATCGAGGCGGGGATCAGCCTGGGGTGGGAACATTACGTCGGCCTTGAAGGGAAGATCATCGGAATCGACCATTTCGGCGCCAGCGCCCCTTACAAGGAGATCTACAGCCATTTCGGGCTTACCGCGGAAGCCGCCGCCGCCGCGGTGCGGCACCTCCTCGGCCGGTAAAAGCCCCCTGCCGGGAGCCGGAATCTCCCTTGGCAGATCTGCGGGGAGGCGGTGGTGAATTTTTTGAAAAATGGCAATTTGCCTTTGCTGGTCGTTCCCGCTTCAGCGGCAGCGACCGGTTGGAGAGCGCTTTCTAACCCTTTTTATCAGGCTCGGAGGTGCAGCCATGGCGACGGAAAGACTGACGTTCCGTCCGGAATCCTGCCGGGTGCTGGCGGCTGAGGCCGGCCGCGCCCTGGCCGAACAGCGGATCGTCGCGCGGATCCGGCAAAAAGACCACACCGTCTGGAAGCCCGATCCTGCGGAGATCGCCGACCGCCTCGGCTGGCTCGCCAGCCCCCAGGCCATGCCGGCCCGTCTGGCCGAAATCGGCAACGTCGTGGACGCGATCCGAGCCGATGGCTACGATTTTGCGCTCCTTCTGGGGATGGGCGGCTCCAGCCTGGCGCCGGAGGTCTTCCGGAAGGTCTTCGGCAGGGGGAAAGGCTTTCTGGACCTGGCCGTCCTCGACAGCACCGACCCCGGGGCGGTCCTCGCGTGGGCCGAAGGGCTCGATCTGAAAAAGACCCTCTTTGTCGTCTCGACCAAATCCGGCGGGACGGTGGAAACCTTTTCCTTCCTCCGCTACTTCTACCGCCTCACCGCCGAGCGGCTCGGCGCCGCGGCGGCAGGGAGCCATTTCATCGCCATCACCGATCCCGGAAGCGCCCTGGCCGAGGTGGCAAAGGCCCAGGGCTTCCGCCATTGCTTCCTCAACGACCCCGAAATTGGCGGCCGCTATTCGGCCCTCTCCTGTTTCGGCCTTTTTCCGGCGGCCCTGATCGGAATCGATGCGGCGCGTCTTTTGGCCGGCGCCGCCGAGGCGTCCGACCGCGAGCGGACCGCGGAAAACGAGGAAGGGTGGATGTCCGGGGCCTTGCTCGGCGCCCTCCTCGGGGAGCTGGCCCGACAGGGGCGGGACAAGCTCACCTTCTGTTTTTCCCCGTCCCTTGCCCCCTTCGGCGACTGGCTGGAACAGCTTTTGGCCGAAAGCACGGGGAAGGAGGGGACGGGAATTCTCCCGGTCACGGGAGAGCCTTTGGGGCCGCCTGCCGCCTATGACAACGACCGTCTCTTCGTTTCCCTCCGTCTCGGACAGGACAGGACCGGGGAGCGGGAACTTTCGGCTCTGGCCGCGGCCGGCCATCCCGTCTGCGATCTTCGGATCGATGAACTCTACGAACTGGGCGGCGAGTGCTTCTTCTGGGAGATGGCCACGGCCGTTGCCGGCTGGCGGCTCAAGATCAACCCCTTCGACCAGCCTGACGTCGAGGCGGCCAAGGTCCTTGCCCGGCAGATGATCGGGGACTTCCGGGAAAAGGGCGGCCTGCCGACGGAAACGCCCTGTCTTCAGACGCCGGGAATTTCGCTCTACGGGGAGAGTCTGGCCGGCAACCTGGACGAGGCTCTGGTTGCCTTTTTCGGGCAGGCCCGGCCGGGCGCTTACGCGGCCCTACAGGCCTATCTGCATCCGGCGCCGGAAACCGGCGCGGCCTTGCAACGCCTCCGGCTGCGGATCTGCGCTCGCTTCCGTCTGGCCTCGACCGTCGGCTACGGACCGCGATTTCTCCACTCGACGGGTCAGCTCCACAAGGGAGATGCGGGCAAGGGGCTGTTCTTGCAGTTCACGGCCGACGATCCCCGGGATGCACCGATCCCGGATGCGCTCGGACGGCCGGATGCGACGCTCACCTTCGGCCAACTCAAGACGGCGCAGGCCGAAGGAGATCGCCGGGCCCTTCTCAATGCCGGGCGCCGCGTTCTCCGTGTCCACCTCCACGGCGATCCCGTCGGCGGCCTTGCGCATCTGGCCAACATCCTCTAAAGGCGGCTGCCTGGAAAGGAGAAAGGCGATGAACCACCGCCGGACCCTGAACCATCTACAGCACGAGAAGAGCCCCTATCTCTTGCAGCATGCCGACAACCCCGTGGATTGGCATCCCTGGGGGGAGGAGGCCTTTGCCCGGGCGAAGGAGGAGGACAAACCCCTCTTTTTGTCCATCGGTTATTCCACCTGCCACTGGTGTCACGTCATGGCCCACGAATCCTTCGAGGATGAAAGGGTCGCGGTCCTGCTCAATGCCGCTTTTGTCTCCATCAAGGTGGATCGCGAAGAGCGGCCGGACGTCGACGGGATCTACATGCGCATCTGCCAGCTGATGACCGGGAGCGGCGGCTGGCCGCTGACCATCGTCATGACGCCCGATCAGCGCCCCTTTTTTGCCGCCACCTATCTTCCCAAGGAAGATCGCTATGGCCGGCGGGGATTGGTGACGCTGCTCCCGCTTTTGGAGGACCTCTGGCGGACGCGGCGCGCCGAAGTCGAAACGGCGGCGGCCGAAATGACGACGGCGCTGCTCGAAAAAGGCGCCGGGGAGACGGGACGTCTGGACCCCGAGCAGGTCACGGCGCAGGCCCGGGAGGAACTGAAGGCGGCCTACGACGAAGGGGCGGGCGGATTCGGCGCCGCTCCGAAGTTTCCCATGCCCCACCAGCTCATCTTTCTCATCCGTCACGGCTGGCGGACCTTCGCTCCCGAACCGATCCGGCTGGCGACGCAAACCCTGACGGCGCTGAGAAGGGGCGGGATCTGCGACCAGCTCGGCTTCGGCTTTCACCGCTACAGCACCGACCGGCAGTGGCTCGTCCCCCATTTCGAAAAGATGCTCTACGATCAGGCGCTCTTGACCCTTGCCACCCTGGAGGCCTTCCAGGCGACCGCCGATCCGGCCTTTGCCCGCTCTTCCCGGGAGATTCTCAGCTATGTCCTTTCCGATCTTCAGGCAACCGAAGGGGGCTTTTACGCCGCCGAAGATGCCGACAGCGAGGGCGAGGAGGGCCGCTTCTACCTTTGGAGACTCCCGGAGGTGCGGGAGATCCTCGGTCCCGAAGAGGCCCGCTTCGCGGCCGCCGTCTTCGGCATGACCGAGGCGGGCAACTTCATCGATCCGGCAAGAGGGGAAAGGACCGGCGCCAATGTTCTGCACCTTTCCGCAGTCCCGGAGCGGAACGCGACGGGCTTCGGGATGGACGAAGGGGCCTTTGAACAGCGGTTGGAGGCGATCCGTCTTCGGCTCCTTGCCGCCCGCGCAAAGCGGGTCCGGCCGCAGCGGGACGACAAGATCCTGACCGACTGGAACGGCCTGATCATCGCCGCCCTGGCCCGGGCCGCCCGGGTCCTGGGCGAGCCCCGCTATCTGGCGGCGGCCCGGACTGCACTGTCCTGCATTCTGACGCGGCTGAAGACGCCGGAGGGGCGGCTCCTCCACCGCCTCTGCAAGGGAGAGGCAGCCCTGGCGGCGACGCTCGACGACTACGCCTTTTTGATCTGGGGGCTGATCGAGTGCTACGAGGCGGGCTTTGCGGTCTCGGACCTGAAAACGGCCCTGGCTCTTCAGGAGGTCCTCGACCGCCGCTTCCGCGATCCTGCCGGGGGATATTTCGCCACGGCCGACGACGGCGAACCGCTTCTCGCCCGGCTGAAAGAAAGCCACGACGGAGCCGTCCCGTCGGGAAACGCCGTGACGATGATGAATCTGCTCCGCCTCGGCCGGCTGACCGGCGAGGCGCGACGTGAGGAAGGGGCGGCAGCGCTGGCCCATGCCTTCGGCGGCCGCCTTTCGCGGATGCCCGCCGCCCATTGCCAGTGGATGGCCGGCCTGGAGAGTCTGGCCGCTCCTTCCTGCGAGGTGGTGATCGCCGGACGGCCCGGAGGAGAAGACACGGCCGGGTTGCTGGCGGCGCTCGGACGTCACTACCTTCCGACCTTGACGCTCCTGCTACGTCCCGAAGGGGAGGAGGGACCGGAAATTGTCGCCCTTGCCCCTTTTACGCGGGAGATGGAAGCCATTGACGGACGGGCTGCCGCCTATGTCTGCCGCGGCTTTTCCTGCCTGCCGCCGGTGACGGACCCCGGGGCGCTGGAGACGCTCCTGGCCGCAGAGACTTCGCGCGCAACCGCCTCTGGGTAGGACCACTGGAAAAGAGATGACAGGGCCGCTCCTTGGTCTCTTCGCGGAGGAAATGGTGCTTTAAAAAGCAGGTCCGATCGCTTATGATCGGCAAGAAATCGGCCGATAACAGATGCAGAGGAAATGGATGCTTCTGCCGCAAGCCAAAGGCCAAAAAGGGAGTGGGCAATTGGGAAGGCAGCGGCGAAACAAGACTGATCCACCAGGGAACGTCCGGAATGCGCAACGTCAGGGGTGAAAGATGAAGGTCATCGGTGTCGGCGCAATGCGCCGGATGGACCGGCAGGCCATCGCCGAACTGGGGATCTCTGAAGAGATTCTCATGGAAAACGCGGGAAAGGCGGCCTATCAGGTCCTCCTGCGGGAGTTCGGCGTTGCCGGGAGACAGTACGCTCTTTTTTGCGGCGCCGGAAACAACGGCGGCGACGGTCTGGTCGTGGCCCGGCATATCCTGTCCGGCGGCGGGACTCCCAAGGTCTTCCTCCTCGGCGATCCCGAACGGTTCCAGGGTGCGGCCCGGACCCATCTGGAGATCGTCGCCAAGCTGCCCATCGCGATGGAACGAGTGACCGACGCCGTCGCCCTGGAGGCGGCTCTCGGCGACTGCGACGGGATCGTCGATGCCCTCCTGGGCACGGGGCTCGATCGCCCGGTGAGCGGTCTCTTCAAGGAGGCGATCGATCTGCTGAACCTGAGCGGCAGGCCGGTCCTCAGTCTCGACATTCCTTCCGGCGTCAACGGCGACACGGGCGAGGTGATGGGAACGGCGGTCCGGGCGGACCATACCGTCGCTTTCGGCCTTCCGAAGATCGGCAACCTGCTCTATCCGGGAGCGGGCCTCTGCGGCAGCCTCCAGGTCTGCCACATCTCCTTTCCCCCCTGTCTATATGAAGACGAGGCGCTGCCCCTTTCGACCAACGCCTTCATTCCCTTGCCGCTGCGGGAGCGGACCGCCCATAAGGGGGCGATGGGAGACGTCCTGTTCATCGCCGGCGCTCAGGGCTACTTCGGCGCTCCCTATTTTGCCGCCATGTCCCTGCTCAAGGCGGGGGGGGGATATGCCCGGCTCGCCGCACCGCGCACCATGACCCCCTTTCTGGCGACCCGGGGGAGCGAGATCGTCTTCGTTCCTCAGCAGGAGACGGCGTCCGGGAGCATCGCTCTTGCGAACCGGGAGGCGCTCCTCGCTTTGGCCCAGCGGGTCGATATGGTGGTCATCGGTCCGGGCCTGTCCCTGGCCGAAGAGACCCAGCAACTGGTCCGGGAGCTGGCCGCCGGGATCGTCAGACCGCTGTTGCTCGACGGCGACGGGATCACCGCCCTTTGCGGCCATCGGGAGATCATCCGGGACCGCCGTGCCCCGACGGTGCTGACCCCCCATTTAGGAGAGATGGCGCGGCTCACCGGGCGGCCGCTTCCCGAAATCGAAAGGGGACGGATGGCCGTCCTCCAGGAGACGGCTGCGGACTTGAAGGCCTGGATCGTCCTGAAGGGGGCCCGATCCCTGATCGGGACCCCTTCAGGGCGGGTGTTCATCAATATGACCGGCAATCCCGGCATGGCTACGGCCGGGGCGGGAGATGTCCTCACCGGGACGATCGCCGCCATGGCCGGCCTCGGATTGCCCATCGAGGAGGCGGTGCGCAAAGGAGTCTTTCTGCACGGACTTTCCGGGGACCTGGCCGCGGCGGACAAGGGGGAGGATGGGATCACCGCCCAGGACATCCTGAATTATCTCCCCTATGCCCTCAAAACGGACCGGGAGGATCCCGCGGCGTTAGAACGGTACGAGATTCCGGTGCTCGGGTAGCGGTTGGTAATTTAGTCGTCATTGCCCCGGTGGGGGGAGGGGAAATGTCTATGTTCGAAAAATCCCTGAGACTCCGCATTTTGATCCTGACGGCGGCTCCTTGGGCGGGGGAGCTGACAATTGGGCCGGCGCCGGTTTTTGCGCAAACGATCCCGGTGGGGGGGCTGTTCAGCGGACCGAGCGGCACCCTCGAAAGCGGTGCCGTCATCCTCCTGCTCTTCTGCGTCCTGGCGGCGGTGGTCTGGCGTTCCGTCTTATTGTGGCGCCGGGCCGGGGACTTGACTTACTCCCTGAAAACAAAAGAAACGGCCGATGAGGCCTTGAAGATCACCGAAGCGGACTACCGTTCGCTCGTCGATTTGACACCCGATATCATCTATCGCCTCAGGGAAGACGGGACGATCGCCTTCGTCTCCGCGGCCGTTCGAAAGCTGGGATATGCGCCGGAGGAACTGATCGGACGGCCCTTTACGGACCTGATCCATCCCGAGGACCTGGTCAAGGCTGAAACCCATTTTGTCGAACGGCGCACCGGGGAGCGAGGCATGCGGAATCTGGAGATCCGCCTGGTGGGCAAGGAACGCGGCGCCCTGGACTACTCTTGCCGCACCACCTGGGTTGAATTGTCGGCCCGCGGAATGTGGGATGTGGCCGATGAAGAAATCCAACGGTCCGACAAGCGTTTTCGATTTTCCCAGGGGATTGCGCGCGACGTCACCGAATCCCGACGGGCGGAAGAGGCCCTGCGGCTAAGTCGTGAGCATGACGGACGGCAGGCCCGGGAGACGGAGGTCCTCGTCGAAATCGGCCGACTGATCGGTTCCACCCTGGATATCGAAGAAGTTTACGAACCCTTTGCTGTCGAGGTGCGCAAACTGATTCCCTTCGACCGGCTCGGCGTGAGCCAGTGCCACCTGCATGACGACGCCGTGAAGATTGCCTATGTGACCGGCATGGAGGTGCCGGGCCGGAGCCTGGGGGATCTCTTTCCCCTTTCGGGAACCTTCAGCGAGGCGATCATGCGGACGCGCAAGGGATTCTTGCTCCATCCCCAAAGCGAGGCGGAATTTGTCCGCCGCTTTCCCTCTCTCTCCGGCAATTACCAGGCCGGCGTGCGCTCCTTTCTGAGCGTTCCCCTGATTGCCCGGGATACGGTCATCGGCGTTCTGAATTTCCGGGCCCGGACACCGAACGTCTATACGGAAGGGGACCTCCGATTGGCGCAGCGGATCGCGGATCAGATCGCCGGGGCGATCGCCAGCGCCCGGCTTTTCGCCGATCTCAAGAAGACCGAACGGTCGCTTAGGGAGAGCGAAGCGCGGTTTCGTCCCCTCTTCGAGCAGGCTGCGGTGGGGGTCGCCGAAAAGGATACCGAGACGGGCCGCTATCTGACGGTCAACCGGCGCCATTGTGAAATCTTCGGCATGACCGAAGCGGAGATGCTGGCCACCACCTCCTGGGCCGTGACCCACTCGGAAGACCGCGATCTGCATAGGGAAAAGATGGCGCTTCTCAAGGACGGGAAGATCGGGAGCTTCAGTCTCGAAAAGCGCTATATCCGCAAGGACGGCAAAGTCATTTGGGCGAACATCTTGGTGTCGCCGCTTTGGAAACCGGGGGAAGTTCCACTACGGAACATCACCGTCGTGGAAGACATCACCGAACGCAAACAGATGGCCGAGGAACTGCGGCACAGCGAAAAACGCTACCGGAGCATTTTCCAAGACGCGATCGAAGGCATTTTTTTGAGCACCCCGGAAGGCCGGTACATCAGCGTCAATCCCGCGATGGCGAAGATATGCGGGTACGGATCGCCCGAAGAGATGATCGCGACCATTCAGGATATGGCTACCCAGCATTATGCCGTGCCCCAAAACCGGACCCTGTTCAGGGAGATCCTCGCCGAGTACGGGCGGGTGGAAAACTTCGAGTACCAGGCGCAGCGCAAGGATGGACGACGGATCTGGCTGTCGGCCAATGCCCACGTCGTCCGCGACGAACAGGGAAAGGTGCTTTACTACGAGGGAACCAACCAGGACATCACCTGGCGAAAGGAGGCGGAGGAGGAACGACTGCGGCTGGAGGAGCGGCTGCGCCGGGCGGAAAAGATGGAGGCGGTCGGGACCCTGGCCGGTGGGGTCGCCCATGACCTGAACAATGTACTCGGCGCCCTGGTCGGCTATTCGGAGCTGCTGCTGAATGCGATGCCGGAGGGAAGCCCCCAGCGCAGGTATGTGGAAAACATCCTCCAGTCCGGTCTAAGGGGCGCCGCGATCATCCAGGACCTGCTGACCCTGGCCAGAAGGGGAGTGGCCATTTCGGAAGTGGTCAGCCTCAACGGGCTCGTTTCCGATTATTTCCTCACCCCGGAGTTGGAAAATCTCAAGGCCCATCATCCCCAGGTGCGATTCGTGATGGAGCTGGACGAGGATCTGCTCAACATCCAGGGGTCTCCCGTCCATTTGAGCAAGACGATCATGAATCTCATTTCCAATGCCGCCGAATCCATTACCGGCCCGGGAGAGGTGTTGGTTCGGACGGGCAACCGGTATATGGACCAGCCGGTCCGGGGCTACGATGAAATCCAGGAAGGGGATTATGCGGTCCTGACCGTCTCGGACAACGGCATGGGGATTCCTCGCCAGGACATGGGGAAGATCTTCGAGCCTTTCTACACCAAGAAGGTGATGGGCAGAAGCGGCACCGGGCTGGGACTCGCCGTGGTCTGGGGGACGATGAAAGATCACCGTGGCTATATCGACGTCCGCAGCGAGCCGGGCAAGGGCAGCACCTTTACCCTCTTTTTCCCCGTCACCCGGGAGGAACTGGTCGAGGGACGGACGGCGATTGCGCCCGAATCCTATGGGGGCAGAGGGGAGACGGTGCTGGTGGTGGACGATGTGCCGGAACAGCGGGAATTGGCCCTCTGCATGTTGGCCCGGCTCGGCTATCGGGCCGCCGCCGTCTCGGGCGGCGAGGAGGCCCTGCAATACCTCAGTCAAAACGAGGCCGATCTGCTGATCCTGGACATGATCATGGACCCGGGAATGGACGGTCTGGAAACCTATCGCCGGATCATTGCCCTTAGGCCCGGCCAGAAGGCGATCATTGTGAGCGGTTTTTCCGAGACCGACCGCGTGAAAAAAGCCCAGGAACTGGGCGCCGGCGCTTATATCCGGAAACCCTACATCCTGGAGCGGATCGGCTTGGCCATCCGCGGGGAATTGGATCGACGGTGAACCTCCTCCTGCGGCGACGGTTCCTGCTCCGGGAGCGGGTTTTGATGCCCGCTCCCGGAGCACTGCGAAAATGAATGGCGACGAAAGAACGTCTCTTTTTTCAGTGGCGGAACCTCCCTTTTTCGTAGACCACGATCCGCTTCCCCGTTTTGAGGTGGGCGGTGACGATCTTGTCCTCCGTATTCACCAGATCCCAGTGAAGGGCCGAATCGTTGAAGCCGAGCGATCGCTTCAGGTCTTTCGTCATGGTGGCCGGATCGCCTTTGTAGGTGTCGGTATAGGAGGAGCCCACGGCGATGTGGCAGTTGCCGAAGGGGCCGCCGAAATTTTCATCGAAGAGGGTGTCGGCCATGAACCGGTCGATCCGGGAAAACCGGTTGTCGGTCAGGGAAAACTCGCCGATCCGCGCCGCCCCCCGATCCATCTTCAGCTGTTTGACGGTGAAGTCCTCGCCGGTTTCGGCGCGGATGTCCACCGCCGTTCCTTTGCGGAAGGTCAGCTGCACCCCCTCGACGTAGTTGCCGCTCCGGTAGGAGGGAAGGTTGGCGGTGTAGACCCCTTCCGTGCCGCGCCAGTCCGGAGAGACGAAAAGTTCGAAGCTGGGGATGTTGTGGCCCGAGACGCCCGCCCATTTCCGCTGCTCACCAGGCGTGATTTTGAGATCGCATCCGGCGGAGGCGATATGGAAACAGGCCGTCGGAAGACTTCCCAACCAGCGCTTGATCTCTGTGGCCTCCTTTTTGATCTCTTCCCAGCGGGCGACGGGGTCCTTCCGGTCGAGATAGCAGGCCCGGATGATCTGCCGGGCATAGAGTTCCGGCGTCGTATGCGCTTGCTCCGCCAGCTCCGGTGTCGGCAGGGTGCAGAGGGTCCAGCCGTAAACGCCTTGTTGTTCGCGCCGTTCGAGGATGTCGCGCAGCGGTTTGCGGGCGACCAGCACCTTGCCGATCCGGGCCGGATCGACTTGCTTGAGGTGGGTCAGGGAGTCGGGGGCGTGGAGATAGATCCGCCCCTGGAGGTTTTCCAGGAGTTCCTTCTCTCCCGGCGGTTGAAAGACCAGCTGCCGGTCCGCTGATTTTCCGTAAAAGGACCGCTCCATGGCGACGGTGAGCCCCTGGCGCTGCACCGGGTTCATCCCGGCGGCGACGATTTTGTCGTAAAGGATCTCCGCAAGCCGAAGGGCGGCGGGATCGTACTGGATCAGGATGACATCCCTCTTTTGCAAACGGTCGCGCCGCGCCGTCCGGAGTCCCCAGAGCAGGACGTCGGCATATCTTTCCAGGTAAGTTTCTTTCAACATCGCGGTTCTCTCCTTCTTCGCTGCCCGCAGGCGCTCATTTCTTGCTGCCCAGAATCTTTTCCATCAACGGAATATCGGCGCCGTTGACGACCTGGCCGTCGATGAGAAAGAAGGGCGTGCTGTTGATGCCGGCCCGCTCCGCAATTTCCTTATGGGCCTTCAGAAGGGCCTCCGCCCCGGCGTCCGTGCAGGGTTTGAACTTCATGTCGTCCAGTTTGCCGCTCATGGCTTCTTCGTAGGCGGCGCCCCGTTCCGGAGCGCAAAAGATGTACCGGACCTTGGCCTCGGCATCCTTGTGCATGGGCAGCGGCAGGAAGAAAACGTAGCGCGTCAGGTCCTTGCGAGCGCTGAGATAGGCTGATGCCCGCCGGCAGTAGGGGCAATCCGGATCGGTGATTTCGATCACCCTATGGGGACCGTCGCCGATCTTCAGGGCCTGGGCGAGGGGAATCTCCTTGAGTTTCTTGGCCATGATCTCCATGGCCCGCTCCTGGGTCAGGTTTTTTCCGTCCCGGGTGTGGATCGCTCCGGCGATGATGTACTCCGGTCCCGGAACATAATAGAGGATCTGGCCGCCGGAAACGATTTCGTAGAGACCGGGAACGGCGGAGGGCTGGAGGCTGTCCACCTGGATCTGCGGGAAGCTCTTGCGGAGGGATTCTTCCGGTGTGGCCGCGATCAGCGGTGCCGAGGCAAGGACGATCAGGGACATCGCCGTTGCGACGAAAAGCGGTCTTGCATGCATGGTCGGTTCTCCTTGTTATCTATAGTGATCTGCCTTCGATGCGGGGGAAACGACAATGCCGAGCAAAAATGCCCTAGGAACGACAGGGTGCGAACGAACGACATCGAATTCCCTCTGGGTGCGGACTGCTGGCTTCTTTTGACATAGACCCGGAGAAAAGACAACGAAAAATTAACGCGATGGCATCCCTTCTCCACTCTCCGCAGCGGCGCTGCGTGCCCTTTTTGGGTTTTGACATGGACCCAAAAATATGACATGAAGACACGTCGCCGGTTTTTTTTCGGCCCATTCCCTGCGGTCGTTTCAAAACGAGAATGCCGGGATCAAAAGGAACCGCCAGCGGCGCGGTTCCGAAAGCGAACGGGAAAGGGGGAACAGATGGAGGTTACCACAAGGAAAGAGGGTCGCGCGGTGGTCGTATCGGTCAAGGGAAGGATCGATGCGGTGACGGCGCCCGATTTTGAAAAGGGGTTGATGGCGCTGATGGCCGATGGGGATTGCATTCAGATTCTCAATTTCGGCGGTCTCGAATATATCAGCAGCGCCGGCCTGCGGAGCATTCTGTCCTCGGCCAAGCAACTCAAGGCGAAGGACGGCAAGCTCCTCTTTGCCGATCTCAAGGGGCCGGTGAAAGACGTCTTCAAGATCTCCGGTTTCGGTTCCATCTTCAAGATCTACGACACGGAGGAAGAGGCGCTCCGGGAGATCTGAATGGCGGCCATTCCTGACACGATCAGTGCGCCGGCCAAACTGGAATCGCTACCGCTTTTGCTCGGGTTCGTCGACTCCTGCGCCGAACGGCAGGGCTTCGGGCCGGAGCGGATGCGGGAGATCGAACTCGTCATGGAGGAGATCCTGGTGAACATCTTCAGCTACGCCTATCCGGAGGGTGCGGGCGATGTGGAGATCGCCTGCCAGGGCGCTGAGGCCGGGAAACTGCGAATAGAGGTCTGCGACCGGGGGGTTCCTTTTGATGTTCTGGACAGGACCGACCCCGATCTGGAGGCGGACATCGATGAGCGACGGATCGGCGGGCTGGGGATCTTCTTCGTCAAACAGCTGGTTCAGGATATTCAATACCGGCGCGCAGGCGAGAAGAACGTTTTGACCTTGAGCGTTGATTCCGCTCCGGCGAATCTGTAGGAGCCTTAGAGCCGCCGGGCGACGATGTAATCGGCGATGGCGGCAAGCGCGGTCTTGGCTTCCGAATCGGCGAAGGGGGCCAGAAATCCCTTGGCTTCGTCGATGCAGGACTTGGCCTTGCCCAGGGAGTAGGGGATGCCGTCGTAACGCTGGATCAGGGCGAGGATCTCCGCTGTGGTCGCCTCGTCTTTCTCCTCGATCCCCTTCCGGATGAACAACCGCTCCTCGGGGGTGCATTTTTTCATCGTCCTGATGAGCGGCAACGTCAGTTTGCCT
>JAKAFS010000049.1 GCA_021817825.1 Deltaproteobacteria bacterium | reverse complement strand
CAGGAGATTGTCCTGAAAACGCGGCTGCCGAAAGCGACGGTTTTCCGTCTCCTGCATACACTCTCTTCCGCGGACTTTCTCTATTTCGATTCCAAATTGAAAAAGTATTACCTGAGTCCGCGCATCATGTCGTTGGGTGCCGTGTTCTTGTCGGGGCTGAAGTTGAAGGAAGTCGCCCTTCCTTATCTTGAGGAGTTGTCCCGTCTCTGCGGTGAAAATGTCAATCTGACCATTCTCGACGGAACAGAAATTCTCTATGTGGAGCACATCAGCAAACGGGATCTGCTCAAGATCAATATCCAGGTGGGAAGCCGGGTGAACGTCTACCAGACGGCCTGCGGCAGGGTTATTCTGGCGCATCTGCCCCCGGACAGGCTCCAGGAGGTACTTTCGGTCCTCTTCGCCGATCCCGAAGCGGCCAAAAGCATCGGGGAAAAAGGCGAAAAATTGCTCATCCGTCTGGAGGAGGTGCGGAGGCAGGGCTACGCCCTCAATGACGAAGAGTTCACCAAGGGCGTCCGGGCCATTGCGGTGCCTATCTTCGACAAGCAGGGTTGCGTCGAAGGGGCGGTCAACATGCCGGTCTTCAGTCACCAGGTCAGTGTGAGCAAGCTGCTCAAGACCTACCTGCCGATGTTGCTCGATGCGTCGGGAAAGATTTCGGCGGCGCGCGGATTCGTAAAACGCGAAAGGACGGGCGCCGGTCAGGCGACAGGCACTCGCAAAGGGCGATCAGGTAAAGCGGCAATCTCGTAAACCATAACATCTTGAAGGAGGTTCCAATGGCCCGCGTTCCAGAAGTGGTATACGAAAAACTGACTCCCGAACAGCAACGCGTTTACAAGGAAGTGGCCGGCCCGCGACTGGTTTTCGGCGGCCCCTTCACGGTCTATATCCGCCATCCCGAACTGGCCGACGCGATGAACAAGGTCGGCGAGGCGCTCCGCAAGCTCGGCAAGCTCAACAAGCGACTCACGGAGCTCTTGATCCTGGTGGTGGCGCGGGAATGGAACTGCGACTATCAGTGGGTGGTGCATGAGGAGGCGGCGGTCAAGGCCGGCTTGGCCCCGGAGGTGGTGGCGGCAATCCTCAAGGGCAAAGCTCCGAAGTTGAGCGACGACGAACAGGTGGTCTATGATGTGGCTACCGAGATCCTCCGCGCCAAGCATCTGAGCCAGGCCACGTACGATCGGGCGCTGGCCATGCTCGGCGAAGAGGTGCTGCTGGAAGTGGTCGTGAACTGCGGTCGCTATTCCCAGGCCGCCATCGTCGTCAACTGTTATGACGTTCCCACGCTGGGCGACAGGCACCCGCTGACCGAAACCAAGGTTAGTGGGAAGCGCTGAATTCGTCCATGAGCGCAGTCCCGGTTGCCAGAATTTCAAATTCGCTTGAGGAAGGAAAGGAGAAACCGATGACGGAAAGCACACCGGAAGTCACATTCGAGAAAAAGGACCCCAAGATCCGTCGCGTCGTCACCGCCCATGACGCGGAAGGCAAGTCGTACGTCTGGAAGGACGGCTACGCGACCAACCTCAAGTTTCCCAATCCGCGGATGGTCTCCGCCCTTCTGTGGTGCGTCGAGTCGGTACCGGCCGACTTTATGGGCGACGAGGACATGGGCGACCGCATCCTGGGGACGGCCCCTCCTCCGGGCGGGGCCCGCTTCATGTTTTCCGAACTGGGCCCGGGCGACAAGACCAAGCGTCCCCCCCTGCACAAGACCGATACCATCGACTTCAAGATCGTGATCTCGGGCGAAGTCACCTGCATCAATGACAAGGATGAAGTGATTTTGAAGCCGGGCGATGTCTTCATCGGCCGGGGCAACAACCACGCCTGGTTCAACCATGGGACCGTCCCCTGCCGCTCCGTGACCTTCATGCTGGACGGCAAACCGAAGCGCGAAGGCTCCGTCTCCGGCATGCAGCAACAGCGCGAACCCTGATCGCTCTTGCCAGGACGGGTTGGTGACTGCACCCTAACCCGTCCGCATTTTCTTTGTGTCGCTCTTGAATGGGGGGTCCGGCCGGCCCCTTCCTCCCTGGTGTGAGGTGACTATATGCAAAGGTACGATCGTCTGGGCGGACTCCTCTGGATGGCCATCGGAATGGCCATCGGTGTAGAATCGATTCGACTGGGAACCGGTTCGGTATCCGCCCCGGGTCCCGGACTCATTCCCCTGGGATGCGGGTTACTGCTTTTGCTGCTGGGAATGGTCCTTTTTATCTTCAATTATGGTACCACTGCTTCCCCCCCGACGGTTTGTAAAGAACAGGCGATATCCTGGAAAAAATTGATTCTTGCCCTCGGATATCTTGCAGGCTATGCGCTCCTGTTGGAGGTCCTGGGATTTCTGCTGGTCACCGTCCTTTGGGTCGGGGCCAATTGCCGGCTGGGAAACATGAATTGGAAAAAAACGGTCGCGGTCGCGGTCACGGCCACTCTGTCCAGTTTTTTCATCTTCGAATATTGTCTGAAAATACGTTTCCCCCGAGGGAGCTTCGGATTCTGAATCGCAGGCCGGGATGCCCAAGGGCGTCCTCGGGACCCCGCAACCCATAAGGAGGAATGTTTCCGGAAAGCATAAAGTTCACAGTGACAGGCAGGGACGAGAGGGTCTGTTGATTGGATTGCGGAGGGCAGCATGGATGTACTGACCAACCTTTACAACGGCTTCCTGGTTGTGCTCACAGGGCAGAACCTGACTTATTGTTTCCTCGGTGTGCTCGTCGGCACCTTGATCGGCGTGCTGCCCGGACTGGGTCCTGCGGCGACCATCGCCCTGCTGATGCCTGCCACCTATCATCTCAATCCGACTTCCGGTCTCATCGTCCTGGCCGGCGTGGTCTATGGCGCCATGTATGGCGGTTCCACCACGGCCATCCTCGTCAATATCCCCGGGGAGACCGCTTCGGTCATGACCTGCGTCGATGGTCACAAGATGGCCCTTAAGGGAAGGGCCGGCGCCGCCCTCGGGATTGCCGCCTTCGGATCTTTTATCGGCGGTACGCTCAGTGTCCTGGGGCTGATGATCGCCTCCACGATTCTGGGCGATGTGGCCTTGAAATTCGGTCCGCCCGAATATTTCGCCCTGATCTTTTTCTGTTTTTCCATCTTGCTCTATCTCTCCTCGGGATCGATTATCAAAGCGGCCATCATGGCGGTTTTCGGAACATTCCTGGGAACGATGGGGATGGACATGTTCACGGGCGACCTGCGCTTCACCTATGGAAGCCTGACGCTGATGGACGGGATCGGGCTGGTCCCCATCGTCATGGGGACCTTCGGCATTGCGGAGGTCTTGGCGAACATCGAGGCGGAAACGGAAGTCACCGTCATGAAACAGATTCCCCAATTGAGGCACCTTCTGCCCAACCGCCAGGATTGGCAAGAGAGCATCGCCCCGATCTTTCGGGGAACCTTTATCGGTTTTTTGCTGGGGCTCCTTCCCGGAGGCGGGTTCGTGATGGCGAGCTTTACCTCCTATGCATTGGAAAAGCGGCTTTCCCGCCACCCGGAGCGGTTCGGAAACGGCGCCATCGCCGGGGTTGCCGGGCCCGAAACGGCGAACAATGCGGCGGTGGCCGCCAATTTCATCCCCCTGGTCAGCCTGGGAATCCCGGCCAATGTGGTGATGGCGCTGATCATGGGGGCGCTCATGATGTATGGGATAAAGCCCGGCCCGATGTTCATCACGGAAAATCCGGCCCTGTTCTGGGGAGTGATCGCCAGCATGTACGTGGGGAACGTGATGCTGTTGGTCCTCAATCTTCCCCTCATCGGCGTTTGGGTCCGGCTGCTGAAGGTCCCCTATCAGATCCTCTTTCCCTTCATCCTGCTGTTCTGCGTCATCGGCGTGTACAGCCTCCAGAACAATCTCTGGGAAATCATCATTATGGTGGTCTTCGGCTTCCTGGGATACCTGATGCGAAAATTTGCCTATGAGGGAGCGCCGTTCGTGTTTGCGGTTGTCCTGTCCCCGATCATGGAGAGTTCTCTGCGAAAGTCACTCCTCATGTCCGAGGGCAGCTTCGGGATTTTTTTTACGCGACCCATTTCCTGTAGTTTGATGGTCCTGGGGACGATCCTCTTTTCCCTGCCCCTATTGCCTTTCTTGAAACGCAAGGTCTTCAAGGATCATTTTTGAAGAGATCGAAAAGACAGCGGAAAGCGAACAATAGAGTGTTTTTTCGAATTAGGGACACTTAACGCACATCATTCGAGGGAGGGAAAAATGAAAAGAACCGGAAAAATTGGAATTTTCGCAGTTGCGTGGTTGAGTCTCATTTTGGCAGGCCCCTCTTTTACGCCGGCGGCGGGTTTCCCGGACCGGCAGATCGAAATCGTGATTCCCTTGGCGGCCGGCGGAGGAACGGACCAGGCCTTTGCCCCCTTCAAGGAAAAGGTCCAGAAGATCCTGGGGCAGCCGATCGTGATTAGCTACAAGCCGGGGGCCGGCGCGGCCATCGGCGCTGCCTATGTGGCCAAGTCAAAGCCCGATGGCTACACGCTGCTCTTCGGGAATGCCGGGTCGCTCTTGACCACGCCCCTGGCGCAGAAGGTGGGTTACTCCCTGGATGATTTTACTCCCATTGTCTGCCTCACCAACAATCCGTCCATTTTTACCGTGAAGGACGACAGCCCCTATAAAACCTTCGTCGACTGGATGGGCGCCGCAAAGACAAAGAGGATGACCTATGCCACCCCGGGCAATATGAGTCCGCCTCACCTGATGATGGGCTATTTCGAAAAAGAGCGCGGGTTCAAGGCGACCCATATTCCTCAGCAGGGAACGGTGGGGGTCAATGTGGCGGTCCTCGGCGGGCATACCGATCTGGGCATCAGCATGGCTATGTCCACGATGGTGACCAAGGGCAAGCTCCGCGGCATCGCAGTCAGCTCTGCAAAACGGAGCCCGCTGTTTCCCGAGGTGCCCACATTGGTGGAACTCGGTTTTCCGCTCTTCAAGGACCTCTTCGGCGCCGCTTCCTGGCTCTGGGCGCCCAAAGGCACGCCCAAGGAAAACGTGGACAAGATCTACGCCGCCTTTCGGAAAGTTTACGATGAAGACGGCCAGGCCATTGAAAAGCAGCTGGCCAAAGTGGACATCGACTTGAATTTCATGGGCCCTGACGAGATGATGAAATACGCCCAGAACGAGATTGTCTTTTACAAGAAATTCATGGCCGAAATGGGAACGCCGGCGAAGTAGCGAGAGTCAGGGAGAGGCGCAAAGATGTTCGCCGGGAGCGGGGCCCGCGACGGGCTTCGTTCCCGGCAAATCCCATTTCATGAGACTGCAATGAACGGCGCTGGAAAATATGCGCCTTCACAGGGTGTTGAAAAATACCTTCGCCTGTTAAGAGAGGTGGGCCCCGTGGAAAGCAGGAAACGGTATCGGATCGGGATCATCCCCGGCGATGGGATCGGCAGGGATGTCGTCAGGGCCGCTAGGATGGTCCTGGAGGCCCTTGCGGACATATCGCCTTTTTCTCTGGATCTGGTGGATCTCGATGCCGGGGCGGCAGCGGTCGCCAGGTATGGAAATCCTTTCCCGACTGAGCTTGCCGAAGAGATCAAGAAGACCGACGCGGTGCTGTTCGGCGCGGCCGGTCCTCCCCATACGGAGAAGATCCTCCACGGATTCAAGCGGGGATTTGACCTTTATGCCAAGGTCTGCCCGATCCGATCCTTTCCCGGAACCTCGCCGCTCCATCCTCAGGCCGATCTGGTCCTGATCAGGGAAAACACCGAGGGGCTCTATGGCATGGGGGGATACAGCGAAGGAGACCGGCATGTCAGCCTGCGGGTATTCACCACCCGCGGGATGGAGAAGATCATCCGCTTCGCCTTCGAGTGGGCCCTGAAGAAGGGCCGCCGCAAGGTGACCTTCACCCACAAGGCAGGCGCCTTGCCCCACACCGATGAGCCGATGCGGCAGCTGTTTCGACAGATCAGTCAAGAGTATCCGGGGCTCGAGGCCGAGGAGATGATGATCGATGCATGCGCCATGGAGATCGTGATGAAGCCGGAAAGGCTGGATGTGGTCCTCGCCGAGAATGCCAACGGGGATATCCTGAGCGATGTGGGCGCCGGCATCATGGGCGGCTTGGGGTTGGCCTACAGCGGCAATGTCGGTGACACCATGGCGGTCTTCGAGCCCATCCACGGGACCGCTCCCAAACATGCCGACAGGAACATCGTCAATCCGATCGCCGCGATCATGGCCGGCCAGATGCTCTTCGACCATTTGGGAGAAGCCGCGGCTGCCGCGCGGATAACGCAGGCAGTGGCCGAGGTCCTGGCCGAAGGGAAGGTGAGGACCTACGATCTGGGAGGGACCTCTTCCACCACCGAGGTCGCGGCAGCCATTGCTGAAAAGATGGTGCGCCCTGGTCGGGCCGGATAGCCAGTCGCGTTGCCGCCACCCTCGACAGAGGGGCTGGGCGGTTAGGAAGTGCATTCGAGGTGGCCGCTGCATGGTCAGAATCCTTCGTATCGACATGACCCTAAAGACGATTCGCTGGGAGGCGGTTCCGGACCGGCACGCCCTTTTGGGCGGACGGGGGCTGACAGCGCAGCTGATCGCAGACGAAGTAGATCCCGGTGTTGATCCACTGGGGGCAAAGAATAAACTGGTGATCGCCCCTGGGCTTCTGGCCGGGACCCTGGCCCCCTGTTCCTCCCGTCTGTCGGTCGGGGCCAAAAGCCCCCTGACCGGGGGCATCAAGGAGAGCAATGCCGGCGGCGTCGTGGCGAAAAAACTGGCGAATCTGGGGATCAAGGCGATTGTCCTGGAAGGCGCCCCCGACCCTCCCGGCTGCTCCGTCGTCAAGGTGACCTCTTCGGCCGTGGAGTTCTTCCCGGCGCAGGATCTGGCGGGCTTGGGCAACTATGACACCGCGGCGCGATTGCAGCGAATGCACGGTGCGCAGGTCGGCATCCTTTCCATCGGCCCGGGAGGCGAACGGAAAATGGGGGCGGCGAGCATCGCCGTCACCGATCTGGACGGAAGGCCCTGCCGCCATTGCGGACGCGGAGGGCTGGGCGCCGTCCTGGGCGCCAAAGGGATCAAAGCGCTGGTCATCGACGATCAGGGCGCGGGGGAAGGGCTTCTGCCGATTGCGGACCGGGAGCGCTTCAACAAGGTGGCCCGCGCCTGGGCCAAGTCTCTGGTGACGGCCAAGGAAGTCCTGACCCGCTTCGGAACGGCGAGTCTGGTGAATCCCATCAATGCCGTCGGCGGTTTGCCGACCCGAAATTACCGCGCCGGTTGTTTCGAAGGGGCGGAGAAGATCAATGGGGCCACTCTGGCCGAAGCGACGAAGTCGCGGGGCGGAAAAACCGGCCATGCCTGTTCTCCCGGATGCGTCATTCGCTGTTCCAACGTCTATCCGGATTCGCAGGGTAAAGACCTGACCGCCGGCCTGGAGTTCGAAACCATCGCCCTCATGGGTTCCAACCTGGGGATCGATTCCCTGGATGTGATCGCCGCTCTGGACCGTCGTTGTGACGATTACGGTTTGGATACGATGGAGATGGGACAGGCCATCGCCGTGGCCATGGAAGAAGGGCTGGCGTCCTTCGGCGATGGCAAGGCCGCTCTGCAACTGTTGGACGAGGCGGCAAAAGGAACGGCCCTGGGACTCATTCTCGGTCAGGGGGCGACCGTCACCGGTCAGTCGTTCGGTGTCCGTCGCGTGGCGGCCGTAAAGGGGCAGGGTCTGTCCGGTTATGACCCCCGAGCGCTCAAAGGAACGGGCGTGACCTACGCGACCTCCCCGATGGGGGCCGATCATACGGCGGGCAATCTCCTGCCCGGCAGGGCGGGGGTCGATTGCCATTCCCGGGAAGGGCAGGCCAGGGCTTCCCGGGACCTACAGATCATGAGTGCCGTTCTCGACCATATGGGGTTGTGCCTCTTTGTGGGACCGCTCCCCCCGGAAATGGAGCTCATCTCCCAGCTGCTCGGCAGCGCCATTGGCCGGCCTTTTCCCGTGGAAGAGGTGCTGGCCATCGGCAAGGCTATCCTTAAAACGGAATTGGCCTTCAACAGGGCCGCGGGGATCGACAGCTCCGCCGATCGGCTTCCGGCGTTCTTCCGGGAAGAGCCTCTCCCGCCGACCGGCCTGACCTTCGACGTCCCCGATGGAGACCTGGATCAGGTCCTGAACGCATGAGACGCTCCCTGAGCGCAAATCGTGTTTTTCGGATTGACGAAGTGAATGGACCATGACAAAAGGTGCTTTGTCATACTGGAACTGCAACGAATGCATTTTTTCGATAGCCCGCGGAGCGAAATTTCCGGAACGTATCGGAAAGTCTGGATTTGTATGCAGCGGATGAGCGGCAGACAGGTGTTGCCGCTGGTGGAAAGGTCGGAAAAAGGGAGACGGTCTTTTCGAATGTTCACAATAACATTTGAGGGGGGTATTGCGATGCGCTTTAAGATGCGGTTTGGGTTGATCCTGGTTTCAATGTTGCTTTTCTTGGCCGGCAGTGCGTATGCACTCAGTGCGCCCGACGCGGTCTTCTTCAACGGTAAAGTCGTCACCGTGGACAAGGGTTTTACCGTGCAGCAGGCCTTCGCCGTCCAGGGGGAAAAGTTCATTGCCGTGGGAACGAACAAGAAGGTCAAGGCCCTGGCCGGCAAGGGCACCCGCCTGGTGGACCTCAAGGGCGCGACCGTGATTCCGGGCCTGTCGGACAATCACGACCATATGTTCAACACCGTCCGACTCACGGGCCGCGGCGTGGACATGATCGGCGTATCGTCGAAAGCGGAAATGCAGTCCCGGCTCAAGAAGGCGGTCGCGACGGCCAAGCCCGGCCAGGTGGTCTTCACCACCCTCGGCTGGGCGATCAATCCCCGGCCGACCCGCAAGGACCTCGACGAGGTTTCGGCTGAGGTGCCGATCGCTCTGGTCGGCTCCCGTCGCGGTGTTGCCGTCTACAACAGCGCCGCCCTGAAACTGGCCGGCATCACGAAAGAGAGCCCCACCTTCGCGGGCATGCCGGTTCCCAAGGACGCCTCCGGCGAGTTCACCGGCGCCTCGCCGGGATTCCCCGCTGCCATGCACCTGCTGGCCAAGCTGCTCCCGCCCATGACCCAGGCCGAAGAAGAAGAAGTCATTATCCGGGGCTTGAAGGAGAGAAATGCCCTGGGCATCACCAGCATCCGGGAACTGGCCGTATGGCCCGAGGTCGTTCAGGCCTACTACCGCGTCTGGCGCCAGGGGAAGCTGACCGGGCGCGTGGGGATCGGGCTTGAGTTCCCGGATCAGGTCAACACGGCCAAGCACCTTGCAACCATCGGATTCGGTGGGGACTTCGGCGACCAATGGCTGCGGATCGATTCCCAGGGCGAGGAGCCCTGGACGCCCGGAGCCATGGCGAACCAGCCCTACACGGAACTGATGCTGACCCTGAACCGCCTGGGCTGGCGTCCCTCTCCCCATTCGAGCGCCGATGCGAACCGGGGGATCGGTTTCGACGACACCACGAACCAGACCATGGCCGCCTACGAGGCCGCCGACCGCGCCGCTTCGATCAAGGACAAGCGGTGGTACCTGGAACACATGTTCTTCGTCACCCCGGAGCAGATCGCCCGGATTGCCAAGCTCAACCTGATCATCTCCACCCAGGACAACGGCTACCTTCCCCAGCTGGCCTATTTCCCAAAAGAAAAAGAGCGGCTGGAATACCAGAACCCGGTCCGCAGCTGGCTCGATGCGAAGCTCGTGGTCATCGGCGGCAGCGACTACAACGGACCGACGCCCGACGAACTGCATCCCAACAACCCGCTGATTCCCTTCTACTTCTACGTGACCCGCAAGGCCAAGGACGGCTCTCTGCGCAACGTGGCCCAGAAGATCAGCCGGCCGGAAGCTCTGCGCATCTTCACGGCGAATACCGCCTATGCGAGTTTCGAAGAGAAGATCAAAGGATCGATCCAGGCGGGGATGCTGGCCGATTTCGTGATCCTCTCCCAGGATCTCATGACGGTACCGGATGACAAGATCCTCGAAACCAAGCCGCTGGCCACCTTCGTGGGCGGCAAGAAGGTCTATTCGGCAGCCGGCAGCAAGTTCTAGGCAGTTTTCAGCGCGAGGCAGGCGGAATTTCGAAAGATCCGTCTGCCTCGCATTTTATTTCCTACCTATCCCTTATCCCATTTCGAAGGTCGTGTTCCCGAAGACCCGCGCCGGGTCCTGCCGCGGGGCGAGGCCCGTGTACATGCGGATGCAGGCAAAATCGGAGGTCGCGCCGGTCACCAGCGACCGGCCGTGGCCGGGCAGGGACGGCAGATCCAGGGCGTGGTGCAGATCGGGCTTTCGCGCCAGGAGCCAGCCCAAGAGATCCGCGGCGGCCGTCTCGTCGTCGGCAAAGAGGGGTCCCACTTTTCGGCCGCTCTTGGCATCGCGCACGACGCCGTATCCGACGATAGCGCCGTTTCGCAGCAGCACGGCGGCATCGGCATGGCCGGCCGCGACCCAGCGCCGGAGGAACGCCCCCCGCGGGATGCCGAAAATGGCGGCGTCGTAGGCGATCAGCGCCTCGATATCTGCCGCTTCCAGTTGCCGGGCGTGGACGGTTTTCAGGGTCGCCCCTTCCGGCAGGCGATACCGGACGGTTTCGTAGGCCCTCTTGAGCCCCAGCTTTTCGTAGGTGGGGACCATGGACAGGACGGCATCGACGCCTGCGTTGGGCACCTCTGCGAGGTGTTCGACGGCCCGGGCGACGAGCCGTTTGCCGTACCCCTGGCCCCGGTAGGCGGGGTCCATGAGGAACATCCCGACAAAACCGTAGCCGCCGTAATCGACGGCGGTGATGGCGCCGATCATCCGCGGCTTGCCCGCTTCGACGCTGAACATCGCCAGGCAGCCCGCCGGGTCGATGGCGGGCAGCAAAAGATGATCCTCAAGTCCCGGGTTCCACCCTTCGCGCGCCGCCCATTCCCAGGCGGTGCAGGCCATGGACGCATCCATGGCGCAGATCGTGATGCCGTCGTTCATGTCCACCTCACGTTTCCTAGTCACCAAATGCTGCAAGATTCGGCCAAATGCGCTATAGGAATAGCACATGCCGCGGCGTCGGAAAAGCAGATTAAAGGAGAAAGGGCTGCCGAAAATGGATATTCTGCAGAAAGACCGTTTGGCCCGGGAAAAAAAGACCATCGCGGCGATGATGGAGATCTACTGCCGGGGACGCCACCGCCGGGCCGGGGGGAACTGCCCCGAATGCCGGCAACTGCGGGACTATGCCTTGCAGCGCATCGAGAAGTGCCCCTATGGGGAAGAAAAACCGGTCTGCGCCCGGTGCCCGATCCACTGCTATCAGCCTGCGATGCGGGAGCAGGTGCGCCGGGTCATGCGCTATGCCGGGCCGCGCATGCTCTTCTACCATCCCCTGCTCACCCTTCGGCATTGCTTGGACGGGCTGGCCAAGGCCGGTCCGCCCGGCGCTTTGGAAAAACCAAAAAACCGGCGAAGCATGAAATTATAATATGGTGTAGAGTCGAAAAGAAAAAGGAGGAGAAAATGCAGATGGCTGGAAATGTACAACATCTCAATCCCGCGGGCTTGCACAGGAATCCCGCCTATGCGCAGGCCGTTGTCGTCAGCGGCCATGTAACGACAATCTATGTCGGTGGCCAGAATGCTGTGGATGCTTCCGGCAACATTGTCGGCAAGGGCGACATCGGAGCGCAGACGGAAAAGGCGCTGCTGAATCTGGAGACGGCGTTGGCGGCAGGCGGTGCGGAACTTCAGCAGGTCGTCAAGTGGAACGTCTATATCGTGCATGGCCAATCGGCCCAGGCAGGATTCGAGGCGTTTCAGAAGGTGTGGGGCCATCGTCCGAACCCCCCCGTCCTTACCGGTGTCTTTGTGCCGGCATTGGCCCATCCCGATTTTCTTGTGGAAATCGATGCCATTGCCGTGGTGCCGCAGCGCTGAGCCGCCCGGCATTTTTGAGGCCTCCCTTTGTCATGGAGAAAAGATCCCCTTGACGGAGGATTGGCGAAAAAGGTCATGGTTGGGAGAAAACCAATGAAGGCACCGAAGCTCTGGACCTGGATGCGGGGCACTGTCCTCCGGAAAGACATATGGATTCCCGCTTTCTCCATCATTTTGGGCGCCCTTCTGTGGTCCGTTTCGATCAACGGCATCCTGGTGCATCACGGCCTGATCAGCGGCGGATTCTCCGGATTGGCCCTGGTCATCTATTATCTGGCGCCCAAACTTTCCATCGGCCTCATGGTCTTGCTGATCAATATCCCGATTTTCATCATGGGTTGGAGGATGCTCTCCGGGAAATTTCTGGTCTTCAGTCTGCTGGGGATGGTCTCCCTCTCTTTCTTCCTCACCGTGACGACGCCGCTTTCGATCCCCGTGGAGAATCCCCTTCTGGCCTGCCTCTATGCCGGGGTCATCTCGGGGATCGGCTCGGGGCTCATCTTTCGGGCCGGCGGTTCGGGCGGGGGGACGGGGATCATCGCCATGGTCTTGAACCGCAAGTTCGCGGTCCGGGTCGGACTGGTCACTTTTTTGCTCAATTCCATTCCCCTGGTCCTGGGCGCCCTTCTGATCGACCTCAACGCCGCCCTCTATTCCATCGTCTATGTCTATGCCTCGGGATCGGTCATGGACCGCATCATCAGCAGTTTCAGCGAACGACGGAGCGTCTGGGTCATCTCTTCCCGGTCCGCGGAGATCAGCCGGCAGATCCTGCTCAAACTGCATCGGGGGGCCACGCTGCTCTCCGGAAAGGGGGCCTATAGCGCGTCCCCCGTGGAGGTGATCTACAGCGTGATCAGTCCCTTCGAACTCGCCAAATTGAAGGACCTGGTCCTGGGGATCGATCCCCAGGCCTTTCTGATCGTCCACGAAGCCCAGGAAGTGATCGGCAAGGGGTTCGATCAACCGGGGTGATTTCCTCATGAACGAGCCGCGGATAGGTCGATTATAAACCGCAATAATTTTTTAGGTTGACAATCGCCGTCCTTTTCTCTAAGAGACCTCCGGGTGGCAAGGAGGTTGATGGCGATGGATCTGATCGACAAATTGCAGCGGCAGGCCTTGAAAGGCAAGGGGATCGGCGCCGCCGAGGCGCTGGAGCTCTTCGTGAAGGGCGCCGCTGCGCCTTTTCGCGTCCTGGCGGCGGCTTCCGAGATCCGGGAGCATTTCAAGGGGAAGGCTATCGTTTTCTGCGTCATCAGCAACGCCAAATCGGGCCGCTGTTCCGAAGACTGCGCTTTTTGCGCCCAATCGTCCCATTACAAGACCGCTGCCCAGACCTATCCCCTCAAGGAGCCCGGCCTGATCGCGGAGGAGGCCCGGGCTGCCGCTCAGGCAGGCGCCGAATGGTTCGGCATCGTGACCAGCGGCAAGCGCATCGCCGGCAAAAGAGAGTGGGCGAAGATCTACAAGGCCATCGAAGGGATAAAGGCCGCAGGGCTTTTCCCCTGCGCGTCCCTGGGCATCATCGACGGCCCGCAGGCAACGGCTTTGAAGGCCGCGGGACTGGCGCGGTATCATCACAACCTGGAGACTGCGCGCAGCTACTTTCCCCGGATCTGTACGACCCATGACTACGAGGAAGATGTCGATTCGGTGAGGGCGGCGCAGGCGGCGGGATTGACCGTCTGTAGCGGGGGACTCATGGGCCTCGGGGAGGGGATCTCCCACCGCATCGAGATGGCGGAAACCCTTCGGGAACTCGATGTGGATTCGATTCCCCTGAACATCCTCACGCCCATCAAGGGAACTCCCCTCGGCCAGGCGCTTCCCCTGCCTCCCCTGGAAATCCTTCTGACCATCGCCGTCTATAGGTTTATGCTGCCCGACAAGGAGATCAAACTCTGCGGAGGCAAAGAGAAAAACCTGCGGCAATTGCTGCCCCTGGGGCTCGTGGCGGGCGCCAATTCCCTCATGACCGGCAATTACCTGACGACGACGGGTCGCGACAGCGGCCTGGACCGGGAGATGGTCCTCGACCTGAATCTCGTTCCCACCCGAAAGACAAGGCTGCAATGCACCTGCGAAGGGGCTTTTGCCACGTCGCTCTCGGCACCCCCGCAAACAAGGCGCGGTAAAAAGCGATGACGGGAAAAGCGA
Source organism: Deltaproteobacteria bacterium (assembly GCA_021817825.1). Lineage (GTDB taxonomy): Bacteria > Desulfobacterota > Syntrophia > Syntrophales > UBA5619 > JAKAFS01. Next base: position 13,958 of record JAKAFS010000049.1, on the reverse strand, counting down.
AAAGACAGGCTTCCGCGGGATCTTCGCGGGATGCCATGCTGGCCTTTCTGAAAGACCGGCGGGGCGAATGGGTCTCCGGCCAGATCCTGGCGGAACGGACGGCCATGACGCGCGCCGCCGTCTGGAAGCGGATCGGGGTCCTGCGCGAGGCGGGGTATGGGATCGAGGCGGTGACCCGCAAAGGATATCGCCTGCAAGAGATTCCCGACCGGTTGCTGCCTTCCGAGATCAGCGACGGACTGAAGACCCGCATCATGGGTCGGGGCGAAATCCGCCATCTGGAAGAGGCGGCATCGACCAACCAGACGGCCAAGGAGATGGCCATAAGCGGCGCTCCCGAAGGTTCGCTGGTCGTTGCCGAAGCGCAGAGCTGGGGGCGGGGTCGTCTCGATCGGTGCTGGTTTTCGCCGGCCGGCCAGGGCATCTATGCGTCGCTGATCATCCGGCCGCCGCTTCCCCCCAGCGAAGCCTCCCGGCTGGTCCTGCTCACCGCGGTCGCCGTGGCCGAAGCCCTTCGGGAGACCACGGGGCTCGCTGCGACGATCAAGTGGCCCAACGACATCCTCGTGGGCGGACGGAAAATGGCCGGCATCCTGACCGAATTGGCCATGGAAATGGATGCCGTCAACTACATGGTGATCGGCCTGGGCCTCAACGTCAACATCGACGAGGCGGCCTTTCCCGCCGAGTTCCGTTCGGCGGCGACGAGCGTCCTTCTGGAGACGGGAGTCCCCTTTTCCCGGGTCCTGCTGCTCCGGCGTTTTCTCGAGGCCTTCGAAAACCGGTATCTGCTTTTTCGTGAGTCCGGCTTCGCGCCGATCCTGGCGCGCTGGAAAACCCTGACCGACATGACGGGCCGCCAGGTCACGGTCCAGACCGTCGGCGGAAGCTATCGCGGCAAGGTCGCCGGTTTCGATGGCGACGGCTTTTTGATTCTCCGGGACGAAAAGGGCGGCAAACTGCGCCTCGTCTCCGGCGATGTCCAAATGGTGTGAGGTTAAACAAATGAATAGTGAAAAACGTTCCCTGCGCAGTATGGCCTATGCCTCCCTGTTCGGCGCTCTGACGGCCGTCGGGGCCTACATCATGATTCCCCTGCCGCCCGTGCCCGTGACGATGCAGACCTTGTTCGTCAACCTGTCCGGAGCGCTCCTGGGCGGCACTTTGGGGGCCATGAGTCAGATCGTGTATATTCTGCTGGGGGTGATCGGGCTGCCCGTCTTTGCCGGAGGCAAGGCCGGCGCCGGGGTGCTTATCGGCCCCACCGGAGGCTATCTGATCGGCTTTGTCGTGGGCTCCTTCTGCATCGGCAGGCTGCTCTCCCTGCGTTCGAAACCGGGCCTGCTGTGGATTGTCGGGTCCATGACCGCGGGGATCGCCGTGGTCTATCTGCTGGGCATCATCCAGCTGATGCTCGTCGCCAAGCTGAGCCTGGCCAAGGCGGTGGCCGTCGGTCTCCTGCCGCCTCTGCCCGGCGACATCGCGAAGATTGCCGTCGCGGCCCTGATCTGCCGGAAGGTCCGGGAGCGGGTCCAGAAAAAGCTATGATCCGCATCGAGAAGGTGACCCATTTCTATGAGGGCTGTGAAAAACCGGTCCTCGACGATGTCAGTCTGGACATCCGGGAAGGGGAGTACGTGGCCCTCGTCGGCCCCAACGGCTCCGGCAAGACGACCCTGATCCGGCAGCTCAATGCCCTGCTCATCCCCGAAAAGGGGGTTGTGACCGTCGACGGTCTGGCTACGTCCGATCGGGCCAATCACAAAGAAATCCGCCGCCGGGTGGGGATGATCTTCCAGCATCCCGACAACCAGATCGTCGGCATGACCGTCGAGGAGGACGTGGCCTTCGGTCCCGGAAACCTCGGCTGGCCGCCCGAGATGATCCGGGCGCGGGTGGATGAGGTCCTGGAGAGCCTGGGCCTGGCCGCCTTTGCCCGCCGCGCCCCCCATACCCTTTCGGGCGGCGAGAAGCGGCTGCTTTCCCTGGCCGGGGTCCTGGTCATGAATCCCCGGTACATTGCCTTCGACGAACCTTCGGCCTATCTCGATCCGGCAGGAAGGTTGCGGGTTCGGAAGATGATGGGACGGCTCCGTGAGGAGGGGATCGGCGTGATTCACGTGACCCATGATCCGGAAGACATGGCCGACGCGGACCGCCTGCTCGTCATGGACCAAGGCCGGATCGTCCTGGACGGCGCGCCCCGGACCGTCTTACCCGCGGTGCTGGACCAGGGACTGCCCGGCCTATTCCTGCCGCCCGTGATGGATCTCCTGCATCGCCTGCACGCTCGGGGCTGGACGCTTCCCACCGATCTTGTCGGCGTCGAAGACGCCTGCCGGGAGATTCACGGCTGCCTGGTCGCGGCGGCGAAAAGCGGCTGCTCGGGGTGCGATTGAAATGGCGCTGATCCACTTCGGCCAATTTATCGACGGCCGCTCCTTCGGCCACCGCCTCGATGCCCGGGTCAAGATTCTTTCCGTGGTCTTGCTCTCGGTGCTCGTTCTCCAGGCGCAAGGGGGAGAAGCGCTCCTGCTGACCGCTTTTCTCGCTCTGATCGTGCCTTTGTCCAAAGTCCGGTTTCGTCTGGTCCTGGAGGCGCTTCGCCCCCTATGGTTCTTCGCGGCGCTGCTCTTTGGCCTGCATCTTTTTTTCACCGAAGGAACGCCGCTGCTCCGCCTGCCCCTCGTTCCGCTCACGATCACCGACGAAGGGCTGGTCCGGGGGAGCCTCGTGGCCTGGCAGTTTCTGATCCTGGCCTCCTGGGGCGCCCTTTTGTCCATGACCACGGCGCCGACGGATCTGGTCTTCGGCCTGGAACGGCTCCTGCGGCCCTTGAAACGGCTCCGGGTGCCGACCCAGGATATCGCCGTCATGGTCTCCCTGGCCCTGCGGTTTGTGCCGACGCTGCAGGAAGAATATGAACGGATTCGCACGGCCCAGGCGGCCCGGGGCGCCGACCTCGGAACGGGGACTTTGGTTGCGAAGTGCAAGGCACTCGTTGCGCTGGTGGTGCCCCTGCTGTTCAGTGCCTTGCGCCGGGCCGACGAGTTGGCCGATGCCATGGAAGCCCGGGGATACGCGGGCGGCGAGCGAACGACGTTGCACAGGCCGCGCTTCGGTCCCGACGAGTGGAAGGCCCTTTCTTCCTTGTCTTTACTGGTGTTGGCAATCGTGATCGGCAGGGTCTGCCTCTAGCGTGCTTATCTCTCAGGCAGTTTCATAACAGGCCACAATTTCGCCAAAGTAGAGGGTGTGATAATCCTTCTGGGGGTAGAAGGAGGCATCATACCCCTTGTCCAAAAGGGCCGGGTCCATGGCCGATTTGAAGACGATCCGGCATTCGTAATGGCGTCCCGGAACCTTGAGGATCGGCGTGGCGACCCGGCTGCCGTCGACCGTTTCCAGCCGGCACATCGCGAACTTGTCCACATCCCGGCCCGACTTCGAGCCGCAATAGGCGAGCTCCTTGGCCATCCCCTTGTCCGGGACGGTGACGGTAAAATCCTTGGCCGTCTCGATGATCCCGAAGGTATGGCGGCTGGAACGGACCGCCACCATCAGCATCGGTTTTTGCCACACGATTCCGAAAGTGGCCCAGCCGATGGTCATGGTGTTCAACCCCTTTGCGGACTTTACGGTCAAAAAAGCCCCGGCCTTGAGCTTGCCGAGGGTATCCTCGGTCACGGTCATGCAATCCACATTCTTCATAATCCGCTCCTTTCGTTATCCATGTGTTGCTGTGAGGGCCCGCTCCATGGCCTGCCTGAAGTTTTGCCAGCAGGCGTCGTAGGTCGTGTGGCGCGTCAGGTAGGGTGTCAGGAAGCAGGAGCGCAGGACATAGACGCTCTCCAGGCGGTCCCATTCGGCGGCCGCGATTCCGAACTTCTCCACATAGGCCCGCGGCGTCTCGCCGTATTCTTCGGCGGTCAGCGCGGTCTTCGAGGTGATGAAATCGTTGACATAGACCGGGCCGGATTTATAGGAGCACTGCACGTAGAGCGCCTGGTTCAGACGGTTCATCGCTTCCAGGCTGGGGTTTCCTTTTTCATGAAAGGCGTAATCGACGATGTTGATGTCCGGCCTTGCCAGGGGGATGACCTCGAACTGCCGGCCCCCGACGGCCAGGGGCTGCTGCGCCAGCAGGGAACGGTAGAAACGATAGGCCCCCTCGATGCTGGCGCCGATGATGCGGCCGTAGCCGGTCACATTGAGAGGCACCACCCGGTGGGCCATCCAGACCGCGGCCACGGCCGCGCCCGCCTTGGACCCCTCCATGATGTAGCTTCCCAGGAGCATCGGATTGTCGTCGCTCTTCTCGAAGACATAGGCGGCAAAGTAGGAGATCAGGTCGATGATGCGGCGGTCTTTGGCCACGATGGCGCCGGCGGCGTAGGGAACATAGCCCAGTTTGTGCGGATCGACGGTGATCGAGTCGGCCTCGGGCAGGGCCCGGAAGGCCTCATAGACCTCTTGGGTGAGCCAGTCGGTGTCGCCGTGAATAACCCCCTGCGCAGCATGCTGCCGATGGACTTCATCGCAATCCATAAAACGGTCCTCACCGTCCAGAAAAAGGGCGCGGGCGTATCCGCCGTAGGCGGCATCGATATGGAGATAGAAGGAGACGCCCTCTTTTTCGTAGCGCTCCCGCAGCCGGACGATCCGCTGGATCTCATCCACCGCGCCTTCCTCGGTGGTGCCCACCACGCCGATGACGGCCAGGATCGGGATCTGCCGGGCGACAAGGCCGTCGATGATCCCGGTAAGGGCGGCGATGTCCAGGCGATAGTCGTCCTGCACCGGCACGCAGATGAGATTTTCCTGGCCGATGCCCAGGATGTCCACCGCCTTGGTCCAGGAGTAGTGCTTTGACTGGGGCACCAGGACTTTGCCCAATCCCATATTCCGCATCCCCTCGCCACGCACCGAACGGCGGCGCACCTCGTCGAAAGCGCCCGCCGTCTTGGCCCGATCGGCAAGCGCGAGGATCTCGGCCGTGGTCAGATTCAGGAGCTGCCATTCATCGAGACCGGCCGTCAGCTCCGGCCGACAGGCCCGGATGGCCAGCGGGATCGATTTGAGGTTCCTGGCCAGCCAAAGTCCTTCGTAATTGGCCACCGTTCCGCCGGAGGTGATATGCCCCCAGGACGCTGACGGGTCGTACCCCATCAGTTTGGCCAGTTGCCTGCCCACCTCGATCTCCAGGGCGGTCGTCGCCGGCGATCCCTCGTAGGCGCAGTTGTTGGGATTGTACAGCAACGTCAACATGAAGCCGAGGTTGGCGGCGATGAGCGTATCGGCATTCATGTGGCCCAGGTAGCGCGGGGAGAACCAGGGGGTGGAACAGAGCTGTAGATTGCCCGCCAGTTCGATCAGGGCCTCCCGGGTCTTTTGATGGGTGGCCAGAAAATCCGGCCGGTCCTGCTCTTGCTGATCGACGATGGGTTGGTCCTGGGGATGGAAATGACGACGCCAGTCGGCGTGGTCGTCCATGAGATAGTCGAGCATCTCTTTGAAAAAAGGGTAATTCTCCGACTTCGGACCCAGAAACAGGGCGTTTACATTGAGCGGTTCATCCATGCGGCGGTCCTTTCGGGTAAAAAAGCATTCTTGACCGGACGAGTATAGGGAAAGGGCCGGAGGGGAGCAAGGGGAAAGATTGCTGAATGAGGTTCCTGAATCATGGAAACAAAAACGCCATGTGTGGTTAATGGCGTCTGGATTCGGTCAGGCAGAGCAGGAACAGCCTGGAGGCTGAGGTGTGCAGTGTTAAGTTCAAGCAGGCAAAAGAGATTCATTATCTCCCCTGTGGACGGCTACATCCATCTGCTGCCGGTGAAGACGGTCGGCGGCGTGGTCACGACGGCCCGGCCCGTTGCGACCATCGTGCCTGAAAACGCGCCGCTGGCGGTCGACGCCGTGGTCTTTATGGATCATCTTAGAGCGGCGCTGCCGACAAAGCGAAAGCTCCTCCCATAAGCCGTGGCCAATCATCGGTATTGTTGAGATTGCCAACGAAGGAGTTTCCGTGTATCCTTTACTCGGCTCTCCATGAAACGTGTCGATTTTTAATGTATGTTTTTGTGCAATTTTTTCAGTTTATCGCGCATAATGATTGAGATATGGGAATATTTGTGCTAATCATGCGATCAAACCGCTAGGCCAACTACGAAACGGAAAGGACATTATGAGCACCATCGATATCGATTCCAAGCTTCTTCAGCTTAGATCATTGCTTGCAGAAATGGGAGGCGTCGTCATCGGTTATTCCGGAGGCGTTGACAGCACCCTGCTGGCCGCGGTGGCCAAAGAGGTCCTTGGCGATCGGGCTCTGTGCGTACTGGCTTCTTCGGCGACCTATCCGGGTACCGAGATCAAAGAGGCCATGGAAACCGCGGAACAACTGGGGATCGCTGTTACACGGATCGACACCGACGAACTTAAGGACGAAGCCTTTGCCGCCAATACGCCCGACCGCTGTTTCTTTTGCAAAACGGAATTGTTCCGCAAACTCCTGGCGATCGGTCAGGGGCAGGGGATCCGTTACGTCGCCGATGGCTCCAATGCCGACGATCTGAAGGACTACCGGCCGGGGAGTCGTGCCGCTGCCGAACTGGGGGTGAGAAGTCCGTTGCAGGAAGCGGGCTTTACGAAACAGGAGATCCGGGAGGCTTCGCGCCGGATGGGGCTGCCGAACTGGGAAAAGCCGGCCATGGCCTGTCTTTCGTCGCGCATTCCTTACGGCACCAGGATCGAGCCTGCCATCCTCAAGCGCCTCGATGCGGCAGAGCAGTTCCTCAGGCGCCTCGGTTTCCGGCAGCTTCGGGTCCGCCATCACGGGCAGATCGCGCGGATCGAAGTGGAACCTGAGGAAATCCCCCGCCTCGCCTCTGCCGAGATCCGGCGGCAGGTGGCGGAAAAGCTGAAGGAGCTGGGGTACCTTTACATCACGATGGATCTGAACGGTTACCAGATGGGCAGTATGAATGCCGTTCTCAACAGGCAAAAGGAGACCTGAGATGGACAGCCGACGGCTGCAAAGCCTCCTTGCAGAGGTGAAATCCGGTGAGGTGCCGATCGACGAAGCGCTTCAGAAACTGCAACGCCTGCCCTACGACGATCTCGGATGCGCCAAGCTCGATCTGCACCGGGCCATCCGCACCGGCTTTCCGGAGGTGGTCTTCTGTCAGGGCAAGACCTGCGAGCAGGTGGTCGGGATCGTGAAGCGACTTTCCGAGCACCACTCCAAAGTGCTGGCGACCCGCATTTCCCCCGAGGTGGCCGGGAAGGTGGCCGAGACCGTGGCGGGCTGCACCTACCATAGCGCCGCCCGCATTCTGGTGGCGGAAAGGACGGCGGAGCCGGTTGTCAAGGCCGCTGCCGGAGAAAAGTACGTGATGGTCCTCTGCGCCGGTACGGCCGACATTCCCGTGGCGGAAGAGGCCGCGGTCACGGCGGAGTCGATGGGCAGCCGGGTCGAGCGCTCTTACGACGTCGGGGTGGCCGGTCTGCACCGGCTGCTCGACCAGAAGGAGCGGATCATGGGGGCCAACGTCCTGATCGTCGTGGCCGGCATGGAGGGCGCGCTTCCGAGCGTCGTGGGCGGTTTGGTCTCCTGTCCGGTGATCGCCGTACCGACGAGCGTCGGGTATGGCGCCAACTTCGGCGGGCTGGCCCCGCTGCTGGCCATGCTGAATTCCTGCGCCGCCGGGATCGCAGTCATGAACATTGACAACGGTTTTGGGGCCGGCTACTTTGCCCATCTGGTGAACCGATGAAGATCGCCTATTTCGATTGCTTTATGGGGATCAGCGGCGATATGTCGCTGGGGGCGCTGATTGATGCCGGGGCCGATCCGGAACGGCTTCGGAAGGAGCTCGCCGGGCTTGGGGTGGGAGGATACCGGATCGCGGCGGAAAGGAAGGTCGTCGAATTCATCGAGGCGACGGACATCTCCGTGGTTTTGGCCGATCACCATCACCACCCCCATCGCCGGCTCCATGAAATCCTGGAGGCGATCGACAAAACCAGCCTCTCGGCCAGGGTGAAGCAGACCGCCGGAGCCATCTTCCGGAGGCTTGCCGCAGCCGAAGGCAAAGTGCACGGCCGCTCCCCGGAAGAGGTGCATTTTCACGAGGTCGGGGCGGTGGATGCCATCGTCGACATCGTCGGCACGGCCGTCTGCCTCGAAATGCTCGGCTGGCCGAAGGTCGTTGCCAGCCCGATGCCGACCTTCCATGGTTATGTGAACGGCGCCCACGGCACCATTCCCCTGCCCGCGCCGGCCACTGCCGAGATTCTCTGCGGCGTTCCCTGGAAAAAGCTGGATGTGGAAGGGGAACTGGTGACGCCGACCGGGGCGGCCATCATCAGGGAAATCGCTGCGGAGTTCGGACCGCTGCCCGCCATGACGGTCGAGCGGGTCGGCTACGGCGCCGGCAAGAGCCGATTCGGGATCCCCAATGCGCTGCGGGTGATGATCGGGGAGGCGGCCTGCCCGGCGCCTGCCGCTCAGGAGGCGCTGGTGATCGAAACGAACATCGACGATCTCAATCCCCAATTTTATGAGCTCGCGATGGAACGGCTCTTTGCCGCAGGCGCGCACGACGTTTTTCTGACCCCGATCCAGATGAAGAAGAACCGGCCCGGGACCCTGCTGTCGGTCATTTGCGATCCGAAACACGCGGACGCGCTCGTGGACGTCCTTTTGGCCGAGACCTCGACGCTCGGGGTGCGGATGTCTCGCTGGGAGCGCGTCTGCCTGGAGCGTCGCTGGGAGGAAGTCGCGACGGAGTTCGGACCGGTACGGATCAAGGTCGGGGAGAGGTCGGGGCGAATGATCAATGCCTCTCCGGAATATGAGGACTGCAAGCAGGCGGCGAAGGAACGCGGCGTGGCCATCAAACAGGTCCACGAAAGCGCCCTGGCCCGTTTCAGGGACGGCCGATCGTAGACGGTACGGGATCGGTTCTTCTATCCTGTATTCGTGCCGCCTGCGGCGGCTCGGCCCCCATTGTCGCGCGAAGGGCAATAAATTGCCTCTCACGCGCCCAAGGGGTGCGGCTCATCTCGCACCCTTTGGACTGCGGGTTATTTTACCCTCGTCAATCGAAAAACCACGGGGTTCTTGGCATCAGGGCAGGCGCAGGGGATTTCATCCTTGTCTTCTTGCCAGGGGAAGGCGCCGCCAAATTCCAGGATGCTCAGCCGGGGGAACATCGCGTTGAAGGCGCCCATGCATAGACCCGAGGGTGTAACGTGCTCGACCAGCCAGGAATCGCCGACCTTGTGCCCATTGGCACAGTGGCCTGCCTGGCTGATCACTTCGATTTTGACGGGGTAGTGTCCGGGACCTTGATACATAGACCCTCCTTTTGATATTTCGTTTTGTCAGTCGTCGTCCAGGAATGATGGGTTATCTTAGATTCACCGGCGTCTCCTGTCAACGCAAGCTCTCCCCACACTCTTCCACCTTGGTAAGGATGAAGGTTGCCGTGCCGAAGGCCACCAACTGGCCGGCATTGTCTTTGATTTCGCCTTGCCCGACAATGAGATTTTTGCCCTTTTGGATCACTTTGCCCTCACCCCATAATTGGCCGTCGCTGACGAGACGCAGGTAATGAATTTTGAGTTCTGCCGTATAGGCGCCCTCGCCGGGATCCAATTGCTGATTAATCGCTACCGCGATGGCCGAATCAAGCAGCCCGGCAATGGCGCCGCCATGGGCATATCCATAAAATTGCTTGATATTGCTCGATATCTCCATTGAAATTAGCGTTTCGCCCTGCTCGCCAACCGCAAGGTCCATTCCCATGTGGGCCCAATAGGCTCCTGATTTCAGATCCGCAATCTGCACCATGATAGATCGACCTCATTGCTTTGGTATCACGGGAAGATTCTTTCCAGAGGGGGAAAGCGTTTCCTCGCCGAAGGGTTCGACCATACGAAGAACGGTAGGGTGTGTCAAGATTGATTGTAATAAACCCTTGAGTTTATAAGTGAAAAACTCTATAATCCCTTGGTTTGTAAAAAGTATTTTAAATTCCGTTCAGTATCGAAACGAGCCGTTTTCCGAGTGACGCTTGGTTTTGGATGCTAACCGCTGGAGGTCCATTTACTTGTTGTCAGAAAAGCCGACCTACGAAGAACTTGAGCAACGAATCGGAGTTCTGGAAAGAGAATCACAAAAATACGCGCAGACGGAAAACAGACTGAGCGAAACATTGCAGCGGCTGAATTTCCATATCAAAAATGCTCCGTTGGCCGTTGTGGAATTCAACAATTACTTCCAGGTGACCTATTGGTCAAAACAGGCGGAGAAGATTTTCGGCTGGAGCGCCGAAGAGGTGATGGGCAAACGAATCGACCAGTTGCGCTGGGTCTATAAAGACGACATGGACCATGTCGCCGAATTGAGCGCCGAGATGCTTGCCGCCCGCCGAACCAGCAACATTCACATCAACCGCAACTATCGCAAGGACGGCTCGGTCATCACCTGTGAGTGGTACAATTCGGTGTTGCTCAACAGGGAGGGGAAACTCATCTCCATCCAATCCCTGGCCCGGGATATCACGGAGGAGCGTCGTCTGGAGGCGGACTTAAAGGCAACGAACGTCAAACTGGCGGAGGCGCTGGCCGAAATCAAAGAGACCGCGGAAACGCTGGCGAAGGCCTTCGACGAGATCAAGAGACTGAAGGACCAATTGGAGGCCGAGAATATCTATCTCCGTGATGAGATCAAATTAAGAGAAGGGCAGCGCGAAATCATCGGCATCAGCGAGGCGATAAAATCCACACTCCACAAAGCCCAGCAAGTCTCCCGGATGAAGACGACCGTGCTCCTCACCGGTGAGACGGGGACCGGAAAGGGGTTCTTCGCCCGCTTTCTCCATCGGGAAAGCGACCGCCGGGAGAGGCCCTTTGTGAACGTCAACTGCGCCAGCCTGCCTGCCAATCTCATTGAAAGCGAGCTGTTCGGCAGTGAAAAGGGCGCTTTCACCGGCTCTGTGGCGCGGCAGATCGGCCGCTTCGAGCTTGCCGACAAGGGCACCCTCTTTTTGGACGAAATCGGCGAAATTCCGATCGAATTACAGGCCAAACTCCTCAAGGTCATCGAGGAGGGGGAATTCGAGCGCCTCGGCAGCCCTCATCCGGTAAAGGTCGATGTCCGGATCATTGCGTCCACCAACCGAGACCTCCAGAAAGAGATAAAAAAAGGCCGGTTTCGCCAGGATCTTTATTTCCGGCTCAATATTTTTCCTATCAACATTCCTCCCCTGCGGGAGCGGAGCGAGGATATCCCGCTGCTCGTGAAAACCACCGTGGCAAAATTCAGCAAGAGTTACAAAAAAGAGATCAAAAGGATTCCCGTGAAGGTCATGGATTCGTTCCAGCGTTACTCCTGGCCGGGAAATGTGCGCGAGTTGATCAACGTGATCGAACGGGCCGTCATCGTCAGCGAAGGCGCCGAACTCAAACTTGCGGAAAAGATCGATGCCATGCCGCTGAATCCTGCCCGGGAGGAAGTGGCTCCCGCTGCCGGGTTACGGGCGGCGAAGCCCTTGGCGGAGGCCGAACGGGAGCATATCCTGAAGGCGCTTCAACAAACCGGCTGGCGAATCGAAGGCGCCCGCGGGGCTGCGCAGGTTCTTGATTTGCACCCGAACACCCTGCGGGCGCGGATGAAGAAGCTCGGGATCAAGAGGCCGGGAAGCCCTTAGTCGATTTCTCAAATCGCGAATTCGGCCGGAATCCACGACGGATGACCCGACAAATAATTCGGAAACCACCAAATATGGTGGGCATGCCTCTTGCCGCGTCTGCCCCTTTAAACCGACCATCCTGCAAAATAATAACGATGACCGTCTTGTATTCATTTCAACCGCGCAACTGCTTGATTGGCACGGATGTTGATGGTCTGTGCGGCATTCGGCCGAGCTGCGGGATGCAGAATCATGGCCAGTCCCAAGAAGGAGAATTGGAAGAATGACGGAAATTATGAAAAACGGACCGGTCAATCCGGTGAAGATCCAGGACAATACCTTCCGCGACGGCCATCAGTCCATCTATGCGACCCGGATGCGCACCGAGGACATGCTCCCCATCGCCGAGCGGATGGACGAGATGGGCTTCTGGGCCATGGAGGTCTGGGGAGGGGCGACCTTCGATACGATGCACCGCTTTTTGGGCGAAGATCCCTGGGAGCGGCCGAAGCTTCTGAAGAAATACATCAAGAAGACCCCCTTCGCGATGCTGCTGCGGGGCCAGAACCTCGTCGGCTACCGCAACTACGCCGACGACGTGGTTAGGGCCTTTGTGGACAAGGCCTGCGAAGTCGGCATCGACATCTTCCGGGTCTTCGACGCCCTCAACGACCTGCGGAATTTCGAGATCTGCGTGGAGCGGATCAAGGCCAACGGCAAACACTTCGAGGGGACGATCTGCTACTCCCTGACGGAGCCCCATTTGGGCGGCGACGTCTTCAACATGCCCTACTACCTCGACCTGACGAAGAGGCTGGAGGCGATGGGCGCCGACAGCATCGCCGTCAAGGACATGGCCGGGATCGTCTCCCCCTACGACATCTTCGCGCTGATCACGGAGATGAAGAAGGTCACCAAGCTCCCCCTGCATCTCCACACCCACTACACCAGCGGCATGGCCTCGATGGCCTATCTGAAGGCGATCGAGGCCGGGGTCGACATCGTCGATACCTGTCTTGCCCCCTACGCCCTTAGGACCTCGATGCCCGCCGTGGAGCCGCTCGTCGTCGCCCTCCAGGGGACCAAGCGCGACACGGGCATGGATGTGCACAAGCTGATCGCCCTCGGGGAGCACCTGGAGGCGATCGCCCCGAAGTACCAGAAGCACCTGGCGACCAACACCCTCTCCCTGATCGACGCGGGCGTCCTGGCCCACCAGATTCCCGGCGGCATGATCTCCAACCTGGTGAGCCAGCTCAAGGAGATGAACGCCCTGCACCGGATCGACGAGGTGTACAAGGAGATTCCGCGCACCCGGAAGGAGGCGGGCACGCCGCCGCTGGTCACCCCGACGTCGCAGATCGTGGGGGTCCAGTCGGTGATGAACGTGATCGGCGGCCGCTACAAGATGGTGAACAACCAGTTCGCCGATCTGATGTACGGCCTCTACGGCAAGACCCCGACCCCGATCGATCCCGAGGTGCAGAAGGTGGTCCTCAAACGGCACAAGCGGGGCCAGACCCCGGTGACGGGCCGGCCCGCCGACTACCTGGAGCCGGAACTGGCGGAGGACAAGCAGAAGATCGGCGATCTGGCCAAGACCGAAGAAGACCTGCTCACCTATGCCCTCTACCCGGCCACGGGCGAGCAGTTTTTGAAATGGAAGTACGGCGTGGAGCCCATGCCGGAGAGCGTGAAGCCCCCGGCCGCACAAGAAGCGGGCAAGGGGAAATAGATTCAGGTCCCTCATTTTACGATCATCAGGGCGAGACCGCATCAAGCCGGTCGACCCATAGCATCGGCAACAAGCAAGGAGAAAAATAGTCATGGCAAAGTACGTTTACACGTTCGGCGGCGGCTCCGCCGAAGGAAAAGCAACCGACAAGAACCTGCTGGGCGGCAAGGGGGCCAACCTCGCCGAGATGTGTTCCCTGGGCATTCCCGTTCCGGCGGGTTTCACGATCAGCACCGAATGTTGCACGGCCTATTACAAAAGCGGCTGCAAGCTGCCCGCGGAATTGACCGGCCAGGTCCTCGACGCCCTGCGCAAGACCGAAACGATCATGGCGATGAAGTACGGCGATGCCGACGATCCGCTCCTGGTCTCCTGCCGTTCCGGCGCCCGTTCGTCCATGCCCGGCATGATGGACACGGTCCTCAACGTCGGTCTCTGCACCGCCACGATCCCCGGGATGATCGCCAAGACCGGCAATCCCCGTTTCGTCTGGGATTCCTATCGCCGGTTGATCATGATGT
>JAKAFS010000048.1 GCA_021817825.1 Deltaproteobacteria bacterium | reverse complement strand
GGCGATCTGATCCCCGATCCGCTGGGCAAGGGACAGGTCCCTTTCCGTGTAGGCCTTGATCCTTTTGGACCGGAAGTTCAGGCCGCCGATGACCTCGCCTCCGGAAAGCAGGGGGACGCAAAGCACCGACCGCACGCCTGCCTTGTGATTATTGGCGGCGGCCGGGAAACGCTCGATCAGCGCTTCGAGACTCGTCACATTGACGATGAACCCCGTCCGCGTCCGGATGAGTTCCTCGGTGAGCGACCCCTCCCGGGGTATGGAATGGCCCGGCTTGCGGCCTTCGATGGCCATCCCGTTCATATAGGCGAGTTTCAGGATGTCCGACTGGGGATCGCTCAGAGTCACGTTGAGGCTGTCGAAGGGGATCAGCTTTCGGGTTTCGGCGGCGAACCGCTCGTAGACCTTCTCGATATTCAGTGTGGAGCCGATTACCCGGCCGATCTCTGCGATGACGGCCATTTCCTGCTCCGTCCTTTTGAGGTGGTCATGGATCCGGGCATCGGCAGCGGCCCCGGCGCCCTTGCCCGCAGGCTCGGCCGTCACCGTTCCGGTTGGCGTTTTTTTAGGCGTCGCCTTTGGCCGCTGCGATTTCGGCTGTTCGGCGGCGGGCGACTTCCTTGTCTGGCGATCCTCTTTCATGAGGCTTCCCGTCCCTCTTTCCGGATGGAGGGCTGCACTAGCTTTCCCAATGCCTCGCCCTTGCAAGAAGAATTCAAAATGGCGTCTAATCGGCGGAGCGGTTTTATGCCTCTTATGGTCCTAATGGGCTGAATAGTCAAGGAAATATTGTTTTGCAGGGAACTTGCGCGACAGGCGCGCCCACCGGTTCGTTTCCCCGGGAGGCGCTTTCCCCCGTCCTGGTCAGCGGCAATGTGCCGGAAGGGGGCCTCTGCATGAGCGGTGCAAAATCGATCTTGTCACCAGGGAGGATATCTGATAATTCCCCGCCATGGATAATGGATACTTGAGAGAGATCCTGAGCGTTTCGGCGCTCAACAGCCGGATCAAGGCCCTTCTCGAAGAAAGGTTCGCCTCCCTCTGGGTGGAGGGAGAGGTGTCGAACCTCCGGCGCCCGGCGTCGGGTCATGTTTATTTTACCCTGAAGGATGCCAAAAGCCAGATCCGGGCGGTGATCTTTCGCAATCCTTTTGGGCAGTGGGGCGGAGGGCGTCCTGCGGGTTTTGCGATCGAGGAGGGGATGAGCGTCGTCTGCCGGGCCCATCTGACCGTCTATCCGCCCCGCGGCGAATACCAGCTGCTGATCGACGCCGTCGAGCCCAAAGGCTTGGGCGCCCTCCAGAAGGCCTTCGAACAGCTCAAGGCGCGCCTCGACGCCGAAGGGCTTTTCGACCCCTCCCGGAAGAAGAACCTGCCCTTTTTGCCGGCGCGGATCGGCGTCGTCACCTCGCCGACCGGCGCCGTGATTCGGGATATCCTGACGGTGACGCGTCGTCGCTTCCCCTCCGTCGATATCCTCATTGCCCCCGTGCGTGTCCAGGGAGCGGAGGCGCCGGCGGAGATCATCCGCGCCCTCGATGACCTACAGCTTGCTCCCGGCGTTGACGTGATCATTCTGGCCCGCGGCGGCGGTTCCCTGGAGGATTTGGCCCCCTTCAACGACGAGGGGGTGGCCCGGGCCATCGCCAGATCAAGGCTTCCCGTCATCTCGGCCGTGGGCCATGAAACGGATTTTACGATCGCCGATTTCACGGCGGACCTGCGGGCGGCGACCCCCTCGGCGGCGGCGGAGCTGGCGGTCCCGGACCGGGCAAAGCTCGCCGAAACGGTGGAGACCCTGCACCTGCGCCTGAACCGGTGTAGCCGCCAGCAGCTGGAACGGCTCCGGCGTCGGATTGCGGAATGGGCAGAACGCCTTAGGGACCCCAAGCGGCGTCTGGCCGATATCCGGCTGGCCCTCGACGACCAGGGCGAGCGGATGCGCCTGGCGATCGACCATCTCCGGGAGGTGCGCCGGCGGGAATGCATCACCCTGGGCGTCCGCCTGGCGCACCGGAATCCCCAGGTACGGATCGCCGAGCGGCTCCGGCAGATCGACCAACTCGTCAAGACGCTCGGGACGGTGAGGGAGCGGCGGGACGAGCAGCGAAAAAACCGGCTACAGAGGGCCATGGGACTCCTGGATTCCTTAAGCCCGCTGGCCGTTCTCAACCGGGGCTACAGCATCACGCGACGGCTGCCCGACGGTCTCATCCTCCGCCGGGCCGAATACGCCGCGCCGGGCGATGCCATCGCCGTTCGTCTGGCCGAAGGATCGCTGCACGCCGCCGTGACGGAAATTCGAAGGGAACCCAAGGAGGACGTTCATGTCCAAAGAAAAATTTGAAGAGGCGCTGGAAAAGCTGGAGGAAATCGTCCGCCGGATGGAGGCGGGCGAGATGAGTCTTGAGGAATCCCTCAAGGCCTTCGAGGAGGGAATCAAACTCTCCCGGCTCTGCGCGAAGAAGCTCGACGAGGCGGACCGGCGCGTCGCGCTCCTCTTGAGACAGGAGGGGGAACTGGTCACCAAACCCTTTGCGGGGGATGAACTTGAATCGGAATGACGCCCTGCTCCTGAAGGAATATCTTGCCGGCCGCAAGGCCCTGGTGGACGAGGCCCTGGCGGGATTCGTGCCCGGCGGGGAGTTCGATCCGCCGGCGATCTTTGCGGCCGCCCGCTACAGCCTGCTCGCCGGCGGGAAGCGGCTCCGGCCGATCCTCTGCCTGGCCGCTGCGGAGGCCGTCGGCGGCGAGCCCCGGGCGGTCCTGCCTGTCGCCTGCGCGCTGGAATTCATCCATACCTATTCCCTCATCCACGACGACCTGCCCGCCATGGACGACGACGACTATCGACGCGGCCGGTTGACTTCTCATAAGGTCTTCGGCGAGGATATCGCCATCCTGGCGGGCGATGCGCTCCTGACGGAGGCCTTTCGGCTGATCGCGCGTCGGGACCTCGCGCCCGGCATCGATCCGGCGCGGCTGCTCGCCGTGGCCGACGAGATCGCGGCGGCGGCCGGCTGGTTCGGGATGGTCGGCGGCCAGGTCCTCGACGTTCAGGCGGAAGGAAAGAGCCTCGATCGGGAGGCGCTCCAGCGGATTCACCGTCTGAAGACCGGGGCGCTGATCCTCGTTTCGCTCCGGGCCGGGGCGATCCTCAGCGGCGCCTCCGAGCCTGCGCTGGCCGCCCTGTCCGACTATGGTCAACGGATCGGCCTTGCCTTCCAGATCGCCGACGACATCCTGAACGTGGAAGGGGATCGCGCCCTGATGGGCAAGGGAACGGGCAGCGATGCCGCCCGGGGAAAGGTCACCTTTCCCGCCCTGATGGGTGTCGAGGCGTCGCGGGCCGAGGCGGAGGCGTTGATCGACGCGGCTATCGCCGCCCTTGCCCCCCTCGACGAGCGGGCGGACCCGCTGCGCCGGATTGCCCGGTACATTCTGGAACGCAACTCATGAGAGTAGGAACCCATGACTGAAACCAAAACAGCTTCCGTAACAGCCCCGGTGCTGGAGAGAGTCAATTTTCCCGCGGACATCCGGCGCCTGACCGTCGCCGAGTTGAACCGGCTGGCCGAAGAGATCCGGGAGCGGATGATCGATACGGTCGCCCGGTGCGGCGGCCACTTGGCTTCGTCCCTGGGGACGGTGGAGCTGACGCTGGCGATCCATTACGTTTTCGACACGCCGCGGGACCTTCTGGTCTGGGACGTGGGACACCAGGCCTACGCCCACAAGATCGTCACCGGCCGCAAGGAACGCTTCGACACCCTTCGGCAGCAGGGGGGGATCAGCGGTTTTCCCAAGCGGGACGAGAGCCCCTATGACGTCTTCGGCGTGGGCCACAGCGGGACCTCCATCTCCGCGGCGTCGGGAATGGCCGAGGCGCGGTGCCTGAAGGGAGAGGATTTCCGGATCATCGCCGTCATCGGCGACGGCTCCATCTCGGCGGGAATGGCCTTCGAGGGGCTCAACTGGACCGGCGACCGCCACAAGAACCTGATCATCATCCTCAACGACAACGAGATGTGCATCTCCCCGAACGTGGGCGCCCTTTCCTCCCATCTGAACCGGATCATGACCGGCCAGACGGTGAACCGGATCCGGGCCCAGGTGAAGGCCTTCCTCAAATCGGTCCCCGGCGTCGGCGCGCAGATGCTGAAATTTTCCCGCCAGCTGGAGGAGTCGCTCAAGACCTTCTTCACCCCCGGGGCGATCTTCGAGGAGTTGGGGTTCACCTATGTCGGCCCCCTGGAGGGGCATCGTCTCGATCACCTCATCAAGAACCTGGAAAACGTCCGAACGCTCTCGGGGCCGATTCTGGTCCACGTGGTGACCCAGAAGGGCAAGGGGTACAAGCATGCCGAAGACGACCCCTCCCGATTCCACGGCATTCCTCCCTTCGACATCGAGACCGGGGAGGCCGTTTCGGGCAGCGGCAAGCCGCCGACGCCCCCCTCCTACACGGAGGTCTTCGGACGGACGCTCATCCGGCTGGCCAAGGAGGATCCGCGGATCGTGGCGATCACGGCGGCCATGTCCGAGGGGACGGGGCTCGACCCTTTCGCCGAGGCATTCCCGAGCCGCTTTTTCGACGTGGGGATGGCCGAGCAGCACGGCGTGACCTTCGCGGCGGGTCTCGCCACCCAGGGGATACTCCCCGTCGTGGCGATCTACTCGACCTTCATGCAGCGGGCCTACGACCAGATCATTCACGATGTCTGCCTACAGAAACTGCCGGTGGTGCTGGCGCTGGACCGGGGCGGTTTCGTGGGCGCCGACGGCCCCACCCACCACGGCCTTTTCGACTTCGGATTCCTCCGGATCATCCCGAACCTGATCGTCATGGCGCCGAAGGATGAAAACGAGCTCCGGCACATGCTGAAGACCGCCGTCACCTGCGGCAGCCCCGTGTCCCTGCGTTATCATCGGGGAACGGGGGTCGGCGTGCCCATGGACGAGGCGCCCGAACGGCTGCCCATCGGAAAGGGCGAGATCCTCCGGGACCCCCCGGATGCCGGGCTTGCCATCGTCGCCATCGGCGCCTGCGTGCATCCCTCCCTGGAGGCCGCCGAAAAGCTTTCGGCCGAGGGCATCCCGGTCCGGGTCGTGAACGCCCGGTTCGTGAAGCCCCTCGATGAGGAACTCCTTTGCCGCGTCGCCTCCGATTCGCAACGGATCCTCACCGTCGAGGAGAATGCCCTGATGGGCGGTTTCGGAAGCGCCGTTCTCGAACTGCTGGCCCAAAAAGGGTTGACCGGCGTCGCGGTACGGCGGCTCGGCATCCCGGATGCCTTTACCCCCCAGGGCACCCAGAAAGAGCTCCGGCGTCTCTCGGGAATCGATGCCGAAGGGATCGCCGCGGCGGCGCGGGAGATGCTGGGCAAGGCAGCGCCGGTGTAGGGGGAATTCCTGTGGTTAAAGCGGTCAAGATCCCCAAAGTCCGTCTCGATGACCTCCTGGTCGAGCGGGGGTTGGCGGTCAGCCGGGCGCAGGCCCAGGCGCTGGTCCTCTCGGGGACGATTCTCGTCGGCGACCGACCGGCGGACAAGGCGGGCGTTCCCGTTCCCGCCGATGCGGAAATCCGGTTCCGGGACGAGACGATCCCCTATGTGAGCCGGGGCGGCCTCAAGCTGCGGGGCGCCCTGGACGCCTTCGCCCTCGACGTCGCGGGTCTTGCGGCCCTCGATGTGGGGGCCTCTACCGGCGGTTTCACCGATTGCCTCCTTCAGGCCGGGGCGGCCAAGGTCTATGCCGTCGATGTCGGGTACGGCCAGCTCGCCTGGAAGCTGCGCGAAGATCCGCGGGTCGTCTGCATCGAACGGACGAACATCCGCCATTTCGACGGCGCGGCCCTCACGGAGGCGATCGACCTGGCCGTGATCGACGCCTCGTTCATTTCGCTGACACGGGTCATCCCGCCGGTGCTGGGGTTGATCGGGGCCGGCGCCCTCATCGTGGCCCTCGTCAAACCGCAGTTCGAGGCCCAAAAGGGCGAGATCGGCGACCACGGCGTCGTCCGGGACCCCGAGGTCCACCGGCGGATTCTGGCCTTTCTTACGGCGTTCTGCCGGGAGCTCGGGCTTTTGGTCCTCGGGACCTGTGAATCCCCGCTCACGGGGCCGGCGGGAAACCGGGAGTTTTTCATCTGTCTTCGGAAACCGCCGCAAGACGGAGCCGACGAATAGGGGAGAACCAAAATGGGCATCAAGCTGGCGAAGACCGCCGGGTTTTGCATGGGGGTCAAGCGGGCCGTGGACATCGTCCTCGACCTGGCCCGCCAGAAGGGCCATGGGACCATCTATACCTACGGACCTTTGATCCACAACCCCCAGACGATCGAACTGCTCAGAAAACGGGGCGTCGTTCCGATCGGAAGCCTCGATGAGATCGACAGTCCCCCCGCCGGCGCCGCCATGATCATCCGTGCCCACGGCGTTTCTCCTGCCGAAAGAAGGAAGATCAGAGAAAAGGGGCTCCGGATCATCGACGCGACCTGTCCCCGGGTGGGGCGCGTCCAGGCCATCATCCGCAAACACGCGGCCGCGGGCTGCACGATCCTGATCGCCGGGGATCGGGAGCACCCGGAGGTGAACGGCCTGCTCGGCTTTGCCGGCGAGGCGGGCATCGTCCTGGGATCGCCCGAAGAGGTGGCCGGCCTTCCCGAACTTCAGAAGGTCTGTGTCGTCGCCCAGACGACCCAGAGCATGGAGGAATACGCCGACATCTGCCGGCGCATCCGGGACCGCTTCCCCGCAGCGGTGGTCTTCGACACGATCTGCGACTCGACGGAGCAGCGCCAAAGAGAGATCAAAGCGCTGGCCGCCGAGACGGACGCCGTTTTCGTCGTCGGCGGGCGAAACAGCGCCAACACCCGGAGGCTGGCGGAATTGGCCGATCTTCAGGGACGGCCGACCTTCCACATCGAAACGGACGAGGAACTGGACGCCATCGATATCGAGCCCTACCGCCGGATCGGCGTCTCGGCCGGGGCTTCGACCCCCAACTGGATCATCGACCGGGTGGTGGACCACCTGACGGCCCGGCGCGGCAGGAAAGAGGAACTGCTCCGGCAGCTTTTCAAGGTCTGGGTCTTTGCGGTCCGCACCGATCTCTATTCCGCCGCCGGCGCGGGCTGCCTTTCCCTGGCCGCCATCCTCCTCCAGGGGCTGCCGGTCAATCTCCTTCACATCCTGACGGCGTCTCTCTATGTCTTTGCCATGCATGTCCTCAACCGGTTCATCAACCGCCGGGCGAGCAGCATCAGTTCCTTCCGGGAGGAATCCTACCTTCTCCATGAGAAGCTCTACGTGACCCTGGCCATCGTTTCCATGGTCCTGGCGCTCAGCGCCTCCCTCGCAGCCGGGCTCGCCCCCTTCGCTTTGCTCTTCGTCCTCTCCCTTTTGGGGCTTCTCTACAACGCGTCCCTCCTGCCCCGGGGCTGGCGGTTTCAGAGTCTGAAGGACATCCCCGGTTCGAAAAACATCGTCACCGCCATTGCCTGGGGAGCGGTCACGGCCTTTCTGCCGCGGATCGAGGCGGGACCTCTGCCCGTAGCCGGTTTCACGGTGGCTTTTGTCTTTACCGCCGGCATTGTCTTCATCCGTTCGGCCCTGTCGGATATCCTCGATATCCAGAGCGACCGCCTGATCGGACGGGAGACCCTTCCCGTGTTGATCGGCGAGAGAAAAACCTTTCTCCTCCTCCAGGCGATCTCCGGCCTCCTGTTCGTTCTGCTGATGGCCGCTTTTCCATGCGGTTGGTCGACTTCGGTCGGTTTTGCCCTGTTGACAGCGGTATTTTATATATGGATTTGTTTCAAACTTTATGATAGAAGGTCCGGGTTTTCCGGGGTGGTCCTCGAAGGTCTTCTGGAAAGCAGTTATCTGATTGCCGGGGCCAGCGCCCTGGTGTGGTGGATAGCGGTCCGAGGCATGACCACCTGAACCGGAGGTGCCGTTGATGACGAAAGCATGGGGAAGAGCCTTCCTCGCGGTCCTGTTCCTGAGTGTGCTCGGCTGCGGAGGCCTCCGTTATTCCGAGGTCGCGCCGGAGGCCAAAGGTTTTCACCCCCGACGGATCGTGGTCCTGCCTGCCGATGCCAAGACCTTTCCCGACGCAAAAGGCGATATCGACCGCCTTTTTGCCGAAACGCTGGAGAAAAAACGCTGGTTTGCAGGCGTCGTCGGAGGCGTGGAGATCGGCCGCCGCCTGGAGACCGATGCGGAGTTGCGGCAGGCCGTCACGGGGTATCTCGGGAAGCTCGACAAGGTGAGCTTTTCGGACGCCGAACTGAGCAGCCGGATCGGACTTTTGACCGATACGGAGGCGTTGGTCCTGGTTCGCGTCGATTACTGGAATTATACGACGGAAAACGACAAAACGGTGGGCAAGGTCGCCTTGAGTGTCACGCTGGTCCAGGCCAAGACGGGGAAAGTCCTCTGGACGGCGGGTCACCAGCGGGTGAGCGACTACCTGCTCATCAAACCGGACCTCGCCGGGCTGGCCGAAGGGGTCATCGGGGATATGATCGATCATATGCCTCATTAGCGGTAAGGAAGGTGCGGTATGAAAGAACTGGTGCAAAAGGCGATCGACAAGATCAGGCCCAATCTCCAGGCGGACGGCGGGGATGTGGAACTGGTCGATATCAGTGAAGACGGGGTGGTCAAGGTAAAGCTGGTCGGGGCCTGTCATGGTTGTCCCATGGCCCAGATGACGCTCAAAAACGGGATAGAAAAGTTCCTGAAACAAGAGGTCCCCGGGGTTCAATCCGTGGTTTCCGCTTGAGAAACAACCGGTTCGGATGGACCGGTCTTAAAGACCAATCAATAGAATGGAAAGGGAGATTAAGAACATGGCTTATGTAATTAGCGACGAATGCATTGCCTGCGGTTCCTGTGAAGATGAATGTCCGGTAGAGGCGATCAGCGAGGGAGAGGACAAGTACGTCATCGATCCCAAGCTCTGCACCGACTGCGGCGCCTGCGCGGAGCAGTGCCCGGTGGAAGCGATCGCACCCGGCGAAGAGAAGTAGTTTCGCATCATCGCCAGCGCAGAAAGAAAAAGGGGGAAGCCGCACCGGAAAAGGACCGCGGCTTTCCCCTGTGTTTTATGGTAAAGGGGAAGCGTCTCGGGCTGATTTTTAACGGGACTCAGGATGGATCTTGGGGGAATGGGGATCCGACGCCAGTTTTCACCGGGACTCAGGATCTTTTTTCGACCCTGTAGTTGCTCGCTCCGCTGCCGGGAAAAAACTCGCGCTATGCGCTCAGACAGTTTTCCCGGCGGGCGCTACGCTGCGCACACAGGGGACCCCGAAAAAATCTCCCAATCGTCCCTATGAAAATCGGCATCGGATCCCGTGGGGTGGGGGCTTGGGGTACATGCTTTGAGCCTTGATGAAATAGGCTTCGGATCTATGGCGATGAAAGGCGATCAGGTGGCGAAATTTGTAACCTTTGAGGGCGGCGAGGGATCGGGGAAGACGACCCAGATCCGGCTTGCGGCCGAGTGGCTCCGGGAGCGCGGCATTCCGGTCCTGGCCACCGCCGAGCCCGGCGGGACGCCGCTGGGACAGAAGATCCGGGAGATCCTGTTGAACCGGGGCGCCTGGACGATCGGCGCCGAGGCGGAACTGCTGCTCTTTGCCGCGGCCCGGGCCCAGCATGTCCGGGAGACCATCCTCCCGGCACTGGCCGCGAATCAGTGGGTCCTCTGCGACCGTTTTGCCGATGCGACCTTCGCCTATCAGGGTTTCGGACGGGGGCTCGATGCCAAATTCGTCAAGAGTCTCAATGCCTTTTCCTCCCTTTCCCTGGTGCCGGACCGGACGCTCCTGTTCGATCTTTCCCCCGAGATCGGGCTGGCGAGAGCAAAAAGAAGGGTTACCGGCCTGCGGCCCGAGGCGGCGGAAGACCGGTTCGAGCAGGAGGAGCGCGCCTTTCACGAACGGATCCGGAAGGGATATCTGACCCTTGCGGCTGCGGAACCGGACCGCTTCCGGATCATTGCGGCCGCCGGGGACCTCGATACGGTGCGGGGCGAGGTCCGCGACCAGCTGGAATGTCTTTTTTAAGCACCGTTGCCCGGTCGCCGGGAAGACGGAGGATGTCATGACCTTCCAAGAGATCTACGGCCACGAAAAGCCCATCGGGATCTTAAAGAGCGCGCTGGCAAACGAGCGCATCGCCCACGCCTATCTCTTTTACGGGATGGAGGGGATCGGCAAGCGGACAACGGCAATCCGGTTCGCCGGGGCATTGAACTGCCGGGAGACGAACCCGCCCTGCGGCGTCTGCCTCTCGTGCCGCAAAGTGGTCCGGAAAAGGCACCCCGATATCATCACGATTACTGCCGAAGGCCAGTTCATCAAGATCGGAGCCGTCAAGGCGCTTCAGGAACAGATGAAGTTTCGCCCCGGCGAGGGAGGGCGGCGGGTCTTTCTCATCGAGGCGGCGGACCGGATGAACGCGGCCGCAGCCAATGCCCTCCTAAAGACGCTGGAGGAGCCGGCGGCGGGGAACATCCTCCTTTTGACCACTTCCCGGCCCCATGCCCTTCCCATGACGATCCTTTCGCGTTGCCAGCATCTGCGTTTCGCCCCCCTGCCGCAAGAGGAGGTGGCGCGGTATCTCGTAGAAAAGGAAGCGATTCCCGCCGAGAAGGCGGCGATTCTGGCTGCTTCGTCGGGCGGGAGCATCGGCAAGGCGCTGGAGATGAACCAGGAGGACACCCTGGCCCAGCGAAACGGGATTCTGGAATACCTGGCGACCGACGATCCGGCCGATCTGCTCCGGCGCCTCTCCTTCGCCGGCCGTCTGGGCGAAGAGCGGGAGGAGATCCTGGAGCGCCTCCAGATCCTGAGAACCTGCTACCGGGACGCCCTGGTCTTTCGGGAGACGGGAGAGGCAAAACGGCTGATCTTCCGCGATCGGGAGGAGGTCCCAAGGACCCTCGCGGGCCGTCTGACGGGCCGTCTGCTCTTGTCCAATATCGCCGCCGTCGAAGGGGCCATCGGCGCCATTGAGCAAAACGCCAATAAGACGTTGACTTTAGAGACCATGGTCGTTAAGCTCGCATGAAAAAAATAAGCGACAGGGGTGAGAAACCTTGAAGAATATCGTCGGTGTCAAGTTCAAAAAGGAAGGAAAGATCTACAGTTTTCACGCGGCCGATCTCAAGTTGGAGCTCGATGATTTCGTCTTGGTCAATACGGAGAACGGACCGGCGATCGGCTCGGTGGTGACCGAGGTCCATGCGGTGACCGAAGAGCAACTGGCCGGCAATCTCAAAAATGTGATCCGCGCGGCCACCGACGACGATCTGCGGACCTGCGAGAAGAACCGCGTCCAGGAGCGGGAGGCGCTGCAGTACTGCGCCCGGCGGATCGCCGAGCGACAGTTGCCCATGAAGACGATCGAGGTGGAATGCCTTTTCGACAAATCCAAGATGGTCTTTTATTTTACGGCCGAGACCCGGGTCGACTTCCGCGAGCTGGTGAAGGACCTGGTGCAAAAATTCCGCACCCGCATCGAACTCCGGCAGATCGGCGCCCGGCAGGAGGCCCGGATCATCAAAGGACTCGGCGTCTGCGGCCGGGAGGTTTGCTGCGCCACCCTCCTGCACAATCTGGATCGGGTTTCGGTCAAGATGGCCAAGGAACAGAACATGTCCCTGAACCCCGAGAAGATCTCCGGCCTCTGCGGGCGGCTCATGTGCTGCCTGGGCTTTGAATACGACGGCTACGCGGAGATGAAAAAGGATATGCCGAAGTGCGGAAAGCTGGTCCAGACCCCCGAGGGCAGGGGCAAGGTGATCCGCCAGAACGCCCTCCAGGGAGAAGTCGTCGTCTATCTGGAGGCCGGGAAAGAGGCGACCTTCAAGACCAAGGACGTCCAGCGCGTGACGGACTGCGGCCGCAGCCCGGCCTGTGCCGGCGGTGCGGACAATACCCCCAGCGGCGCCGGCGAAGCCCCGTCTCGCGGCCGCGGCCCTGCGGGATCTCAGAAAGGCAGCAGAAAATGAAGGACCGTATTTTTTACATCACCACCCCGATCTATTACGTCAATGCCTCGCCCCATATCGGCCATGCCTATACGACCATCGTCGCCGATGTGCTGGCCCGCTACCACCGCCTGCGGGGCGACAAGACCTTCTTCCTCACCGGGACCGACGAGCACGGCGACAAGATCGCCGAAGCGGCCAAGAAGGGGGGCGTCACCCCCAAGGAATACGCCGATGGGATCAGCGCCCAGTTCCGTTCCCTCTGGCCGGAGCTTGCGGTCACCAACGACCGCTTCATCCGGACCACCGATGCCGACCACGTGGCCACGGTCCGGGGCATCCTCCAGAAGGTCTATGACAGCGGCGACATCTATTTCGGCGAATACGAAGGGTTCTATTGCGTCGGCTGCGAGCGCTTCTACATGGAAAAGGAGCTCCTGGACGGCAAATGCCCCCAGCACGAGACGGTGCCCGAACACCGCAAGGAGAGCAACTACTTCTTCCGGATGGGGAAATACCAGGAGTGGCTCATCAATCATATTGAGACCCACCCCGACTTCATCCGGCCGGAACGGTACAAAAACGAGGCTTTGGCCTTTTTGCGGGAACCCCTGGAAGACCTCTGCATCTCCCGCCCCAAGAGCCGCCTCACCTGGGGGATCGACCTCCCCTTCGACGAGAACTACGTCACCTACGTCTGGTTCGACGCCCTGATCAACTACCTGACCGGTGTCGGCTACCCCGAGGGCGAGAACTTCGGAACCTTCTGGCCCGTGGCCCAGCACCTGATCGCCAAGGACATCCTCAAGCCCCACGGGATCTACTGGCCCACGATGCTGAAAGCCGCCGGGATCGAGCCCTATCAACACCTGAACGTCCACGGCTACTGGAATGTCGATCAGAGCAAGATGTCCAAGAGCCTGGGGAATGTGGTCAAGCCCCTCGATCTCAAGGACAAGTACGGCCTCGATCCCTTCCGCTACTTCCTGCTTAGGGACATGGTCTTCGGCCTCGATTCGAGCTTCTCCGAGGAGGCCTTCGTACAGCGGATCAACTCGGATCTCGCCAACGACCTGGGGAACCTGGTCAGCCGGACCATGCAGATGGCGATCAAGTACGGCGACGGCCGCGTGCCCACGCCCGATGCCGCGGCCTTCGCGGAGCAGGCCCTGCCTGAGGCGGCCGCCCGGGCCCTGGCCGAGGTCGAGTCCTGCTTTACGACCCTGGCGCTTCACAAGGCCCTGATCGCGATCTGGGAGTTCATCAACGTGACGAACAAGACCATCGTCGAAAAGGAGCCCTGGGTCCTGGCCAAGGATCCGGCAAATAAGGAACGGCTGGCGACGATCCTCTACCACCTCCTGGAGGCCCTGCGGGTGACGGCGGTCCTGATCACCCCCTTCATGCCCGGATCGGCGGCGAAGATCCTCGCCCAGTTGGGGATTGCCGATCCGGCGGGCCAGACCTTCGAGACCCTCCGCGCCTGGGGAGGCCTGCCGGCCGGAAGCGCCCTTACGAAAGGGGAAACCCTCTTCCCCCGCGTGGAGGTGAAAAAGGAGGAGGACAAGCCTGCCGCCGCCGCCGTGGCTGCCAAGGCGGAGGTCCCGGCCATCAAGCCGGAGATCGCCTACGAGGACTTCCAGAAGATCGACCTCCGGGTGGCGAAGGTCCTTGCCGCCGAGCGGGTTCCCAAATCGAGCAAGCTCCTGAAGCTCAGCGTCGAGATCGACGGCGAGCGGACGGTCGTGGCGGGGATGGGCAAGGATTACACGCCCGAGGAGATGGTGGGAAAGCAGATCGTCGTCGTCGCGAACCTCAAGCCCGCGAAACTCATGGGCGTCGAATCGCGGGGGATGCTCCTGGCCACCGATACCGAAGAAGGGCTGACCCTCCTGGGCTTCGACAAACCGCCCAAGACGGGGGCCAATATCCACTGAGCATTCAGGAAGTATACGGGCGGGAAGTACACGGGCTTTGACACAGAAAAAAACCGGGAGAATCGGCGATTCTCCCGGTTTTTTGTTGTCTGCGAAGCGATCTTGCCGGCCCGGATCGAACAGGGCATTCCCAGCCGCTCTTCACCATCGGGTCGGGGCCGAAAAAGACCCTGCTTGCGATCGACGTTACCGCTTCGTCTCTGCGCGCAGGTGCGCGATCCGCTCGAACTCGTCGGCGACGTCCTTGGCCATGACCGGATCCACCTCAAGCGTCGCGGTGGAAGGTTTCTCGCTCCGGTTCCCCGACAGTGCGCCGGCAGCATCGACGAGGATGCGGGCGGCCGCATCCAGAGGCACCTTGTCGGTGTTGATCACGAGATCGAAATAGTTGATGTCGTCCGGCGAAAGCCCGTGGGAATCCCTGGCAAAATCGGCCACCAGCGCGTCCGTCTTGGCCACGTGGGCGGCCGCCTCCTCGGTGGTCAGGCGCCGGGTTTCCTTGAGACGGTTGATCCTAAAGGGAATCGGCGCCTTGAGCCGCACGTTGAGCACATCGGAGAGGCCCTGCAAGGGGGCGAAGCAGCCCCGTCCCAGCATGACGACGTTTCCATTACGCGCCGTGGCCAGGATAAGTGAGCGGAACATGACGTGGACTTCGTCTCTCTCCGGCCCTACCCTGGTGAAGCGATCCCAGAAATCGGTTGCCGATTTGAAGACCTTGGGAGCCGTTGCGAAGCCTTCCTGCACGAGGATTCTCCCCGCCGTTCCGTAGTCGAAAAGGTTATAGCCCAGCGCCTGCGCCACCTTTTCGGCGATATAACGGCCTCCGTCTCCCGCCTGTCTGAATATGGTGATGACTGCCACAGCACGGTCCTCCTTGAATGAGATTGAACATAACCCCTGTCTGCGTATTTAGAAGATACGGGAAAGGCAGCGGCGCTGTCAAGGCAATGTTGGGGCGCCGGCCGGTCTTCAGCCCTGGTCCTGGGGAACCACCTGGATGCTGTGGGCGCTGGTTTCGGCGCGCTTGCGGGCCGCGTCGGTGTCCGCCCCCAGGGTCAGGGCCACCCCCATGCGCCGGCCGGGCCGGGTGTCCGGCTTGCCGAAGAGCCGCAGTTTGGCGGTGGGAACCTGTAGGGCCGTGTCCACCTCCGCGAAGTGCACATTGTCCCAGGCCGCTTCCGCCTTGATCACATGGCTCGCCGCGGGGGACAGATTGAGGATCTCGGGCACCGGCAGACCGAGGACGGCGCGGACATGGAGTTCGAACTGGCTCAGGTTCTGGGAGATCATGGTCACCATGCCGGTGTCGTGGGGACGGGGCGAAACCTCGCTGAACAGGACCTTGTCGCCCTGGATGAACAATTCCACCCCGAAGATGCCGTAACCGCCCAGGGCGTCGGTGATCGCCTTGGCCTGGCGGCGGGATTCGGCGAGGGCCGCCGCCGACATGGCCATCGGCTGCCAGGATTCGTGATAATCCCCCTTGATCTGCACATGGCCGATGGGCGGGCAGAAGGAGGTGCCTCCGGCGTGGCGGACGGTCAAGAGGGTAATTTCGTAATCAAAGTGGATGAACTCCTCGATGATGACCGCATCGGAGGCGCCCCGGGCCCCTTCCCTGGCATAGCGCCAGGCGCCGTCCACGTCTTCGGCGGTCTTTAACAGGCTTTGCCCTTTGCCCGAGGAACTCATGATCGGTTTCACGACGCAGGGAAAGCCGATGGCCGCCGTGCCGGCAATCAGCGCTTCCCGGGTCTTGGCGAAGGCGTAGCGCGCCGTGGGCAACCCCAGCTCTTCGGCCGCCAGCCGCCGGATCCCTTCGCGGTTCATGGTGAGCCTCGTGGCCCGGGCCGTGGGAATTACCCGTTGTCCCCCCTGCTCCAGCTCCAGCAGGAGTTCCGTATCGATGGCCTCGATCTCCGGCACGATCAGGTCGGGCTGTTCCGCCGCGATCACCTGCCGCAGGGCTTCCCGGTCCAGCATGCTGATGACGTGGCTCCTGTGGGCCACCTGCATGGCCGGGGCATGGGGATAGCGGTCCACGGCGATGACTTCCACGCCCAGGCGCTGCGCCTCGATGGCGACCTCCTTGCCCAATTCTCCCGATCCCAATAAAAGCAGTTTGGTGGCGCCCGGCTTCAGCGGTGTTCCAAGGTTCATCATGGCGTGCTCCTCTGTTGTGTTTGAGATAGGGAAGCATAGGAAACGCGGTCCGGAGTGTCAAGAAAATCTTGCTCCCAATGGAGGGCCGGGGAGCGATCTTTGCCGTCCACAGAAATCAGGTTCTCCCGAAACGCTTCCGCCAATGGTCATGACGGCTTTTGCAATGTTGCATGTCTTCGATATTGCGGCCCTAAACCGATTGACAGGCCGGAACGATTTGCCTATACTCGCGACCGGAAAAGTCTTGTCCCATCGGCCCCACCATCACAGGTCAACCACTGAAAGGAGAAACTCGAATGAAGAAAACAGCGGAACGGGAAAACTCTCGGATCGGTGAAGCAAACGGTCCACTCATGGATCGGCGGAAGTTCCTGGTCACCACGGGTTTGGCCGCGGCGACGACGCTTTTTGTCAATCTCGGCGAGGGCCGGGGGGTAGCCCTGGCCGCAGCCGGGGAACCGGCGGCCAAGGCGCCGGAAAAACCGAAGGTCAATCTGGAGAAACTGCTGGCCGAGTATGCGGCCAATGTGCGCTATCACGATCTGCCGGCCGATGTCGTGGCCGCCTGCAAACGGCTGCTGCTCGACACCCTGGCCTGCGGCTTCGGCGCCGTGGGCACCGAGACGGCGACGATCGCCGAAAAGACCTTCCGCAAGGCTTTCGGCTCCGGAGGCAAGACGACCATCATCGGCAGCAAGCGGCAGATCGCCGCCGAAGGGGCCGCCCTGGTCAACGGCACCCTGATCCGCGATCTCGATCTCAACGACACCTACTACGGCTACGATCCGTCGCACCCCAGCGAGGTCATTCCGGCGGCGCTGGCCTGTTGTGAAGAGGCGCGGCGCAGCGGCCGGGACCTGATCGAGGCGATGGTCGTCGCCTACGAGGTGGACATGCGGCTCAACAACGCCTTTTCCTGGGCCGCCCGCGGCTTTCACGCCCTGAGCCACGGCGCCTATGCGATTCCCCTTGCCGCCGGCAAGGCTTGGCGGCTGACCCCCGAGCAGATGGCCCATGCCGTGGGGATCTCCGGCGCCCATCAGCTCACGTCGCTCGCCATGAACAGCGGCACGATCAGCATGATGAAGGCGCTGGCCCCGGCCCGGACGGCCATGGACAGCATCTTCGACACCCGGCTCGCGGCCGGAGGGTTCACCGGACCCACCTTTGCCATCGAATGGCTCACCGCCAACATCCAGCCGAAGCAGGCGAGCGTGACCGTCGATCTCGATCCCAAGAGCTACCAACTCGTCAAGGTCGGCCTCAAGCGCTTCCCGCTCCAGGGCTCTTTGCAGACTTCGACCGAGGCGGCGGTGAACCTCGCCCCTCAAATCAAGGGGCAGAGCGGCGACATCCAGGAGATTGTGGTCGAGACCTATCCGGCGACGATCAAGCGCGGTGTGGCCGACAAGGAGAAGTACACCCCGGCGACGCGCGAGACGGCCGACCACAGCCTGCCCATCTGCGTGGCCATGGCTTTGCTCGACGGCGAAGTCACCGTCACCCAGTTTCACAAGAACCGCTGGAAGGACCGCGAGGTCCTGGCGCTGGCCCAGAAGGTCACGGTCAAGGTCGGCGATGAACTCGTGGCCAAGGACCCCAAGGGGCAGGGGGCGACCGTCGCGATCCGCTTCGCAAACGGCCGCGTCGTGAAGGAGACGGTCGAGGTCCCCGACGGCCAGGCTCCCCGGGTGCTTTCCCGGCCGGCGTTGGAGAAGAAATACCGGCAGTTTGCCGATCCGGTGATCGGCGAGGCCGGGGCGAAGAAGCTCATGGCCCTGGTCGACAATCTCGATCAGGTCAAGGACATCCGCACCATGACCGAACTGCTGCGCAAGCGCCTCTGAGAAGGGCGGGAACCGGGGCGGTCGATGACGAGAATCGCAGACCGCCCCGGTTCTCCTGTTCATGCTCCTGAAAACCGTCGCAAGAATGAGGAACTCCCGTGGGAATGACAAGAACATTGGCCCGCTTTGCCGCTGAACTCCAGTATGCCGATCTGCCCGCCGCGGCGATCGAGAAGGCCCGGGAGATCACCCTCCATGGCTGGGGGGTGCAACTGGCCGGCAGCACGCTCCCCTGGAGCGGCTCGATCTACCGCTATGTGCAGGGGCAGGGGGGCAGGCCCGAAAGCACCGTCTTGAACTACGGCCTGCGGACCTCGGCCGGCCACGCGGCCTTCGCCAACGGCACCTTCGGCCACGGCTTCGAGATGGACGACAACCATGCCGAGACGGGACTCAAAGGGGGCTGCGTGATGATTCCCACGGTCCTGGCCATGGGAGAAAGGCAGCGGAGCACGGGACGGGAGTGCCTGCTGGCGACCGTCATCGGGTTCGAGATCGCGACCCGGATCGCCCGGTCGGTCGTCTCGCTCGGGAATCGCAAGAGTCATCATCCCACCGGGATCGCCGGCCCCTTTGGCGCCGCGGCGGCCGCGGGCAAGCTTCTCCAGTTCGGGGAAGAGGCGATGCTCCACGCCCTCAGCATCGCCGCCGGCCATTCGGCCGGTCTCAATGAAGCCCCGGCCACGGGACGCGGCAGTCTCAAACGGATTTTCGGAGGGATGGCCGCCGCCAACGGCATCCGGTCGGCCCTACTGGCCGAAGAGGGGCTGACCGGCCCGGAGACGATGCTGGAGGGGAAGAAGGGCTTCTGCCGCACCTTCAGCGACGAACCGGACCTTTCGGCGCTGACCGCGGGGCTGGGGTCGGAGTGGCAGATCCTCAAGGTCCACTACAAGCTCTATGCCCAGGACGGCTACATTCAGCCCATGACCGAGGCCCTGGACCGGCTGGTGAAGCGCCATCGCTTTAGCCCCGCCGAGGTGGCGAAGATCCGAGCCGGCGTCAGCCGCCACGCCTGCGAGGTGGCAGGTCAGATCCGGGAGCCTGCGGACCTCACCAGCGCCCAGTTCAGCGCCAACTTCAGCCTGGCGCTTTTTCTGGTCAAGGGAGGGGCCGGATTCCAGGAGTACACGGCCGAGAGCCTCACTGACCCTGCGATCAGCGACCTGAGCCGGCGGATTGATATCGAGGTCGATGAGGCCATCGAAGCGGAATGGCAAAGGACCAAGCCGCGCGGCGCCCGGGTCACGGTTCAGCTCCGGTCCGGCGAGCGCTTTGCCGAGACCGTCCCTTCCCTGCGCCCCCTGACGACTGCCGAGGTGGAAGAAAAATTCCGTCGCCTGGCCACAGTCGCGATTTCCGAAAAAAAGGCGGAACAGCTGCTGGAGCGGGTGGGGCAGCTGGAGGCGGAACAGGATCTTTCCCGCGTCGTCTCTCTGCTTACGGCCTAGGGCAGGGCGGCCCGGGCGGCCGCCGTCCCAGCCTGTCTTCGGCCGCTATTCTAGTCCCAGAGCTTTTCCGCTGCGGCGTTGGCGCCGGAGATGCGTCCGAAGGCGATGCATTCGGCCAGGTTGCCGCCGCCCACCGGATAGAGCATGCCGTAGAAGGAGCCCAGTTCGCCGGCCGAATAGAGCCGGGGGATCGGGCTATTGTCGGGATGGACGATCTGTCCTTTGGTGTTGCGCTTGGGTCCGCCCTGGGTGTTGGGTCCGCCGGGCCAGAGCTTGACC
This sequence comes from Deltaproteobacteria bacterium, assembly GCA_021817825.1. Taxonomy (GTDB): domain Bacteria; phylum Desulfobacterota; class Syntrophia; order Syntrophales; family UBA5619; genus JAKAFS01. Next base: position 8,509 of record JAKAFS010000048.1, on the reverse strand, counting down.
GCATAGTAGGGCGGTTTTGCAAGAGGCTGGAGCGAGTTTTTGTCCTTGTGGAAATCGAGGTCCTCGCCTGTTTCGCAGTATCCGTTGTACTGCCGGACCGTGGCCGCCAGCACCGCGGGGTTCATCAGGCCCTGGTTGTCCGGATCGGCGAGAATCTTCGCGCCCAGTTCTTCGAGGGTGTCCGCCTTCATGATCCAGCCCCGGTCGATTTCTGCCTGGTTGTCCTGGCTCCAGAGATAGAAGATGTCCCCCATGACGCCGCCCGGGGGGTTGCAGGCCCCGGCCTCGAGCACCAGCGGCGAGTGCAGCCGGCGCGTCTCGTCGAAGATCCAGTAGCAGGGGACCTTGGGGTAGCAGTTGACCGAGCAGTCGAAATTGGTCAGCTCATAGCCGAAGGAGTGCCCCTTGTAGCGCTCGGAGGAAAACCGTTTGCCCCGCTTGTCCACAAAGACGGAAGAGGTGTGGTGCTGGGTGGAGAAGGCGCAGGGCAGCTCGGGAAACTTCAGGACCGTCCGCCAGGAGGCCTTGTTCATATGCCAGAGGGCCGCCCCTGCTTCCAGGGCCATATTCACGCCGTCGCCGGTGTTGGCGGGATTCCCGGTAAAATAGACGGGGTAGGTGCGCAGGTAGTTTTCCTTCATCCAGTCGTTGTATTCGAAACCGCCGCAGGTGAGGACCACGGCCCGGCGCGCCTTGATCCGGATCTCTTTGCCCGCACGGTTTGCCACGACGCCGCGGACTTCCCCCTGTTCGGTGATGAGGCGGACGGCCGGCGTTTCCCAGAGGACCGGGATGCCTCTTTTCTCGACCGCTTCGCTGATGTGCTTGAAGAAGGCCGGACCCCGTTTGAACTTTTCCACCGCCGGGGCCGAGACATTGCAGCAGCAGGACGAGCCCGGCAGCTCCGGATACTCGGCCCGGTAGACCCTGCCGCCCACGACCTTGGCGCCGGGCAGGTCTTTCCAGAGCGCGCTGACGCTCTCTTCCCCCGAGACGGGAAAGCCGATCCGGTCCATCCAGTCCATGTTGCCGACCAGAAGATCGGCAAAGACCGAGAGCTGCTCCTTCCGCTCGTCGGTCAAAGGCTCGCTCGCGGCCGTGGTGAGCGCTTCCAGGTAGGTCAGCACGTCCTGCCGGTTTTCCGGCCAGAACCAGCCGCCGCCGCTCAGACGGGTGCTGGGGGTGTGGCGGGTCCGGGTGGGGGTGTCGGCAGGCTGCTTCTCCAGGATCAGCACCCTGGCCCCGGCGTCATGGGCGGCGATGGCGGTGCAGGCCCCGGCCCCCCCGTAGCCTACGACAATGACTTCCGATTCTTCGTTCCACGGCTGTGTTGCAGACACGATCGCCACTCTCCTTTCACAGCATCCCGACGATTTGGCCGATGTCGGAACAGGTCTCGATCTCCCAGATCCTTTTGGCCAATTCCCGGCTCTTGGCTTCGCCGATGATGGCCGAGGCGTTCAGGAGAAACTTGGTCTCGAGCTGGGCATCGGCCATGGGATTCCCCTCGGTCCCGCTGGCATGGGGCACATGGGTCTCGTGCCGGTCCCCGTTCTTCAGGACCAGAACCGCCTTGGCTTCCGTCCGGCCGAAGGAGGGGTTGACGGATGCCGCGATCTTTTCCCGCAGGGCGGCGATCCGGGCGTCTTTGACCTTTTCGTCGGTGTAGTGCGAAAGGCCGCAGGTCCCGTCGATGAATCCCGAAGCGACGCAGTGGTAGACGCTGAATTTTCCTTCCAGCCCCGTCTTGGGGGTCCGATTGCCCATGGCGTCGAGCACCAGCGGATGGACCTCGATCCGGATCTCTTCCACCTCCTCGGCCGGCGCCAGGGACGAGGCGTTGCGCAGGGCAATCGCCGCGTCGATGGCGGCATGGCCCAGAAAACCGCAGGGATAGGGCTTGTAGCTGTTCCGATAGAGTTCGAATCCCCCTTCTCCCAGCCCCGTCAGGACGATCTCCTCAAAATCGGTCCGCCCGGCGTTGACATGGAAGAACCCCCGGTTGGAACCGAAGACGTCCTTGGAGCTCGTTAGCCCCTTTTCGACCGCGAGGGCGGCGAAAAGACCCGACTGGGCGGCCTTGCCCGGATGCAACCCCTTGGACATGGACCCCGCCATGTCCAAAAGCCCGCTGCCGTAAGTGGCCGCGATGCCGAAGGCCTGGGCCTGCCGCTCGGCGGAAAGTCCCAGCAGTTTTCCGACGGCCGCCGCGGCGCCGATGCCGCCGACCATCCCCGTCACGTGCCACTGCCGATCGACGAGCAGGGGCGCCAAGGCCATCCCGAGCCGAGCCTCGACCTCGTATCCCAGGACAAAGGCCGCAAGCGCCTGCCTGCCCGACACCGGTTTCCTGCCGGACAGGGCCAAAATGGGCATCCAGACCGGAACGCTGGGATGGAGGAGCGCCTGGACATGGGTGTCGTCGAAGTCGTAGACATGGCCCATATAGCCGTTGAGCAGCGTGGCGTGGTAAAGATCGGCGTGGATTCCCCGGCCGATGACGCGGGTCTCGCCCTTGCCTTCCGGGACGAGGACCTCCTGGAGGATCGTGACGGCCCGGTGGCGGGAGCCGGCCAGCGCCGCGCCTAGAGTATCCAGCAGGGATCGCTTTGCTTCGTGAAGCGCTTTTTCAGGAATGGCCTCGGGCGCGCTCTCGGCGACAAAGGCGGACAGGGATTCGGTGATTCTTTTCTTTTCCTGGTTCTGCATCTGGTTCAATTCCTCACTGACAATCTTTGCGCCCGCAGGCGGGGCGCCCCTAATCCTGATCGAGCTTTTCGACGAGGGTCCTTTTTCTGAAGCAGGCCGAGGCCAGGACGCCCGCCGCGATGAGCAGAAAAACGGCCGACAAAGGCCGGGTCACGAAGATCATGAAGCTGCCGCTGGAACTGATCAATGACTGCCGAAAGGCCGTCTCGACCAGCGGACCGAGGACGAAAGCCAGGATCAGCGGCGGGCGCTCGAAGCCGAAGCGCTTGAGAAGATAGCCGAAGATCCCGAAAGCGAAGGTGATGATCACATCGAACACGTTGCCGTTGATGCTGTAGGCCCCGAGAAAGCAGAAGATGAGGATCATGATCGCCAGCAGGTTGTAAGGGATCTTCAGGACCTTGACCCAGAGCGGGATCAGCGGCAGGTTCAGGACCAGCAGCATGATGTTTCCCAGGTACATGCTGGCCAGGACCCCCCAGAAGAAGGTCGGATTGCTGTTGATCAGCATCGGTCCCGGCTGGAGCCCGTGGATCATCAGCGCCCCGAGGAGGACTGCATTGAAGGCGTTGGAAGGGATGCCCAGAGAAAGCAGGGGCACGTATCCCGCCGTCGCCGCCGCATTGTTGCACGCTTCGGGGGCGGCCACTCCCTCGATGACGCCTGTCCCGAATTTCTCGGGATGCTTGGACAGGCGCTGCTCGATGCCGTAGCTCAAAAAGGTCGGGATCATGGGTGAAAGGCCGGGAAAGATGCCGAGCAGGAATCCCAGCAGGGTGCCCCGGGTCAGGGGGCCTGCGGAAGCCTTCCAGTCCCGGCGGTCGGGCCAGTAGCCGCGGACCTTCTCGGCGAAGACCTCCTTCTTCAGCGTGGCGCCGATGGTTTCCAGGATTTCGGTCACGCCGAACATCCCGATGGCAATGGGAATCATCCCGATCCCGTCTTTGAGTTGCGGCAGGTCGAAGACGAACCGGTCCCGTCCCGTCATCGGATCCATGCCGACGGTCCCGAGCAGCAGCCCCAGGGCTACCATGATCAGGGCCTTGGGGATGGACCCCTTCACCAGGTAGGTGACGACCATCATCGACATCAGCATCAGCGAAAAGTATTCCGGCGAACCGAAGGCCAGAGCGGCTCTGGCCAGCGTGGGGGCCAGGAGCATCACGCCCACGATCGCCAGGGTCCCGGCGATGAAGGATCCGAAGGCCGCAATGCCCAGGGCGGGTCCCGCGCGCCCTTTCTTGGCCATCTGGTAGCCGTCCAGGCAGGTCACGACGGAGCAGGCCTCGCCCGGCACATTGACGAGAATGGAGGTGGTGGAGCCTCCGTAGGCGCTGCCGTAGGCGATGCCGCTGAGCATGATGATCGCCGCGATCGGATCCATGTGAAAGGTCGCGGGCAGCAGCAGGGCCACCGCCGCCGTGGGCCCGATGCCCGGCAGGACCCCGACCAGCGTTCCTGCCAGGCAGCCGATGAAGCAGTAGAAGAGATTGACCGGCTGTACGGCGACCAGCAATCCCGTGAAAAAGTTTTCGAAGCTTGTCACGTTACTTTTTCTCCATCATGCCCGTTTCCCGGAGGATATCGTCAAAGATATCCCAGTTCTTGCTCACGATTTTGCCGAACTCCTGCGGGTCCTTGTAGGAGGCGGCCCAGCCGGCCTTGAATAACTTATCCTTCATCCCGGCGTCTTTGAAGGTGTTCTTCATGGCCGCGACGAGCTTGTCATAGACGGGTTTGGGAGTCTTGGCGTGGACGAAATACCCGAGCCACACATCGACGGAGGCGCTGGGCAGGCCGATCTCCGGTCCGGTCGGGACGTTCGGCAGGTCCTGCCACTTGCTCGTCAGGACCAGGGGCCGCATGTCGCCCGACTTGATATAGGGCATGTTGGAAACGAGCGACGAGGTCTTCCAGTCCAGATGTCCCCCCAGAAGGGCCATCGACAGGTCGGCCGATTTGGTGTAGGGGATCAGCTTCGACTGGATCTTCGTATCTTTCAGGATCGACATGAACATGATGTGCGTCTCGCCGCCCAGGCTCGAAACCCCGCCCTGGAGTTTGCCGGGATTCGCCTTGGCGTATTGGAGAAAGTCGTTGAAGGTCTTGAAAGGCGAGTTCTTGCCAACGACCATCGAGATCGGGGAGGCGCCGAGATACCCCACGGGGAGGAAATCCTTCCGGGGATCGAAGGAGGGGTTCTTCGACAGCATGACGTTGGAGATGATCGCCGCCGGCGAGGCTGCCAGGATGGTGTAGCCGTCGGGTTTGGTGTTGAAGAAGGCCGTGGCGCCGGTGAGGCCGCCTGCGCCCGCCATGTTCTTGATGACCACCGGGACCTTCAACTCCTTGGCGAAAGTTTCCGCAAAGAGCCGCGTCCCGATATCGAGGCTCCCGCCCGGCGCGAAGGGGACGACGATTTCGACCTGCTTGGAAGGAAAGGCGTCCTGAGCGCCGGCGGTCGTGACGGCCGCTACGGCAACAATGGCGGTCATGGCGCAACCGACCAGCAACATCCTTTTGAAACGATCACCCTGCCCTTTGGTTCTCATGGTATCCTCCTTGAATTCTGGGTTCATTTGTCGGTTCCTCTGATACCTGAATAGGGATAACGCCGGAACGTTTTCCGCTTCCTTATGATAGGTCGAATCGCCCTCCTTTCGTCCTCCCTGCTTACCAGGGAAGGATGCCTTGCGGCAGGCTGAGTCCCAGCCAGAGGACAAACAAGAGATAGTCGCCGGCCGTGATCAGCGCCGCAGTCAGCAGTGAACGCCACCAGGGTTCCGGTTGCACGAGGCGAAAAAGGAAGGTGGCGAAAAGGAAGGTGGAGATTAGAAAACCCAGCCGGGGGGCTGCCAGGGCAAAGAGAAAGAGCGAAAGGCAAAGCAGCAGGAAACGTCCCTTGCCGAGAGGACTTCCTTCCGCGGCGCCGTCGCAGCGACTCTGTTTCGAGATCAGCGAGTGGATCAGAAGCCAGAGGGCCAGAAGCCCTATTCCCGCGCCGGCCCCGAAGACCAGGAGACCCGGACCGGGCTCCTGAAGGCTGCCGATGCCGATCTGGACCGCGTGGCCGCAGACGAACAGGGAAAGCACCAAAAAGAAGATTGCCGCAATTCGATCGCCGTGTTTCAAGAATCCTCCCTCTTGTTGTCTGCCCGGCGGCGATGATTCCGACCGACCGGAAAAGTCTCCTGTGCATGCCTTGAGACCGATGAAAAATGGCGATCTCTCTATGTGCTGCCTCCGGATTTTGCTGAACAGGTCAAGGACTTCTGCCAAAATGACCAACAATGCCGAGATTCTCTGAACCGGTCGCATGATCGTCAATAAAGGTTTTGTTGTCAAATCATTTGTATCTCAGGTCCCATACGTTTATTCTATAGGTCAGTTGGCGTCTATCGTTCGCATCTAATGGATAATAAATTGGTTTTTTCTATTTAAAAGATGCGGGAAAGCCCTCTTGCCTGTCGAGACCGGGGCCTCCCACTCGGGCTGCCTGGGCGGAAGGGGCGTCATCTGGACGGCTTAGGAGCCCCCGTGACGACGCCGATCAGCGGCACGGCGCCAGCTGATCGCCCATCCGGAGGCCAGCATAAACGCATTGACCCAGAAAACGGAGAACACTCCGCAGGCCGAAGCGATCGATCCGAACAAGACCTGACCGATTACCCGTGTGAGATGGTTGACGGTCAGCCGCAGTCCCATCGCCTCGCCGGAACGTCCCTGGGTGGAGGTGCTGAAGGTCATCATCAGGGTGATCGGCTGACCGCAGCCCATGCCGATTCCGAAAAAGAAAGATACCAGACAGAGAATCCAGATCCCTTTGAAAAAGGGTACCAGCAGGAAGCCCGTCGCTCCGATCAGAAAAGAGTAGGCCAGTGCCCTTTCCGCGGTGAGCCGCTTGACTAAAGAGGGCAGGAAAACCCGGACGACGAAGGCCGCCAGGGCGTAGATCGCCAAAACGAACCCGATCGCCGAAGCGGACAGTCCGATGCCGTGCCCGTAGATCGGCATGTAGACCTGGAACAGATCGACGCCCGTGATCACCAGGCTGCTGGTGGCCAGGACCCGCCAGAGTCCGGATTCGGAAAGCAACAGGCGGACGCTTCCCGGAGGCTTTGCGATGCCAGTCCCCCTGGGCAGGCGACCTCCCCAGACAAGGAGCATCGCGGCCGGAACCAGCGTCAGCAGCACCATGCTCAGACAGGTCACACCGGGACCTGCGTAATCCAGCATGAATCCGGCTATTAGCGGGCCGGTAAGGCTGGCGAAAGAGAAAATCAAGCTGAGATTGCTGAAATTCCTGACACTGTCCTGCGGCCCGCTCTGAAGTCCCACAAGGTTTTGCAGGGGGGGAGCGGTCAGGGCGGTCAGTAAGCCGTACAGCACGGATGTGACAAAGAGGGCGGGAAGCCCGGGAGCCACGTAGGGCGCCGACATCCCCAACGCCCCGGCTGCGGCGCCGACGATGATTAGCCAGCGGGAGCCGAAGCGATCGGAAAACCGGCCGACACGCCAGGAAAGCAAGGTGGGCAGCAGAAAAAACGCCGCCGCCATGGCGCCGACGGTAAAGGGCTGCGCTCCCAGCTTCAACGCATAGAGGGTGATGATCACGCGGCCGGTCTTGAAACCGGTATCGATAAAGAGTGCCAGGAGTAACGTAAAGTAGATGGACATCAGGGCCCCGGCCTTTCAGCGCTGGATGCGGGCCGAGCCGCCCTGGGCAAAGGCGCGCACCTGGTCGAGCGTTGCCATCGTCGTATCGCCCGGATAGGTGGTGAGCAAGGCCCCGTGAGCCCAACCTAAATTGACCGCCTCCTGTTCCGACGCGCCCGTAAGCAGGCCGTAGAAGAGGCCCGAGGCAAAGCCGTCGCCGCCGCCGACGCGGTCAAAGACGTCGAGGTCGCTAAGCGGCGAGGCAAAGGTCCGGCCGTCGATCCAGGCCACGGCGCCCCAGGAATGGCGGTTTGTCGAGTGCACCTCCCGGAGCGTGGTGGCGACGACCTTGATCTGCGGGAATTTCCGGGTCACCTTCTCGATCATCCCGAAAAAGGCGCTGGGGTCGAGCTTCGAGGCCGCCGCGACCGCGGGGCCCGGGATGCCTAAGCCCAGCTGCAGATCCTCTTCGTTGCCCACCAGGACATCCACCTGCTCGCAGATGCGCTCCAGGATGGCCTGCGCCTGGGCCTCGCCGCCCCAGAGGCTCCAGAGCTTGGCGCGATAGTTCAGGTCGAAGGAAGTGACGGCGCCGGCTGCCTTGGCCGCCTTCATCCCCTCGCTGATGAGCGGTCCCGTGCTTTCCGAAAGGGACGCGAAGATCCCGCCGCTGTGGAACCAGCGGACGCCGCCGGTAAAGATCGCTTCCCAGTCGAAGTCGCCGGGATGGAGCTGGGCCGCCGCCTCGTTCGCCCGGTTGTAGAAGACCACGGGCGGCCGTACCCCAAAGCCGCGATCGGAAAAGACCGTCGCCATGTTGGGGCCGTTCACCCCGTTGTGGGCAAAGTGCTTGTAGAAGGGCCTAACTCCCATGGCCCGCACCCGCTCGGCGATGAGCTCGCCGATGGGGTAATCGGCCATGGCGCTGACGATGGCGGTCTTGAGGCCGAAGCAGTCGGCCAGGTTTGCCGCGCAGTTGAACTCGCCGCCGCTCACGTGGATCGCACAGGTCGTCGCCTTCCGAAAGGGAACGACGCCGGGATCGAGGCGGTGGACCAGGGCACCCAGGGAGACGAAATCCAGCGCGCCACTTTTCGGGATATTCAGACCGTACATCATTTTGCTCTCCTTATCATTCCTCATT
>JAKAFS010000047.1 GCA_021817825.1 Deltaproteobacteria bacterium | reverse complement strand
TGCATCAGCCGACAGGGCAAGATTTTCCACATTATCGGGAAGTGCATAAGATATGGAGCTGATCACTGTGTCCTTGCCCTCATCGACATTTTCCGACACCAGGTCACCCGCGTTATCGACGAGATAGATATCATTGCCATTACCACCAAGCATTGAGTCTGCCCCGCTACCGCCGTCCAGAAGATCGTCGCCGGAAGCACCTCTCAGATAATCGCTTCCCTCCCCTGCATATAGCACATCGTCCCCGCTACCGCCGTCTATCGCGTCATTACCGCCATCAGTGCTGACAATGTCAGCACCACCCAAAGCGTTAACAATATCGTCGCCTGAGCCGGTGCTGATGAGATCATCACTTTCCGTCGGCAGGCCTAAAAGCTGCGCAAGTTGCACCTGGCTGCCGTCAGAAAACTCCAATATTCCGGTAACAAGCGACCCAGATACACCATCAGGGTCAAAATTGAGCAGGTTAATCGCATCACCATTGCCGCCCACTTCGATGGTCAATACGTTGCCGTTCCTTACTAAAGTAAGGTCATTACTAGTTATTCCCGCGCCGAACTGTATCCGGTTATTCTCAACGGATGTTGACATATCCTGGATCGTATCAACGCCATCGCCGATATTGAATACATAGGTATCATCACCGCTATCGCCGACCAGTTCGTCATTTCCAGTGCCGCCAGTCAGGGCATCATTGCCGGAACCTGCTACCAGCCTGTCAAAGCCTTCATATCCATAGAGGCGATCAGTAATATTGCTTCCTGTAAGGAGATCGTCATCCGTACTACCCTGGATAATGAATGTGTTTTGTATCAACTGCTGATAGTTCATGACCGTCCCATCTGAAAATCGAAACGTTTCCACGGCATGCTGTCCTGCTGCGGCGTCATTCGGGTCGAAACCTGTCAGATGTACCTCATCGCCATTTGCACCTACGCGGATGATCAATTGCCCATCCCGGAAGGAAATGTTTCGCCACATGTCCTCCGGCAAGATTCCTTCGCCGAAAACGAGAGTGTTACCGAATGATGGGGATGCCGTATCATTAATGACATCCACTCCATCACCAAGATTGAACAGATACGTATCATCCCCGTCTCCTCCTGTGAGGAGATCATTGCCTGCGCCACCGATCAGCGTGTCATTGCCATTGCCGCCAATGATCCTGTCAATGGCTGCGGTGCCGGATAAAGTGTCCTCAATGTCCGAACCGATGATATCGAATCCGCGATCGATCAACTGCCCGTAGGTAAGTACTTGTCCATCGGCAAACTGGAAGTATTCAACGGCATGCGCTCCATAAGGATCGACGGCATCAAAGTTCGTCAGACGCACGGAACCACCACCGTTGCCGGTTGAGATAATAAGCATTTGAGAAGAGGGATCGTGGCTCAGGCGGATATCCGAAAGGGAGACACCGGGGCCGAAGACCAATGTATTCACCTGCCCGGCAGCATCGTCCTGAATTGTATCGATACCTGCGCTCTTAAGAAACTGATATGTATCGTCGCCTGCTCCCCCGGAAAGAACATCATTGCCGGAGCCGCTGCGGAAAGTATCATTGGCGTTGGTACCGACAAGCGTATCATCTCCGCTGGTTCCGCTGATACCAAATCCTAGGTCGATCAATTCATTGTAACTCAGAGATGTTCCGTCAGCAAATTCGAAAGCTTCTATGGCATGACTGCCATAGGCATCGTCAGGATTGAAACCTTCCAGCGTCAAGGCGTCACCACCCTGTCCAACCCTTATAACCAGCGCACTCCCCTCATAGAACAGTTGCAGATCGGATACCGTTATTCCTGCTCCGAATCTGACGACATTGCCGGCTTCGGCATCGGCTTTGTCTCTGATCGTATCCACGCCGTCACCGAGATTGAACAGATAGGTGTCGCTTCCGCTGCCACCATCCAGAAGATCATTGCCGGCACCGCCGATTATTACGTCATCTCCTCCTAACGCAGATATACGATCCGAGATACTGGTGCCTGTGATAATCTCAGCGCCATATGTTCCCCTTTCATCGAAACCTCGGGCAATCAATTGACTGTATGCCAGTGATTGTCCGTCGGCAAATTCAAAAATGTCCACCGCATGTGAACCGCCTGCATCGTCCGGGACAAAGCCGGTCAAATGGATGCTGTCACCATTTTCATTGATACTGATAACGAGAACGCCGTCTTCGGTGCTTAGAGACAAGTCTTCCGGGTTGATACCACTGCCAAAAACGATACGGTTTCCCCCGGAAGCGTCGCTCAGGTCGTCGACGGTCAATACACCATCGCCGACATTGAATTGATATGTATCATTTCCGGAGCCGCCGATCAGTGTATCGTTTCCACCTCCAGAAAACAAAGTGTCACTGCCCTCTCCTGCATAGATGGCATCCATCCCTGGTCCTACGATAATGACATCATCTCCTGCGCCAGTATTGATGGTATTGTTGCCGCCACCTGCATCGATCCAGTCATTGCCACTTCCAGAGGTGATAACGTCACTTCCGCTATCAGCATAGACCTCATTGTTCCCGTTACCGACATCGATAATATTGTTCCCTGTACCAGCTTCAACGTAGTCATCTCCATTGCCCGCCATGATCTGATCATCGCCGGAACCGGCATAGATCTCGTTGTTTCCATCACCAGCATTCACGATATTATGACCATCACCGGCCTCTATGATATCATCTCCTTCATCGCCAACGATGATGTCATCACCGGTACCACCTGTATAATACGTCGGCACGGCGAAGAGGTCACCAGTCTGCGCATAGGCAACGGCGTTGTCTCCACCTGCCGGATCGACCATACCCGTCAGTTCAAAACTACTGGTCGCACTTGTGAAGAGCGATATTGGATTGCTGATATCTGCTGCAAACAGCGAGCTCTTAAGCGTCTGCACGACTCCTGATAAATCAAACACACGTGTGCTTCCAGCGGCGTCAATAAACTGAACGCGCGATATCCCATAATTTAAACCATCACGATATTCGTAAGTGCCGGAAGACCAGTTATAGTAACGTTCAAACCACGGGATGTCGATCCTGCCCTCGCCATTACCGATCACAAGGCATAGATCCGCGGCTGACGAATATACGCTTCCTTCTTTATTGATGAATGCGGAGACATTGTCCGGCAGGATATCCGCACCAAAGGATATAGTATCGATGTCTCCCCAGTATCCGCCGGGCCGGGGTGCTATCATGTCATATCCGTCACCGCGGTTGTAAACATAAACATCACTTCCTGAAGCTCCCTCGAGAAAATCGTTGCCCTTACCTCCAGCAATAATATCATTGCCGATATCACCGTAAATCGTATCATCCCGGAGTCCGCCGTCGATAATATCGTTTCCTTCACCCGTATAAATGCTATCCTCAGCGATACTACCCCGGATCTGGTCATTATCGGCCGTGCCATACTGTTCCCCAACAGTGATGCCGGGCTGCGCCAAGGCCAGAATATCCTCTAGCGTCATTTCCCGCCCGTCGGCAAAAACGAAGCGCCTTGTATCCAGGTCGGTCAGTCCCGGTTGACCTTCTCCGAATGTTACCCCTTCTGTCGCCATCATCACCATAGGACCGCCACCATCGCTCTGCGGTATACCCTCAATAACCAAACCCTCTTCATTGCCGATACCGATGGCAAGCATAGGGTTGCCATACCCACCGCCATTACTGCCCCAGTTGATCTGAACGACAAGATCTTCGGGGGCAATGCCTTCACCGAAGAGAACAGTGTCGGTATAGGCATGATCAGTGGTCGCGTCTACTCGTACAAAATCGAACCCGTCGCCTCTATTGATAACAAAGGTATTATTACCTAATTGCCAGTCGTCGTCGGCTGCGGCGCTGATATAATCATCTCCACTTCCGCCATCGAAGAGATTGTCACCATATATGTCCCAAAAATAATCGTTACCACTTCCGCCAAACATGACATCGTTATCATAATCGCCTCCTATATAGTCATTTCCTTCGCCGCCATATAGGGTGTCGTCTCCGTCTTCTCCATAAAGATTGTCGTCTCCGTCGTCACCGAAGATTGCATCATTCTCCATACCGCCGAAAATAATGTCTCCTCCCGCTCCTCCATAAAGGACGTCGTTTCCTTCTACGCCGTAAATCTCGTCGTTACCACCGCCGCCATCGATGGTGTCGCTATCCGGCGTCCCCATGAGATAATCATCAGTATCTGTGGGTGTTGCAACGATCTGCTGCATGAAGGCGCTGTCCCATATGGTCCCATCAGCAAAACGGATTTCCTCCACTTTGCTGCTTTCGCTTGAAAACCAGTCGGTAATCTTTAACTTGTCCGATGTACCGTTGATCAGGAGATAGAGGTCATTGCTATACCTTTTCAAGGTAACGTCAGCGGGGGAGATGTCCGCCGTCAGGACAACGACATCAACATTCCCCTGCGTATTGTCCGTGTCGATTATGGTATCCTGCCCGTAGCTGCGGCCAAAGATATACGTATCGTTCCCTGCCTTGCCGATCAGAATGTCATTGCCCGCTCCGCCATCGAGAACATCTACAGTACTGTACCCAACCAGATAGTCGTTTTCCGGTGTACCCTGAACAACTGCCTGTTTTATATAATCTGCACCCCAGATGGTTCCGTCGGCAAATTGGATTCGTTCAACTTGCGTATTGCCGATTTCATTTTTGAACCAGTCGACCACCTTCACTGTGTCGCTCGCACCGCTGATAGTCAGAAGCAGATCATCATTATTACGTCTCAAAACGACATCTATAGGATTGATGTCAGACGACAGAAGAATAGTGTCAAGATTCCCAGGTGTGGAATCCCAATCGCTGATTGTATCCTGGCCGGAGCCTCGGCCAAAGAGATAGGTATCATTTCCGGCATCTCCGTAAAGCATATCGTTGCCAGAACCACCGGAAAGTGCATCACTTCCGTCACTGCCATAAAGGCTATCATCACCGCTGCCGCCGTCGAGAGCATCATCTTCCTGGCCCCCGTGAAGCGCATCGTTGCCATCACCGCCTGAAAGTGTGTTACTGCCGGATTCGCCGTATATACTGTCATCGCCGCTACCGCCGTCGATCAGGTCATTTCCTTCGCGGCCATACAAGCGGTCGTTGCCTTCCAATCCGAGCAGTATATCCGCCGTAGCATAACCCGTGATAACATCATCCCCCGATGTCCCCTGTAGAACCAACTCTTTGATTGTCGGGACGTCCCAGATCGTGTCATCAGCAAACCGGATTAGCTCCACCCGATATTGACCGGTCTCTTCAAAGAACCGTTCCACAGTCAGCGTATCTTCCGATCCGCTCAAAGCAAGCACAAGGCTATCGCCCTGCCTTTTCAGCTTGACGTCGGCCGGTGTTATCTCAGCATCCAGCAGGATCGTATCCTGATTTCCGGATGATGGATCCCTATCGAATATTATATCCTGGCCTGAACCACGGCCAAAAAGGTAGGTATCGTTGCCATTACTTTCATTTGACCACTCATAATATCCCGAACCTCCACCTAGCAAGTCATTGCCGGCGCCGCCGTTGAGCGAATCGTCTCCTTGGCCCCCATACAGAAAGTCGCTTCCTTCGTTGCCGAAAAGGTTATCGTTCCCAGCATTCCCATAAATCACATCATTTCCGGCAAATCCCTGGATCGTATCCGCTGACGAATAACCATAAATAATGTCATCACCCGGTGTCCCTTGAAGGAACATCTGCTTGATGGTCTGCACATCCCACATTGTACCGTCAGCAAACCTGATATTCTCCACCTGCCACTCTCCCTCGCCTCCATCAAACCAGCGACCTACGGTTAACCTGTCTTCAGTTCCAATCAACGAAACCACCAGATCGCTTTGACTGCGCGACAGCGTTACATCAGCCGCGTTAATTTCAGCATCAAGGAGAATCGTATCCATGTTACCGAGGGTCTCATCCCAATCCATTATCGTATCCAGTCCTGATCCCCGGCCGAAGAGATAAGTATCGTTGCCATTCGTGCCGATGACATAGTGGTCTGACGCACCAAAACCGCCATACAGGGTATCGTTACCGGCACCACCATTCAGGATATCATCCCCTTGCCATCCATAGAGGATGTCGTTTCCTTCCTCACCCTGCAGCACGTCATTGCCGGTTTCACCGTAAAGATGATCATTGCCGGCGCCGCCCTCCAGTGTATCATCGCCGGCACGGCCATACAGATAATCATTTCCTGCCATGCCCTGAAAAACGTCTGAAGTTTCGTAACCTGTGATCACATCATCTCCGGATGTTCCCTGGAGCACCATTTGCTTAATATCAGCGGTACCCCATGCAGTGCCGTCGGCAAACTGGATGCGCTCCACTTGATATGTGCCAGCATCACCGTTGAACCAATGAGATACTATTAACGAATCACTCGTTCCGTTCAGTAATAATACAAGGTCGTCATAAATTCTCACGAGGCTGACATCGGCTGAGGTGATATCGGCGGCCAAAAGAACGGTATCCGTATTGCCTACCGTGAAATCCCAATCCAATATTGTATCTTGGCCGGAGCCGCGGCCGAAAAGATAGGTATCGTTGCCATTGGACTGGTTGCGTAGCCAGTAACTTTCATCACCGCTGAATCCGTTGAGCCTATCATTGCCGGCGCCGCCGTCCAGCGTGTCATCCCCAAGACCTCCATAGAGCCCGTCACTGCCCTCACCACCTAGGAGTATGTCATTGCCGGATTCGCCATAGAGTTGATCGTCACCAGTGCCGCCGTCCAGGGAATCATCACCCGCCCGTCCATACAGCGTATCGTTGCCTCCCACGCCCTGAATTATATCAGCCGTCGAATAACCAATAAGCGCCTCATTACCAGGCGTCCCCTGGAGCATCATCAACTTGATGGCTGACACATCCCATACTGTTCCGTCGGCAAAACGGATGTTCTCCACCTGATACACCGCGGACTCATTTAAGAACCAGTTGTTGACTGTCAGGGTGTCCGCTGTGCCCTCAATCGACAGTACCAAGTGATTGCCGTTACGTATCAACATGACGTCTGTCGGTGCAATATCTGCATCCAGCAGGATGGTATCCAGATTGCCCGCTGTTGAATCCCCGTCGATAACGGTATCCTGGCCGGCGCCGCGACCGAACAGATAGGTGTCGTTTCCTTGGTCTCCATGAAGTTCATCATTACCCGTACCGCCGGTCAGCGCGTCGGCTCCCGTGCCTCCGTAAAGTATGTCATTGCCATCGTCGCCCTGTAGCCGATCGTTGCCGCTCTCGCCCCAAAGCTGATCGTCGCCGTTTCCCCCATCGAGAGAATCGTCCCCCTGGCCGCCCCATAAGGTGTCTTTGTCGGGGTCTCCCTGTAGCGAATCGTTGCCGCCCAGACCATAAATGGCGTCGTTGCCTTCCATTCCGGACAGCGTGTCGTTTTGTTCCGTCCCATAGATCACGTCATCGCCCACGGTTACCGGCACTGTTTGCCGCTGCCGGTCAATCTCGCCCTCATCCCAAATTGTGCCGTCCATGAACTGAATCCGCTCGACACGGTTCAGAGTGCTGTTGTTCAGATAATAATTGCGAACCGTCAGGGCGTCGATCGTATCCTTGATCTGCAACACCAGATTATTTCCAGAGCGTTTGGCGAGAATGTCCGCCGGCGTCAGGTCTCCTCCGAAAAAGATCGTGTCTTTGTTGCCTACCGTGGCATCAGCTTCAATGATCGTATCGCGGCCATAACCTCTCCTGAATATATAAGTGTCGTTCCCTGCCTGGCCGTAGAGCGTATCGTTGCCCTTACCACCGTCGACAATATCGTTGCCTGCTCCTGCCCAGATGACATCGGCCCCGCCTCCACCGACGAGGACGGCATCTCCGGTGCCATTGGTGATGTTCTCATCCTTATCGGTACCATAGATAACATCGTTGCCGTTGTTCCCGGTGAGGTAGCCATTGCCGGTGATCACTCCCTGAATAGCGTCGGCGTTGTTCGTTCCAGTAACAGACCAAGGCCATCCCTCCGGAGAGTTTACCTGTTTTATCCCTCCACTATCGATCACCCAGCCCAGGGAGGAATCCATGTTGATGAAAGTCTCGCGGAAGGTAAGATAATCGAAGGTATTCTGTGAGCCGTATCCGCGGATGGTGCGGGTGAATTCACCAAGAAGCTGTTTACCCGCTTCGTAATTATTTGCCAGCTGGGTCTGTATTTCCGTGATGACGGCGCTCACGTCGCTCTTTAACGCCTGTGCAGTTTCGTCCCAGCTATAGCTGATCTTGCCATAGACATCCTTCAGATGGGTCTGGGACATCAACTGCGCATAGTACATTTCCGAAAGGCCATTGTATGAATCTATAAGTAGCGTAGCGGACTCGGTAAATGGATTCGGGCCGGTGACGCCGGCAAAGCTTTCTCCAAAGAACTTCTCAAGGGCAGCAAGCTTTCTTGCATCGATGTTGCTGCCGCGGCTCGTGGGATTGGTCGTGTCACTGCCCGTCCATTTGAAGAGGATCTGCTCCATGAGGGAATTGCGCGCTGCAACATTTGTGGCGGTGGTAAACTGTTCTACCAAGGATTTAAGCTGCCCGGTAGTATCCCGAACCATTGCTTGATGCAGGCCATAGACGTTTCCATACCCCTGCAAATCAGGGAGTGCCGCAATCTCCGCGGGCACATCGAGCCACTCATTGGCAATAGTGTACATCGTATCCCGTTTCAGGTTCACATTGGCTACCGTCGCTACAGTGCCATCCGATCTTGTATAGGTTCCGGTGCGGGTTTGAGTGTTGCCCTGTGCGTCGGTTACATTTGTAATAGAGGAGCCTGTGTTGATGGATGAAATGCCCAACTCGTCCAAAGTGAAAAGTTCGTCGGTCGCCGAATACCCGTTGCGGTCTATATCCTGCCATACCCGGAGTTGCGTATAGGCTGCATCGCTGGAGTCTATCTTGCCGTCGCCATTGTCATCCAGTTCTGTCAACGCTTCAAAACCATTGGCCGCCTTTCTACCACTCTTCAATATTGTCTGATCACCGAAGAGCTCGCTGCCATCATTGATCACGCTGTCGGAATTGCGATCCAGAACGAGCATCCCATCATCGGATGATACCCAGCCGGTCTGCTCTGAAAATCCATTCCCGTCATGATCGAAGTAGGCACCGGCATTGGATGCTATGGTTTCAACGCCGTCCCCATCTAGATCGAGGATCAGCGGATCGCTCCTACGGGGAACAGGGGTGGTCTTGGCGCTGGTGAAAATGTCACGACTCGTTATCAGAACTTTTCGATCTCCGAGATCGAGGTAAGCGCGGCCCTTCAGGAGAATATCTACCATTGTTGTATTATTCATCGGGTATGGATTTCCCTGAAACCCCAATGGATTTAACCCACCTACTTCCAATGCCTTGTAGACAAAATCGACGCAACTGTTCTCAAAGGCGTCATAATACTCATCGAAACCATTTCCGGTAGGATTAGCACCGAAATTTATCATTGCATCATACTGCTCTTTTGTGATTTCGATCTTGCCAGAGGTGTAGGTGGGATTATCACTGTAATATTCATCGTCATTGTTAGAAACATAACCAGGTCCCACAATCCTCTTTACCCCTTCTGCGCCCTCGGCAGGACCAAATCCATAGTTAGCTTGCGCTCCTGAGGCATCTTCAAGGGAATACCACATATGCCCGGCGGATGATGGGGTAGTATCTGTAGGAGTTCCTGCCGCTTCGATATTGACAGTGAGATAATATGCCATGATGTCCTCCTCCTAAATTATTTACCACTCTCGCGAAGATAAACACCTAAGTTCACAATTGTATTCACTAACTCGGGCACATCATTTAAACTCTGAACCGTCACACGATACAATCCTGGCACAAGTTTAATACTATCAATTTTTCTGGTAAAATGGCTGGCACCATAACCATGCATACCCATAGTCAAGACTTCTTTCTCGAAAAATAACCGTTCACCTACCGAATCAATAACATTTATTGTTATCTTCAAGGGAATCTGAATACCTGGTTCAATAAAATGACCCTGTCTGTCTTTTCCGTGATATCCAATCAATTTTCGGACACGCTCACGATCAGCGTTATCATTCTCTTCGAACATAAAATTAAGCATGAAAGGATAGTTTTGTTCCTTCACAATCCGCAGTTCAGTCGACACCGACGCTCCTGCCTGGTGAATGGCAAAAGGTAACTCAATCGGCGGTCTCGGGCCTGCTGCTCGGCAGCCTGTAATACCGGCAAACAAAACCATTATTACTATAAGGATCTTCTTCATTACCCTCTCCTTCTCGGGCTTCATCCCTTTGATTCGTCGAACGGCAGCTCTAGCTTTCTCAACCCCGTACCGTCCGTATTGATAACCCACATGGACCAATCGCGATTTCTCTTCTCGTCTGCAAGAAATACGACCCGCGATCCATCGGCAGAGATCGATGGTTCACTGATATAGGATTGCATCCTGGTCAGCCGCTTGATCTTGCCCTCTCTGTATGTGAACAGGTCATAATTGAATCGGCTTTGTTGAAGTCTATCCATGGTGTTGGTCACGGAGAGGAACACGATGATATTGTTGCGTGAAGCCTGTGGCTTTGTAGAGTACCAGCCATTCGTGAAGGCCGGCTTGAGGAGATTGTTCTTGCCATCCATGATGAATATCTGGTTTTCTTGGTACATTTTCCCATATTCTTTGAAGTCCTTTGGGCCAACGCCGGTGTCGTTTTTGGGGCCAGTTCCGGAAAAGATGAAGTGCTCTCCGTCTGCAAGATAGTACGGTTGCGACAATTCGTAAAATTTATAATTTGTAAGCCTACGTTCCGCTCCTGCTTTTAGATCCACTTCGTACACATCCCAATTGGATGCCTTTCTGCCGCCCATAGAGCGTTCGCGGATAACGGCTGACCGCTTGAAGATGACTCGCTTCCCATCCGGAGAAAATGATGGCTCAAAATCGTTATTGACTAACACATCGCCATTTTTTTCCATGACGGTATTTTTAGGGTTATTAGTTAGTAGCCGTTTGTTGCTGCCGTCGGCATTCCTTACAGAAATATTCATGCACTCGCCTATTTTGGATGCGCTTGCTGATAAGAATATCTTGCCATCGGGTGAATAGGCAGGATAATAGGAGGACTTGTCATTCTCGTATAGCTTGTGTGTTGATATCTCATAAATGAGATTTTCTATCCTGTTGGTTTTACCCGGTTCAGAGATTGTTCGTCGGAAAATGATCTTGTTATTGTCAAACGACCACCTTGGCTCACGAAGCGTGAATCTATTTTTCGGAGCTTTAGCTGACGTTTCTTGAGGAGCTTGCTGACAGCCAGCCACATTTGCTAATAAAAAAAGGCACAGGCAAGAAAAGAGGAGACTCCCCCGCGTTTTTTTTGCCCAAAGGGTATTTTCAATGCGGCATGACTGTTTAAACGATTTTATCAACGTAGCCCCTCCTTTTGCCTGACTTAAACCAATCAGTGGTAGCTGAAGAAAAGGTGCCCAAGTAGTCCAGGGGGTTATGAATATCTCCCAATGAGTGATAATTGCGAACCGTCAGGGCGTCGGTAGTCTCCTTGATTTGCAGCACCAGATTATTTCCAGAGCGTTTGACAAGAATGTTCGCCGGCGTCAGGTCTCCTCCGAAAAATGCTTTATAGACAAAATCGATGCAACTGTTATCGAGAACATCATAATTGGGGTCGAAGCCGTTTTCGACAGGATGATCACCAAAATCTTTCATTGCATCGTACTGCTCTTTGGTGATTTCGATTTTGCCAGAGGAGTATTTAGGCTGACCATGGTAATATCCATTATCGTCACGATAAAGCTGCCCCGGTCCTATCATCCTACTCAGCCCAGATGCACCCGATACAGGCCCAAATCCATAGTCCGATGGTGGATTGCCTGATCCATCATCAAGCGAATACCACATGTGACCGGCTGCTGAGGGAGTAGTATCTGTAGGAGTTCCCGCTGCTTCTATATTGACTGTCAAATAATATGCCATGATGTCCTCCTTTTCTTAAATTTTTCCATGTTGACGAGAATAAATACCCAGGATAACTTCTGTATTCATCAATTCCGGAGTACTTTTCAAACTCTGAACTGTGACGCGATACAAACCTGGCGTAAGTTTTATAAAATCAATTTTTCTATCGTAAAAATTGGCGGCAGGTCCTGAATACATACCCATAGTCATGTATTCTTTCTCTAGAAATAACCGCTCACCTGACGAATCGATAACATTTATTGTTACTTTCAAGGGAGTCTGAATACCTGGTTTCATAAAATAACCTTGTCTATCTTTTTGGTATTCTCCAACCAATTTTCGGACACGTTCATGATCTGCTTTATCGTTCGCTCTGAACATAAATTTAAGCATGAAAGGATATTCTCGCTCTTCTAAAATCCGTAGTTCGGTCGAAACCGAAGTACCTGCCTGATGGATAACAAAAGGCAACTCAATGGGCGGTCTAGGACCTGCTGCTCGACAGCCTGCTAAACAGGCCAAGATAATCATTATTATTGTCAGTATCCTTTTCATTCGCCTCTCCTTATATTCTCGGATGGCAATTCAGCTTTCCATCCCTTGGGGATTTATATACTCGGACCGCTTTTAAGCACCTCAATCCTTCAGAAGTATTCAGAGGCAAGCCTCTGATCTTGCTCCCTTGACAGTTACCAACTGAGGTCTAAAGATCGGTTGGACCAGATCCCGGTACCGCCTCAGCCCTTCTTTTCTGCTGAACTGGGTGGCGACTTCCTCTCTCGCCAGCTCACGCATTGCTGCGTACCTCTCCGGATTCTCCACCGCCTCGATCACCCGGTCCGCAATCGCTTCCTTATCGAAGAAATCAACCAAAAGTCCGTTCTCGCCATCCCGCAGCACTTCCTCCACAGGTGCAGTCCGCGAACCGATTACGAGGCAACCGCTCGCCATGGCTTCCAGCATCGACCAGGAAAGAACGAAGGGGTAGGTAAGGTAGACATGGGCTGCCGAGACCTGCAACACCGTGCGATAGGTGTCGTAAGGCACCCTGCCGAGAAAGTGGGTACGGGCAGGGTCGATTAACTTCCCGCAGCACCTTTTCCTGCCAGTTAGGGGCATCGGCAGGGCGCTTGCCGTAGCTCACCTCGTCGCCGCCCACGATGAGGGCCTGGCAGCGCTTGTGCCTGCGCTGGATGACTTCGAGCGCCCGCATGAAGCTGTGGAAGCCGCGGTAGGGTTCCAGGTTTCTGGCCACATAGGTGATGACGGGATCTCCAGCCCTGAGGATTGTGCCACTGGGAGTCGTGAAGGCGGCTTCCGGATCGGGGCCAAGAAGCTCCGTGTCGATGCCCTCATGGATGACGGCGATCTTATCGCGGTAGACCTCGGGATGGCGCTCCTTTTGCCAGACAGTCGGGCTCACGCCCGCATTGCAAATTTCGAGGCTGGGGATGAAGGCTGAGGCGCAGTCGGTATTTGAACCAGCGCAGTGCGGCATTCCCGGGGCGGTTTCATGGCCGAGCCCGACGACCTCCCAGTCGGGAAGGCCGGACCAAGCGCTGGCCATGTGACGGAACTGACCGGGAAAGTTCTGGTGAATGATCAGGATGTGCATGGGTCTAGTACATGCCTCCAATCAAGGATCAAAATGCAATCCGGCGTTCAACATTTATCAAACCGCGCGGTAGCAGCGTTTAGCTCGCCGCATTTATGCCGCTATGCCCACCATAGTTAGGTGAAGATAGGTACTTTCTACTGGAGTTTGGGCGCCTCATCAGAAGCCGCCTTCGGCACCGATATATCGATGGCTCCGTTCTCCTTTTCGTATCGGCGAATCATATTGCCCAGCATGACGGCCATCCGCTTGGCGGTCTTCAGAGAAACGGCCACCTTGGATTCGATCTTGACGACATTGGGATCAAGGGAGGGATTTCCGTACATAAAGACAACCGCATCGGCGCCAAAGCCGATATTGAAAATGCCTGCGTATTGCGTCTTCACACCTTCTTCGACAAACCTCACTTGTCTTTTCTTGGCCGCCTGCTCGTCTCGCGCTGATTGCGTGCTTTTTTGTCCCTGCTGATCGTCAGCCATCATATCTTTTTTATCCATGTGACCTTCCTCCTGTTTACATCGCAAAGAATATAACTTCCGCTTCAATGATAGGAACCCAAATATCGATAACCTCGTTTTTAGGAATGCTGAATCGAAACCAGCTCTGCTGATTTTGCTTTTTAGTGACATTCGAGATGCTATGTCAACTGCGACATGATTATATATGTGAATCATTTCACGCTTATTCTGTGATCAACCTCACAGAACAGGTAGAATTTCGGTAACCAACCCATCCCTGAATGACATGTCGTACGGTATGCGTCCTTGTCGAAAAGGACTTTTCTTAGATGCCTATGATCGGACAACAATCGCACAGGAAGATGAACGCTACGAGGAGGAAAAGGAAGAAAACAGTGTAGAGGAATTGGGGGCAATATGCCCCCTTTTTTTCAGTTTGTCAAGCTCGCGATGGGCGAGGGGATCTGGCCGCCCCGGCTGATGAAGCGGGAGGAATCGAGCTTGCTGATCGCCATGACCGGGGCGGTACCGAGGAGCCCCCCGAACTCGATCCGGTCGCCGGCCTTTTTCCCCACTGCCGGGATGATCCGAACCGCCGTGGTCTTTTTGTTCACCATCCCGATCGCCATCTCGTCGGCGATGAGGGCGGAAATGGTCTCCGCCGGCGTATCGCCCGGCACGGCGACCATATCGATCCCGACGGAACAGACGCAGGTCATGGCCTCGAGCTTTTCCAGCGACATGGCACCCGCTTCGACGGCGGCGATCATGCCGGCATCTTCGCTCACAGGGATGAAAGCCCCGCTCAGGCCGCCGACATAGGAGGAGGCCATGGCGCCCCCCTTCTTCACCGCATCGTTCAGGAGGGCCAAAGCGGCCGTGGTTCCCGGCGCGCCGCATTGTTCGATCCCCATCTCTTCGAGGATCGCGGCAATGCTGTCGCCTACGGCCGGTGTCGGGGCCAACGAGAGATCGACGATCCCGAAGCGGGTATCCAGCCTTCCCGAGGCCATCCGCCCCACCAATTCCCCCATCCGGGTGATCTTGAAAGCCTGTTTTTTGATCACCTCGGCCAGTTCCCCGAAGTCGGCATCGCCCTGCTTGGCCACGGCGCTGTGGACGACGCCGGGACCGCTGACCCCGACGTTGATGACCGTCTCGGGTTCGCCGATGCCGTGGAAAGCGCCGGCCATGAAGGGGTTGTCCTCGGGAACGTTGCAGAAGACGACGAGGCGCGCGCAGCCGCTGCTGTTGTCCTTTGCCGTCCGGGCGGCGATTTCCTTGATGGTCCGTCCCATCTGGGCCACGGCGTCCATGTTGATCCCGGCCTTGCTGGTCGCCAGGTTCACCGAGGCGCAGACCCGCTTTGTCGTCGCGAGGGCCGCGGGCAGGGCCTCGATCAGGGCGGTGTCGCCTTTGGTGAACCCCTTGTGGACCAGGGCCGAAAAACCGCCGATGAAATTGACGCCCGCCGCGGTTGCGGCGCGGTCCAGGGTCTCCGCAACGGCGACGAAGGCCTCTGCCGGATGGGCTGCGGTGACAAGGGCGATTGGGGTCACCGAAATCCGCTTGTTGACGATGGGGATGCCCAACTCCTTTTCGATCGTCTCGCAGACCGGGACGAGCCGGCCCGCCCGGGTCATGATCTTTTCATAGATCTTGCGGCACAGGGCGTCAGGATCGGCATCGGCGCAGTCCAGTAGCGAGATCCCCATGGTGACCGTGCGGATGTCCAGGTTTTCCATCTGGACCATCCGGATCGTTTCGATGATTTCTTGCGGTGAATAGTTCACGTTCTGACTCCTTATAGCTCACCTACTGAAAAGAAGACCCGAAAACACGCATTGGAGATTTTTCGAGGCCTCCTGCCCCCGCAGCGGAGCGAGGAGGAGCAGGATCGGAAAATATCCAGCGGAAGGAGGGATCTTCATTTTTCAACAACCTCAGATCCGGTGCATGTAACGAAAGACATCCTCGCGCTGGACGTGGATCTCCATCCCCATCTCCTGTCCCAGGGCCACCAGTTCGTCCCGGGCCTCGACAAAGGGCTTTTCGCCCTTGGCCATATCGACGATCATGCTCATGGTGAAAAGATCCCCCATGATCGTCTGGGAGATATCGAGGATGTTGATCGACAACGCCGCAAGTTTCCCGGTGATCCGGGCGATGATCCCCACCCGGTCGATCCCGACGACGGTGATGACGGCCCGGAGGTCCTTTTCTTCTTCTTTTTCCTTTTCCATTGCCTTTTCTCCCATTACCGCATCATCACGCACGTCATGTCGGCCCGGCAGGCGACATCGGCCGGCGCGGCCTGTTTTCCGAAGATCTCTTTTACCTCCCGGCAGGGGGCGGCATCGTTCCGGTAAAGAACGCCGATCGGGATCTTCTCTCCCCAGGTATCGGCCATTCTCAGGGCCTCGTAGCGGTCCGTGAGAGGCTTCTCCAGTTTAAAAACCCGCTTCTGGTACCACTGGTAGGTGTTGACCTTGTTGAAACTCACGCAGGGCTGGAGGATGTCCAGAAGGGCCGTGCCCGGAAAGAGGATCGCCTCCTTGATGAGTTCCTGTAGGTGGTCCTTGTCGCCGGCAAAACCGCGGGCCACGAAGGGGGCGCCCAGGGTGATGGCCAGGGCCAGGGGATTGAGCGGAAGATTCTGGTTTCCTTCCGGGGCCAGGGGGTTTTTCACGCCCGGATCGGTGGTCGGAGAGGTCTGCCCCTTGGTCAGGGCATAGACCTGATTGTTCGAGACGAGGATTGTGATGTCGAGCCTGCGGCGGATGGCGTGGAGGAAGTGGTTGCCACCTTCGCCGTACATGCAGCCGTCGCCCGAATAGGCGATGACCGTGAGGTCCGGCCTTGCCAGCTTGATCCCCTGGGCAAGCGGCAGAGAACGGCCGTGCAGGCCGTTGAAATAGTTCACCGGCAGGTAGTGAGGCATCTTGGCGGCCTGGCCGATCCCCGAGGTGAGGACGATCTTGTGCGCCGGGACGGGCAGTTCCTGAAGCGCCTTTTCCAGGACGTCGCGGATCGCGAAGTTGCCGCAGCCGGGACACCAGGCGGTTTCGATTTTCCTTTCCATTTTTTCTCCTTGCAGGCAGTTGAAAAAGGCGGGCCGGTTTTGGGCCGCAATCTCGCGCTCCGGCCTTGACCCGCCTCGCCTCGCAACCTCAGCAGAGCGCCCGGAGGCGTTGCACGAGCTCCTCAACGGTAAAACAGTCGCCGTCGTATTTGAGGATCTGCGACCCCACAGTCAGCCCCAATTCCTTCTTGACCAGGGCGGCAAAGGGGCCGCCGGCATTGTTTTCCACGCCGATCAGTTTCTTTTCCCCAAGTCCGTAAGGGGCCGCCATCTCCTCGGTCAGGGGCCAGACCTGTCCGAAATGGAGGGCGGCGACCGAGACCCCTTCGGCAGCCAGCCGCTCCACCGCCTCCTTGACGATGAGCCGCGTAGAGCCCCAGCAGAGGGCCACGGCCTTGGCCGCTCGATCGCCGTACCAGGTCGGAGGCACCGCCTCTTTTTTGAGCAGGGCCAGTTTCCCGAGCCTTTTCTCCATCTGGCGGATTCGCATCTGCCGATCCTCGGTGATCTTCCCCTCCTCGTCGTGCTCGTCGGAATCGAGCTGGACCAGGGCCTCGGAAAGGCCGGGATAGGTGAGAGGCGAGAGACCCTCTTCGGTGAATCGGTAGCGCCGGTAACCGGCATCGAACAGGGACGCCTCCCGGCGATCCACCGCAAGCGGGATCTCTTCTTTGCAGATCCGGACCGAATCGGCAAAGTACTGGTCCGTGAGGACAAAGACCGGGATCTGGTACCGATCGGCCAGGGCGAACCCCTTCCGGGTAAGGGCGATCATCTCCCCGATCGTCCCGGGGGCGAAGATGAGGCGGGGAAACGCTCCGTGGCCGGCGTGGAGGACAAAATCGAGGTCCCCCTGCTCGGTCCGGGTGGGCAGGCCTGTAGCCGGTCCCGGACGCTGCGCAAGGGCCACGACGATCGGCGTTTCGGTCATCCCCGCCAGGGAGACGGCCTCCTGCATGAGGGCAAAGCCGCCGCCCGAGGTGGCCGTCATGGCCCGCACCCCGGCATAGGAGGCCCCCAGGGCCATGTTGATCGCCGCGATCTCGTCTTCGGCCTGCTCGAAATGGATGGGGAACCCCGGCGCCGCCTCGGCAAAGTAATGGAGGATTGAAGTTGCAGGGGTCATGGGATAGCCGGCCATAAACTGGCAGCCGCCCAGGATGGCGCCTAGGGCCAGGGCCTGATTTCCGTCGAACTTACGGTGGCCGCCGGCCAGGGCCTTTATGGGGAAAGTGCCGGCGATCTTCCAGCGCGCGGCGAATTCAAAACCCTTTTGGAGGGCCGCCCCATGGCCCGGTTCGGCAACGGCCGCCATGGCCTCCGATGGAGTGCCGATGACGGCGAGAACGACCCCGACCAGGACCGGGTTTGCCATGGCGGCATTGCCGAAGGCCTCCTTGGCGTCCACGCCGATC
Organism: Deltaproteobacteria bacterium; assembly: GCA_021817825.1. Taxonomy (GTDB): domain Bacteria; phylum Desulfobacterota; class Syntrophia; order Syntrophales; family UBA5619; genus JAKAFS01. Next base: position 9,904 of record JAKAFS010000047.1, on the reverse strand, counting down.
TCCAGGGTCATCTCCCGGGTGAGGTGAATCCCTCCCTCCCGGAGGTTCGGCAAGTGGCGGCGCTCGGTCTCGTCATCGAGGGCGACGACCATGTCCCACTTTCCTCCGGAGAGGGCCTCGACGGGATGGTCGGCGATGCGGATCATGTGGAAGTTGTGGCCGCCGCGGACGCGGGACATGTAGTTTTTGGTGGCAAAAAAATAGACATTGAGTCTGGAAAGGGTTTCCGTCAGTTCCAGCTCGACCGAATAGGCCCCCTGCCCCGCCTCTCCGCCGATGACGATATTCAGTTCCATCCGATCCTCCCTGGCGCCGATCCCCTCATCCTGACGAGATCCCCTGGAATCCGCCGACAGCGCAGCGGTCAAATCCGCTTCACGGTTCAAATACACTTTCCGGGGCCGATAGGAAAGGATTCCCATTCGGGGGCCGGAAAGCCTGTCTGGTGGTTGTATTCTAATTCAAAACCCTGTCCCTTGCCACTTTATTTATCAATCTTGCGCCGCTGCCGCCCGGGTTCCCGAGTGATCCTTGAGCCGGCAAGCGATTCTTTTTTCTGTTGACATTCATTTTTCTTTTGATACCTTGCATTGCAAACAGCCAGCGGCAATCGTCATCGGGGAGATTGCCTTGTTGCCCAACGGCGGGTTGCGACGGGAAATTAAACGAGGCTGCCATGAAATCCATCGGAGTTGTCGCATTGGTCGTCCTGACCCTCCTTTCCACGGCCTTTGGCGCGGCGAATGATCGAGAGCACCAGAAAATCGCATTTCTCATCTCGTCGGTAGAAAATCTCAAAGACGCCCAGTTCATCAGAAACGGTTCTGCCTACGACGGCAAGAGGGCCGCCGACCATCTGCGCCTGAAACTGCAACAGGCGGGGGACCAGGTCCAAAGGGCCGACGATTTCATCAGACTCTGCGCTTCGAAATCCTCAGTAACCGGCAAACCCTATCTGATCAGGCTACCGGACGGCAAGACCGTGGCGGCAGACGAATTCTTCCGGAAAAAGCTCAAGGAATACGATCCGCCCGTAAAATAGAGACCGCAGGGTAACGGCTGGCCGTGGCGGGAAAAGGGAATAGAGGGGTGCCGCTTATGAAAAATGATGAGCCTCAAAAAAGGGGGATGAGCCGGCGGAATTTCCTGCTCCTTTCCTCCGGCGCCGTCGGCGCATCGCTGCTGGGTTTCGACAGGGCCACGACCGCTTTGGGACAACCGGGGACGGAATTCAGCGAGTCTTCCTGCCGGAAAGATGGAAAGATGAACCGCAAGATTCTGGTCGCCTATGCGAGCCGCTGCGGCTCCACCGGCGGGGTGGCCGAAGCGGTCGGACAAATCCTGTGCACCGCAGAGACTGCGGTCGACGTTCGGCTGATCAAAAATGTGAAAGATCTGGCTCCCTATCAGGCCGTCATCGTGGGCAGCGCTATTCGCATGGGCAAGTGGCTTCCCGAAGCGGCCGAGTTTGTAAAAAAGCATCAGGAAACCCTCGTCCGCCTGCCGACCGCCTACTTTATGGTCTGCATGATCATACAGGAGGATACGGCCCCAAAGCGCACCGAAGCCCTGGCCTATCTCGACCCGGTTCGCAAAGAGACACCCGGGATTCAGCCGGCGGGCATCGGCATTTTCCCGGGCGCTGTCGATTACAGCAAGCTGTCCTTCCTGTTCAAAACCGTCTTGAAAGCCAAAGGAACCCCGGAAGGCGATTTTCGTAACTGGCCGGCCGTGAAGGCCTGGGCCGCCGGGTTGCGTCCGGCGCTTCTGGACGCATGACGAAGGCGCAGGTCACCATTCGCCTCGATAAAGAGACCATTGACTGCTTCAAGGGGATGGCCGGAAAGCAGAATAGAAGAAAGTTATCGATGGGACGCAGCGTTCGCGCCCGCTCCTTCAGGCGGACCGGTTTAAGGTCGGCTTCAACGGACCTTCCGTCGCAACCGCATCGGCGTTCCCCCGATCCTTGCCGTGGTCGCGGGCGATGAGCATATAGATCGACGGCACGACGAAGAGGGTGAAGAAAGTGCCGATGAACATTCCGCCGACGAGCACCAGACCGATCGAGTTTCGGGCCGCGGCGCCGGCGCCGGTCACCAGGGTGAGCGGGAAATGGCCGGCGATCGTGGCGGCGCTGACCATCAGGATCGGCCGAAGGCGGATCGTCGCCGCCTGACGCACCGCCTCCAGTTTCGACATTCCCTGGAGCTGCAACTGATTGGCGAATTCGACGATCAGGATGCCGTTCTTGGAGACCAGCCCCACCAGGGTCACCAACCCCACCTGCGAGTAGATGTTGAGCGTCGTGGTCCAGCCATGGGTCCAGAAGGGAACGTTGGGATCGGGGATCTTCAGGAAAGTGAAGAGGAGCGCCCCGGACATGGCGAGCGGCACCGAGCCGGTCAGGATGACGAAGGGATCGCGGAAGCTGTTGAACTGAGCGGCCAGGACCAGGAAGATCAGGACGACGGCCAGGTTGAAGGCCGGGAGGAATTTGTTCCCCTCGCCGCGCAGCTGTCGGGACTCGCCGGTGTAGTCGATGACGTATCCCTTGGGGAGGATCTTGGCGGCCTCGTCTTCGAGAAAACGGAGCGCCTCGTCGAGGGGGCGAACTGCCACCCCGCTGATTTTGACGGCATTGAGCTGCTGAAAGCGGTTCAGGGAGCGGGGCACTACCGACTCCTTCAGGGACGCAATGGTGGAAAGGGGGATCAGTTTGCCATTGGGACCCGTGACATAGACATTGGCAAGCTGGTCGGGATTGAGTCGGTCGGTCCGCTGGATCTGCGGGATGACCTTGTAAGAGCGTCCCGAGATATCGAAACGGTTGACGAAGTTGCCGCCCACCAGAGACCCCAGGTCGCCGGCGATCTGCCCGAGACTGAGCCCCAGGGAGGCTGCCTTGTCCCGGTCGATCATGAACCGGGACTCGGGTTGGTCGATTTTCACGTCGATCAGGGGCGGAAAGGCGAACATCTGGCTCTGCATCGCCTTCATCTGCAACTGCTTCGCAAATTCCAGGATCTGCGAGGTTTCGGCAGTCGACGCCAGGACGAATTCGACCGGGAAATCGCCGCCGCCGGGCAGCGCCGGCGGCAGGGTGGGAAAGATCCTGATCCCGGGGATCGTCTGGAGCTTCTGCTGGACTTCAGGAAGAATCTCGTAGATCGTTCGCTTTCTCTGCTCCCAGGGCTTGACGACCATGCCGCCGAAGCCATAGTTGGGAAAGGTGATCTGAAAGGTAAACTGCGTCTCCGGCACGCTCACGAAGGCCCGGTTCACCTCCGCGGCATAGCGGCTGTTCTGGTCGATCGTGGAGTTGGCGGAGGCGTCGAGGATGCCGAAGATGACCCCCTGGTCCTCCGTCGGCGCCAGCTCCGTAGCGGACATGAAAAACATCACCGGGCCCACGAGACCGACGATGAACCAGACGGTGTAGACCGCCGGACGCGCCGCCAGGGTCGCGTCGAGGAGACGACCGTAGAACTGTTTGAACCGCTCGAAGTCACGGGTGATACGACCGGCAAGGCCGCGCAGTTCGCCGCCCGGTTTGAGAAGCTTGGCCGACATGACCGGCGAGAGGGTCAGGGCGACGATTCCCGAGATGGTCACCGCTCCGGCCAGGGTAAAGGCGAACTCGCGAAAGAGCGATCCGGTCAACCCTCCCTGTAGGCCGATCGGCAGGTAGACGGTCGCGAGCGTCACGGTCATGGCGACGATCGGCCCGACCAGTTCGCGCGCCCCGATCAGAGCGGCATCGGTCGGCGATTTTCCGTCCCGCAAATGACGCTCCACATTCTCGACCACCACGATCGCATCGTCGACCACGAGCCCCACGGAAAGAACGATCGCCAAAAGGGTGAGCAGGTTGATGGTGAATCCGAAGAGCTGCATCAGAAAGACGGCGCCGATCAGCGACAGGGGGATCGCCACCACGGGCACCAGGACCGAACGAAAGGAGCCCAGAAAGAGAAAAATGACGATCATGACGATGACGAGCGTGTCGCTCAGGGTATTGAGCACTTCCCGGATGGCGTTGGAGATGTAGTCCGTGGCGTCGTAGGCGACGAGGCCTTGGAGGCCCGCCGGCAGATCGCGTTGGAGGGCATCCATCTCCACCCGCACCCTTTTTATGACGTCCAGGGAATTGGCGTTCGGGAGCGGCCAGATCCCCATGAACACCGCGGTCTGACCGGTGAAACGGACCTCGGTGTCATAATCCTCGGCCCCCAGCGCCACGTCGGCGATGTCGGAAAGCCGCACGATGATCCCGCCCCGCTGACTCACCACGAGTTTTCGGAACTCATCGACGGTATTGAGATTGGTGTCGGCCGTGAGGTTGACTTGGATGTATTCGCCCTTGCTCCGCCCCAGAGCGGCCAGGAAGTTGTTGGCCGACAGGGCCTGGCGGACCTGGGCGGGGCTGATGTTCAGGGCGCCCATCCGGTCGGGCTTCAGCCAGATACGCATGGCGAAGGTGCGGGCGCCGAGGATGTCGGCCCGCTGCACCCCCGGAACGGCGGAGAGGCGCGGCTGGACGACCCGCACCAGAAAGTCGGTGATCTCGTTCTGTTTGAGGATGTCGGAGTTGAAGCTCAGATAGGCCGAGGCGAACCGGCTGTCGGCGGACTCGATGTTGATGACCGGCACCTCCGCCTCGGGGGGAAGGTCGTTCCGCACCTGGTCCACCTTGGAGCTGATCTCGGCCAGGGCCTTGGTGGAATCGTAGTTGAGCCGGAGACGGGCGGTAATGGTGGAAAGACCCAGGGTGCTCTGCGACTCCAGGTATTCGATGCCGTCGGCGGCGGCGATAACCCGCTCCAGCGGCGAGGTGATGAAGCCGCGCACCAATTCCGCACTGGCGCCGGTGTATACGGTGGTCACGGTCACCGAGGCGTTCTCGCTCTTCGGATACTGGCGGACGTTGAGCGCCCTTATCGCCTGCAAGCCCGCAACGATGATGAGCAGGTTGATGACCAGGGCCAGGACGGGGCGGCGGATGAAGAGGTCCGTGAATTTCATGGTCAGCTGTTCCCGGGTGTGGGCGATTTTTTGAAGGGCAGGGCCTTCGCGTTGTCGATCACCACCGCCTGACCGGTACGCAGTTTAAAAACGCCGGTGCTGACGACCATCTCCCCTTCCTTCAGCCCGTCGATGACGGCCACAAAATCGCCGCGCTTCTCACCGAGCCGCAGGAACTGCTGGCGAAGCGCCTTGCCCCCCTCTTTGGCGGCATCGACGACGAAGACCGAGTCGCCATAGGGAGCGAAGAGAACGGCGGTAGCGGGGATAACCAGCACCTTCTTTTGTGCCGAAAGATGGACCGCCACGTTGACGAACATGCCGGGCAGGAGCTTTTCGGCGCGGTTATGGACCGTGGCCTGGAGCTGGATGTTGCGGGTTTCGGCATCCACCAGCGGATTCAGGGTACTGATCCTTCCTTCGACTGTGACGCCGGGCAGGGCATCGCAGGTGACCCGCACCGGCAGTCCGGAGCGCAGTTGTGCCAGATGCTGCTGGGGAAGGGCGAAGTTGACGAAGATGGGATCGAGGGATTGCAGGGTAACGATCGGATCGCCCTCGCGGAGGCTCTGCCCGAGATTCACCTGCCGGATGCCGAGGCGGCCGTCGAAGGGGGCGCGAATCGTCTTCTTGCCGATGGCGGTGCGGATGTTGTCGACCTGGGACGTGGCCTGTTCGTGGCCGGCCAGCGAGGCGTCATAGTCGGCCTGCGAGATGATCCGCTCGGGCAGCATCTTCGCGTTCCGGTCGAGAACCGTGCGGGTCAATGTCGTCTGGGCGACGGCGCCCGAGAGTTGGGCCTCTTCGGAGCCGGTGTCCTGGCGGATCAGGAGATCCCCCTTGCGCACCGTGCCTCCCGGCGGGAAGGCGATCTCCACGACCTTTCCCGGCAACTCGGCGGCCAGGGTGACCCCCTGGACGGCCACCAGCGAACCGACGGCGGTGAGGGTCGTCTCCCACAAAACCGATCCGACCGCGGCGGTCGTCACCGTCTCCGGCGGGGGAACGAATTTCTTGCCCTGCTCGCCCATGGCCCGGAACTGGAACACCTTGACGGCGGCGAGGGCGGCAACGACCGCGAGCAGCCCAAAAAGGGTGAATACGATTTTCTTTTTCATGTCCCGTCTCTGGAATAAATAAGTGGTGTGACTTCTCTTCCGTGATTTTCTAAAATACTAAACCTAACGATTCCTGATTACCTATGGGAGGTTTTCCGGTAGGTATCGGGTGCGTAAAGCTACGGTCCCTTTCCACCCATACCGTCTGCTACTTGATCCGTATTTTTTGGAGTGCAGCCGTCGTGGGCGTGGGGTGACGGCAACTCGACTGGCGGGCGAAAGATCGGAGCCGAGGCAGGCATGGGATAGGATTGTCCGATAAAAAAAGGGGAGCCCGAGGGCTCCCCTTTTACTTCCTGCGAATAGGATCAAATCCGCATACCGCTTCCGCTGCTTCCTAGATCCGCAGGATCCCGACAGCAGCCTCGGCGGCGCTTCTCCAACTTGGGGCTGTGGTTTTTAACCCAGCCGTTTTCTCAGGGCTTCGAGCTGCACGCGAAGGCGTTCGGGAAGCCGCTTGCCGAAGTTGGAGAAGTGCTTCTCGATATCGGCCACCTCTCCCCGCCAGGCATCGGCATCGACGCGCAGCAGTTCCTTGAAATCGGCAGCCGAGAGGTTCAGGCCCGTAAGGTCGAGGTCCCCCTCTTTGGGCATGAAGCCGATCGGGGTCTCGACGGCGCCGACCTTGCCTTCGACCCGCTCGCACATCCACTTCAGGACGCGGCTGTTGTCGCCGAAGCCCGGCCAGAGCCACTTGCCCTCGGGGCTCTTACGGAACCAGTTCACGTAGAAGATCCGCGGAGCCTGTTTGCCGAAGCGGTCGCCCATCTCCAGCCAATGGCCGAAATAGTCGGCCATGTTGTAGCCGCAGAAGGGCTGCATCGCGAAGGGATCGCGCCGCAGATTGCCGACCGCGCCGATGTTGGCCGCCGTGGTCTCCGAAGAGGCCGTGGCGCCCATGAAGACGCCATGGTCCCAACTCGTGGCTTCGTGGACCAGCGGCATCACGCCGGCGCGGCGGCCGCCGAAAACGAAGATGTCGATCGGAACGCCTGCGGGCTTCTCCCAGTCGGGGCAGATGGCCGGACACTGGCGCGCCGGGGCGGTAAACCGGGAGTTGGGATGGGCCGCGGGCTCCTGGGAGGCCGGGGTCCAGTCCTTTCCCTGCCAGTCGATGGCATGGGCGGGTTTGGCGCCATCCATCCCTTCCCACCAGATGTCGCCGTCGTCGGTCAAGGCGCAGTTGGTGAAGATCGTGTGTTCCCGGACCGTATCCATGGCCGACGGATTCGACTCATAGGAGGTTCCCGGCGCCACGCCGAAGAAGCCGGCTTCGGGATTGATCGCATAAGGCCTGCCGTCGGGACCGATCTTGATCCAGGCGATGTCGTCGCCGACGCACTCGCATTTCCAGCCCGGGATCGTGGGCTTGAGCATCGCGAGGTTGGTCTTGCCGCAGGCCGAGGGGAAGGCCGCGGCGATATGGAACTGCCGACCGGCGGGATTCGTGAGCCGCAGGATCAGCATATGTTCGGCCATCCACCCCTCGCGTTTCGCCATGGCCGAGGCGATCCGCAGGGCGAGGCACTTCTTGCCCAGCAGGGCGTTGCCGCCATAGCCGCTGCCATAGGACCAGATGAGGTTCTCTTCGGGGAAATGGCTGATGTATTTCTTTTCCATGGGAGCGCAGGGCCAGGAGGGGTCCTTCTCTCCCGGCGCCAGCGGCGCACCGATCGAATGCAGGCAGGGGACGAACTCTCCATCGGCGCCCAGCTTTTCGAGGACCTTGGCGCCGACGCGGGTCATCAGATGCATATTGCAGACCACATAGGGGCTGTCCGTGATCTCGACACCGATCTTGGCGATCGGCGAATCGACGGGCCCCATCGAGAAGGGGATCACATAGAGGGTGCGGCCCTGCATGCAGCCCGCATAGAGTGCCTGCATCGTCGCCTTGAGTTCCTCGGGCGCGACCCAGTTGTTCGTCGGGCCGGCATCGTCCTTGTCCGTCGTGCTCACGTAAGTCCGCGCTTCGACGCGGGCCACGTCGCTGGGCTGGGAACGGAAGAGGACGCTGTTGGGGCGTTTGGCCAGAGGGATGGCCATCCCGCTTTTCACCATCTGCGCCATCAGGCGATCGTATTCTTCCTGGCTGCCGTCGCACCAGTAAATGGCAGCGGGACGGCAGAGCGCCGCAACTTCATTGACCCATTGGTTGAGTCCGGTATGTTGAACGGTCATGATAACTCCTTTCCTGAAATCCACTAGAGGCATGGGCCGGGTAATATTGGCCACCCGGCTTAAGCCGAAAAAAGAGAGGTACCTACCTCCCGATAATTATTATTTCCCGTTGGCCTTGAGGGCCGCCTGGGCCGCCGCGAGGCGGGCGATGGGCACCCGGAAGGGCGAGCAGCTCACGTAGGTCATGCCCAGCTCATAGCAGAACTGAACCGAGGCCGGATCGCCGCCGTGCTCGCCGCAGATGCCGAGCTTGATCTCCGGGCGGGTGGCGCGCCCCTTCTCGATGGCCGTCCGAATGAGCTGGCCCACGCCGTCCCGGTCCAGGGTCTGGAAGGGATCGGCGGGCAGGAGCTTCTGGTCGAGGTACTCGTTCATGAACCCCCCGATGTCGTCGCGGCTGAAGCCGAAGGTCATCTGGGTCAGGTCGTTGGTCCCGAAGGAGAAAAAGAGCGCGCTTTCGGCCATCCGGTCGGCCAGGAGGGCGGCCCGCGGGATCTCGATCATGGTCCCGTACTTGTACTCGAGACCGGCGAGCCCCGCGAGATTGAAACGGGTAAGCACCTCGCCGTGGACCCGCTCCGTGATCTTCCGGGTGAACTCGAGCTCCGCGACATCGCAGGTCACGGGAACCATGATCTCCGGCATGCACCTTTTCCCGGTCTTGATCAGTTCCGCCGCGCACTCGAAGATGGCCCGGATCTGCATCTCGCTGATCTCCGGATAGGTGACGCCGAGGCGGATGCCGCGGTGGCCCATCATGGGGTTCGACTCATGGAGTTCCTCGCCCCGCTTCTGGACCTCCTCGACAGGAATGCCGAGCGCCTGGGCCAGTTCCGCCTGCTTTTCCGGGGATTGGGGGACGAACTCGTGGAGGGGCGGATCGAGCAGCCGGATCGTCACCGGATAGCCTTCCATCGCCTCCATCGTGCTCTTCAGCGAGGCCTTCACGAAGGGGTAGAGCTCGGCCAGCGCCGCTTTGCGCTCCTCGACGTTCTTGCTCAGGATCATCTTGCGCAGGCAGAAGAGCGGCTGATCGGAACCTTCGCCGTAGAACATGTGCTCCGTTCGGAACAAGCCGATTCCTTCGGCGCCGAAGGCGCGGGCCACCCGGGCATCCGCCGCCGTATCGGCGTTGGCGCGTACCCCCATGGTGCGGTACTTATCGGCCATGGTCATGAAACGCTGGAAGCGCGGGTTTTCCGAGGCGTCGATCATGGGCAGGGCGCCGAGGTAGACGTACCCCTGCGTCCCGTTCAGCGTCACCGTATCGCCTTCGGCAAGGACCGTATCGGTGGAAAGGATCCGGGCGGTCCGGGCCGTGGCATCCACCTGTAGGCTGCCGGCGCCGACGATGCAGCATTTTCCCCAGCCGCGGGCGACAAGCGCCGCATGGGAGGTCATGCCCCCCCGGGCCGTGAGGATGCCGACGGCCGCCCGCATCCCCTCGATGTCCTCGGGGTTGGTCTCCTCGCGAAGAAGAATACAGTCTTTCCCGGCCCGGGCCGCGGCGACGGCGTCCTCGGCCGTAAAGACCAGCACGCCGCAAGCGGCGCCGGGACCGGCGGGCAGTCCCTTGACGATGG
>JAKAFS010000046.1 GCA_021817825.1 Deltaproteobacteria bacterium | reverse complement strand
CTCATAGAGGGCCATGTCGGCCATCTGGATCTTCTTGACATAATAGATTCCCACGACGCCGATGACAGCGGCAATCAGCGCAACGCAGAGAAATCCCGCAAGCAGCTTTACGCTTAACTTCATATTGTTCATGATTAAAAATCTCCTCTTTGCTCTTAATTTTCCAATTACCGAAAAGTGTTGACCTACCAAGTCAGTAAAGCCAGGCACCCGGTCGATGTCCAACAGGATCTTCACGTCAGCGGGAATCTGCGGGATGCCGGCGCAGCCGCAGATCTTCCGATTGTAATAGTAATTTGCGATACTTCCTGACTAACTTATTCGGCACAATCGGGAGAAACTTTAGGGAAAAAGTGAAAAAAAGGGACAACCGGGGGAAACTTTCCGGAAGAGGTGAAAAAGGGGAGCAACGGGGATGAGGTCTAGGCTTCATCTACCGGTTCCGGAGGAGCGGAATCTCAGAACTGAAATAGAGGCGCCGTCTACGAGGGAGCCGGAATCCAAAAAGGTGACCTTTTAATCACCCGCGCAGGTCCACGAGTGAGAGCAGGTGTCTGTTGTCTGGTGAAACATGTAAGGCCACGCCTGCTGAATTGCGATAAGGTCTACCGAATTCGTGTAGATTCAGAGATCGCGTTGCCTGAATACATTGAAGCATTATTGAACTCACCGACGTATTCGAAAAAAATCGACCGGATGAAAACGGGAATAAACGATAGCGGTGTCAATCTAACGCAGAAAGGATTATTGAAAATCGAAAATCCCCTGCCGCCAATCGAGCAACAACGGAGGACCGTCCAGGAAATCGAATCCCGCCTCTCCGTCGCCGACAAGATCGAAGAGTCGATCAGCCAGAGCCTCAAGCAGGCCGAGGCCCTGCGGCAGAGCATCCTGAAGAAGGCCTTTTCCGGGAAGCTCGTTCCCCAGTACCCTAACGACGAGCCTGCGGAAAAGCTCCTAGAGCGGATTAAGGCGGAGAAGGCCGCGCAAGCGCCGTTAAAATCGCGACGAAAGCCGGACAGCAGGACCGAAGCACTAAAACGCAGCCCTCTCGTATAGCGCCCTTTGCCGCTGAAAAAGAAATGAGCCATTGACGATTGTGTCAAAATTCAACTTGACATAGTGTCATAATGACACTATAAGATGTCGTAAAATGACAAACTATCTTTCCCGAGAGATTGCGCCGCGTCTGGAACGAGCCTTAAAGGTATTGCCTGTGGTAGTGCTTTCCGGGTTGCGTCAGGCCGGTAAGAGCACTTTGCTACAGAACGAAGCGGCTATCGTCGGAGGCCGTGCCTACCGCAGCCTCGATGATTTCGGTACGCTGGCCATGGCCCAGGCCAATCCGGAGAGTTTACTCACCGGCGCCTCTATCCTTGATGAGGTGCAGCGCTGCCCGGAACTGCTCGTGGCGATCAAGAAGTCCGTCGACGAGGAGCGACGGCCGGGGCGGTATGTCCTTTCCGGATCGGCCAATCTCGCTCTGCTCGGTCATGTCTCCGAAACCCTGGCCGGCCGGGCGGCCTATTTTACCCTCCACCCGATGACGCGAAGAGAGATCCAGGGTCAGACGAAGAAACCGCCTTTCATCACGACCTTTCTGAAGTCTTCCGATGCCTCTTCCGGCAAAGCCGCACCCATTGCCGAGCAGGAAGTTTTGACGGGCGGCCTCCCTCCCGTATGCCTGGGATCTGCCGATAGTGCTTCGGAATGGCTCCGCGGCTACGTGCAGACTTATGTCGAACGCGATGTGCGGCAGTTCTCACGGATCACGGATCTGGTGTCATTTCGAACCCTGGCGCAGATGGCCGCCTTGCGTACCGGACAGGTGCTGGCCATCAGCAGCCTGGCCAACGATGCCAAGCTGAACGCCGTAACCGCACGCCGCTATCTCAGTCTTCTGGAAACCTCTTTTCTGATCCGCCGCCTGCCGCCTTTCCTGAAGAATCGCAGCTCCCGCTTGGTCAAATCGCCCAAACTGTATTTTACGGATAGCGGTCTGGCCGCGCACCTGGCCGGAATATGCACACTCGCACCTGGCCGGGATGACCTGTGTCGCGGAGCCCTTTTCGAGACCTATACGGCGCAAAACCTGACGGCGCTGTTGGAGGCACATCTGCCCGATGCGCAGATGTCATACTGGCAGGAACAGGGACGCCAGGAAGTCGATTTTGTGATTGAAGAGGGCCGCCGGATTTACGCGATCGAAGTCAAGGCCGCGACCCGCTGGACAGAAAAGGATTTGTCGGGCTTGCGGACCTTTATCGACCGGACGCCGGAATGCGATAAGGCCATACTCGCTTACAACGGCGAGGAAATCGTGAAGCTGGGAGAGAAGTTGTGGGCCGTTCCCATCGGGACACTGATCAGCTGAATTCCTCCGGAAATTCAATCCAATAAGGCATCGATTGTATGAACGACAACGCATCGAGCATCATTTCCAAAGTCTGGAGTTTCTGCAACACCCTGCGCGATGACGGCGTGGGGTACGGAGATTACCGGGTCAATTCCAAGCGGGGCACCCAGTTCCGCATCTGGGCCGCCCGGGTCCTGCGTGAGCATCTGCTCCAGGGATACACGGTCAACGAACGGCGGCTCCGGGACCTCAATCAGGCGGTCCGCCTGATCGCCGGCGTGGCCGACAGGCGGGATCTTTCCGGCGACGAAGCCAAGGCCCTGCTTGCAGTCGTCGGGGAATATCGTTTTGCCCTGGACCTCCCTGCTTATTGCCGAGAGTAAGCCTGCGGAAAAGGAGATCATCGTCCGGATCGTGACGCACCTCTTATGCGAACGCTGACAGGCTGTTGAACAACGCTCAGTTGCTGCGTGCGCAAGCCGTCGCCCAAATTCCTGAGAGAATATCGCCGCGGCGATACTGCTTAAGTATATGAATACATTAACGATGCTCCGACGTGTCTTTTCATTTTCCTCCGAAAGCCAAAAATTTTTCCGATTCCTCCCATTTTCGATTTCAACCGGCGATTTTCGTTGAAACCTCATGAATATGGTCAAAGGTGCCGATACCTTCCCTGTCGGCGAACTGCGCCGAAGCCTGGTCCGGAAAAGGGTAGAATTCTCAATGGAGTTGCGGTAGAAGACTAGGGGGGCAGTGATGAGCTGCCGTTTCGTTCTTAAAAGAAAGGCTAAACCATGTTCGTGCAGTACTGGATGGCAAAATCGCTCATCGTGGCCACGGAAGAGATGAACCTGGAAGAGGCGCTCTATTTGATGCAGCGGCGCAAGATCCGACGGCTGCCGGTGGTGCGGGGCGACAACGAACTGCGCGGCATCATCGCCCTTTCGGACATCTATCCCTATGTGGGGCCTCACGCTATGACGAAGGCCCTGCTTTCCAAAGAGGTGACCCAGGAATTGCAGAAGGTCCGGGTCGGGGCGGTCATGACCGCCTCGCCCATTACCTGTCCCCCCCGGGCGACGATCGACGAGGTCGGCGTGGTCATGCGCCGCAGGAAGATCGGCGCCATTCCCGTGGTCGAGGGGCTGACGGTGGTCGGCATCGTCACCGAATCGGATATCCTGAGCGCCCTGGCGACGATAGCCCAGGTGGGGTCGGACAGCCGGCGCATCCTGTTTCGCATCCCGCTGACCAACCGGATGGACATTTTTTACAAAACCATTTCCCTTTGTGAAAAAAACGGGATCGAGATCCTGACGATCCTGATCCAGGCCGTTCCCGAAGAACGCGGTCACCTGGTCATGCTGCGGGTGCGCGGCAAGAACGTCCAGGAATTTATCGATCTTTTGCGGAGCCTCCGTTACGACGTCCTGGCGGCCCAGTCGATGCCCCTGCCGTAACCGGGAGCTGCCGAGGCTGCTCTGCGGATTGGGGCGCCGCCTCAGGAACGGCGTCGAACCCGCAACACCGTAGGCGCGGCCAGAACGAGTGCGATAACGACGGTCACGAAGACCGCCTGGGGCATCTGCCGGTCCATGAAGGGGCCCAGGATCAAGGGCCCGACGGCCGATCCCAGATCGAATCCCGAATAGACGAAGCCGAACACGCTGCCCAGCCCCGCGCCGGCGGCGGCCTTGCGGACGATGACGTCCCGCGCCGGCGCCGTCATCCCAAAGGCGATCCCCATCAGCCCCATCAGCGCCGTGACGAGCGGCGCCCATCCGCCCACGACCGTGATGAGCAGCATGCAGATAGCGGCGCAGAGGATGCCGCTGAAGGCGACGCGGTGGTGCTGCTGCGTGCGGTCGGCCAGGACCCCTCCGAGGATGGCCCCGCCGGCGCTGCCGAACAGGTAGGCCGACACGGCGAAGGTGGCCGCAGGCAGGGCAAAGGCGTTGCCCATGACGAAGGCGGGGATCCCGAAGGTCTGCAATCCGACGTTGGCGAAGGAAGTCAGCGTGAAGTAGGCAAAGGCCATCAGGAAGACCGGCGATAGTAAGGCGCCGAGCAGGCCCGATCGGGGGACGGCTTTCCCGACGGCGGGGGCGGCCGGTTTTGCGGACCGGCAGACGAGCAGGCCGCGGTTGAAAAAGAGGGCGGCCGCAATGGCAAGGCCTAAGAGGCCGCAGAGGACCAGGGCCACCCGCCAGTGGCTCACCGTGGCGACGGTCATCACGACCAGGGGGGCGACGGCGTATCCCAACGTGCCCCCCAGGACATGCGCCGCAAAGCCGCGGCCCTGAAATTTTTCGTTCACCCGCAGGCTTAAGATCGACAGGTCGGCGGGATGAAAGACGCTGTTGCCGAGGCCGATCAAAACCCCGAGCGGCAGCAGCATCCAGTAGGCGGAGACCAGGCCGGCCAGGATGACGGCGCAGGAACTGAGCAGGGTGCCGGCAATCAGCATCCGATGGGGGCCGAAGCGATCGACGAGCGGTCCGGCCGCAAAGGCCTGCCCCAATCCCGAGGCGGCAAAAAGCAGGGTCGCGATCAGCCCCAGCTCCGTGAAGCTGACCCCGAACACCCCGTGGAGGATCGGAAAGAGCGGCGGAATCGCCAGTTGCATCAGATGACTGGCGCCGTGGGCAAAAGCCACGAGCGCAATGATCGTCTTGTCGCGACCGCTGTCGCGCTCTGGAGAAACTGCAATGGACATCAAGGGCCTCCTTCAGACAGGGCCAATTTCCTTGACCTGCCGCCGAACATGTACCACACTTGGATGCCATTCCGCCATGCGATGATGCTGATCCGGTGAAACAGGATACAGGGACAACCCCTTTGTCTCCAGGCGGTGACCGGGCGTTTGGCGACCCCTGATTCCGGTGCGGATCAACGCCATCGGCGGCCGCTTTTAAATTCCATTGACAAGGCGCCGGGAAGGGAGAAAATAGAACCCTAAAGACGGAAGTCAATGAATCGATCACCGAGGGAGGAGAAAATGGCCGAACAGGCAGCGAACATGAAAGGGCTGGTGGCCTATCAGGAAGGCGCCGTGGTCAGCAAGGAAATCATCAAGAAAGCGACCGGAACGGTCACCCTCTTTGCCTTCGACAAGGGTCAGGGATTGAGCGAGCATACGGCCCCCTTCGATGCCCTGGTCCAGGTGCTCGACGGCGAGGCGGAGATCGTCCTGGGCGGCGAACCGCACCTGGTCAAGGAAGGGGAGATGCTCATCATGCCCGGGGGAAAGCCCCATGCCCTGAAGGCGGTGCAGCGGTTCAAGATGATGCTGGTGATGATCCGTTCCTGATCGCCCATGCTTGGCGCGGGCGGGCGAAGGCCCGGCCGCGATTGCAGCGCAAGGAGGTCGATGATGACGCCGCAGCTTCAGATCTTTTCGGACTACATCTGACCCTGGTGCTACTTCAGTACCGTGGGTATTGAAAAAGTACGGGCAAATTTCGCCATCGCCGTTCACTGGAAGGCCTTCCCCCTCCATCCGGAAATTCCGGCCGAAGGGCTGCTCCTCAAGGAGGTCTATGCGACCCTGGGCGTCGACAGCGCCCAGGCGGCGGCGCGGGTGAAAAAAGTGGCGGCCGGCTTAGGCCTCCCGCTTGCGGAACGGGAGAAGACCTACAACAGCAGGCTCGCCCAGGAATTGGGGAAGTGGGCGGAGGAAAAGGGCAAGGGCGACGCCTTCCATGACGCCCTGTTCAAGGCCTACTTTGCCGAGGCGAAAAATATCTCCGACCCGGCGGTTCTGGCGGAAATCGTCAAGGCGTTGGGGCTTCCCGAAAAGGAGGCCCGGGAGGCGATGGAGCAGGGGATTTATCGCACGGCCGTCGACGCCGACTGGAGGCTGGCGGCGCAGTTGGAGATCACCTGCGTTCCGACCTTTGTCTTCGCGAACGACGCCATCGAGGGGCTTCAGCCTTACGAGGCGCTCGAACGGTTTCTCCTGGAAAAAGGGGTGAAGAGGGTCAAAAGGGGAGCTTGAGACCGCCGGACTTTCCGCCGCTGCCCGACTTGAGCAGCCCCTCGCCGAGGTTCAGTCGGCCCGCCAGTTCGCGTCCCACCCCCTCGATGCCTCCCAGCTCGGACCCCGCCCCGGCGAGCGGCCCCTTGACCTTCTCGGCGATCGCCGCCTGCAAGCCTTTCTGGAAGGTATCGAGCTGCGCCTTGACCTGCCGGCCCACGGCGTTCTGCAACACCTGATCCAGATCCGAGGTGAGCTTCACGTCGTAGTTCTCGACCGTCCCGGTCACGGCGGCCTGGGCCTTGAAGGCGCGGACATCGCCCAGGACCCCGGCCACGGCGGCGGCGATGGGACCGGCCTCCGGCTTGGCGGCGTCCAGGGACATCTGCAAGCCCTTCAGCTCCGAGGCAAAGGAGGCCGACAGATCCTTTCCGGCGAGCCGCACCTTGGCGTCGAGACTGGCCGTGCCCTGCTTGAGGGTAAGGCCGCCGTTCCCGCCCAGGGTGTAATCCCGGATCGCCGCCCCGACGACCGCCAGGGTAGCCTGATCCACAGGCCGGTCGGGCCGGACGCGGTTGATTTCGCCGCTGAGCGCGACGCTGCCGATCCCCTTGAGCTTTTCCCCGGCGAATTGGAAGGTGAGCGGGGCCCCCAGGACCGGCTGGTCGGGCGTGAGATTGCGGACTTGACCGCTGAGCTTTCCGGCCGGGATCTCCAGGGAAACCCGGGCCGTCCGGATGAGGAAATCGGGCAGCGGCTGCTTTTCCCGGAAGCGGACGTCGACCCCCTTGCCGCGCAGGGGTTTCACCACTTCCGCCTCCGGCTTGCCGGCGGGAACGCGGGCCAGGAGGGGCTCCGCCTTGGCGCGCCAGGCAAGCCCCGTCCTCAGCCAGTGGCCGATCTGGCCGCCCAAAAGCGAGGCGCTCAGGTTGGTGAGCCCCGCGCCGGAGAGGGCATATTTGTCCATCAGCCGCCGGAGATCCTCGCCGGGGGCCTTGGCCGCTTCGTCATAGCGCTTGCGGAGGTTGGCTGTACTCTTCTCCAGATCCTGCTTGGCGCTCCGGAGTTGATTGAGGTCCTTCGTCAAATCGTCCTGTAGTTTGGCCGCTTCGCCGACGCCGCCCAGAACCCCGCCGATCCCGCCCTGCCCCGCCGATTTGAGCTTCTCCAGCCGCTGCTGGTACTCTTTCAGCTTGGCCTGGTCCGGCAGCGCCGCCAGGTTTTTCTGCCACCGTTCCTTTTCTGCCGCCGCTTCCCGCTGGAGCGTCTCGGCAAGCTGGAGCGACTCCAATTTCTCGGAGGCGAGGATCGCCCGGGGATCGCGCAGGGAGACGCCGGGGAGAGAAAATCCGCCGCCCGCCGCCGTTTCCTTCTTAGGTGGCGCACTGCGCAGGGCGCCGCTGGTCTTGCGCGGCGTTCCGAAGGCCATGCCGTCCACGGCCAGCTCTTCGACGATCACCTTGCGGCGCAGGAGGTTCAATCCGTCGAGGGCGCCGGCGATCCGGGCGATTTCCAGGGCGTTGGTCAGCGGCTGGTCCGGATCGGTCACCTGTAGGCGGCTCAGGGTGAGCCCCAGCGGAAAGAGAGAAAGATCGGCGGCGGCCAGCTCCACCTTCGCGCCGACCATCTTCGTTCCCGCGCTTTCGATGACCCCTTTGATGACCCGGTCCACAACCAGAAACCAGAAGGCCGCCAGGAGCGCCGCGACGACCGCGAATGCCGCAATTCCCTGCCAGCGGAGCCACTTTTTCATAGGTCACCTCCCCAGCCGGTCGCCGATTGATAGAGACGGTAGAAGTTCGACGCCGTCACCATCTGCATGAAGCGGGATTTCCTGACCCACTGGAGCACATGGGCCCGGTATTTACGGATCAGGAGATTGAAAAGCAGGAAGGCCGGCAGGAACAGCGCCAGCGACGCCAGCAGGCTTCCCATGACGATGGAATTGTTGAAGTGTTCGAGCCGCCAGAGGGTATTGTTGTAAAGAGAGGTCCAAAGACCTCCTAGGGAAGGCAACGTCAGGACGAAGAGACCGAGCCGGTGGAACAGGGGATCCAGGGCGTAGGCGATCCCGGAAAAGAGGCCGAGCCCCAGGATAAAGGCCGAAAGGTTCGCCCGCAGGATAAGGACGGCCAAAAGGACCGGCAGGTTGTGCAGGCTCATCAGGGGGGTGAGCCCGGCGATCATCGCCAGGCAGAGCGCCAGGCTGATCTCCAGGGGTTCGGCGTTCGAGTTGAGGACCTTCAGGAACTTGGCAAGCAGACGCATGGCCTCCTCCTTGATGCAGGTTCATCTCGGCCCCGTCCGCTGCGGGACGGGACTAGCGTGCTGCCGCTTGGTGGGCAGGCGAGCGATGGAAAAAGGATAGACGAAGGGTTTCGCTCTGTCAAGAAAGATCCTCGCGAAGAGGATTTCCGCGCACCCGCCCCCTGGGAAAAGCGGCTATCCCTCCGAGTGGTCGCGGTGCTGCTGCCAGTTTTCCCGGTAGAGTTTGGCCAGTTCCGCCGAGCGGATGATGAGCAGGTTCTCGGCGTTTTTCTCCTCGGCGGCCTTGGTGAAATTGAAGGAGCCGGTGATCACGACCGTTCCGTCGATCAGGATGATCTTGTTGTGGGCAATGGCGTGCCGGGAATCGATATAGGTGGGGATCGCGGCGTTCGTCAAAAACGTCGCCGACGAGTATTTCTGGGTCTTTTGGCTCTTGTCGAGGATCACCGCCACCTTGATTCCCCGCTTGTGGGCCGCCAGGAGGGCCTGGGCGATCGGGGCGGAGGTGAAGGAGTAGGCCTGGACCAGGATTTCCGAGCGCGCCTGGGCGATCTCCCGGCAGATGGCTTCCGTGGCGCCGGCCCGGGGGCTGAAGTACACATCGATCGGGGGCGCTTGGCGGACCTGCACCGGGACGGCCTGTACCGCGGAACCGGCAAAAAGCAGGGCGATCAGGAGCAGGGAGACGGCGGCGGCAGAACGACAGGAAAACGGCCGGCAAGCGCGCAGGAAGCGAAACAGTATATTCAAGAGGATCACGAGGGGCGGCTTTTTTACGGACCGCCGGCCTTTCTGTATGAAAATTTTCACCTTTCGGCGACTGGCGCATGAATAATCCATTCCCCCGGTTCTGTCAAGGGGCGTTTCAAAATCTCCTTGACATAAGGGAGCGCCTCTCTTAACTTCAGAGCCAGTCAGGGGACGGGGTTCCACTCGCAGGAAAGATCGATGGGAAGCCCATCGGCGAGTTCTATTGACCGGGATAAGGATTTAGGGGCGTTTATGAAAGGGTTCGTCGTCGCGCTGTGCCTGGGGTTGCTGCTGCCGCTTGCGGCCGTGGCCGCCGACCAGCCGCTCTGGGTCGAGGCGACGGGCGAGGCGCAGATGGGCGAGATGGAGACGCTCAGGGAGGTCCGGGACCGGGCCCGGCGGGATGCCGAGTCCAAGGCGGTGGAAACGGCCGTCGGGACCTTCATCAAGTCGCACACCCTGGTCTCGAACAGCCAGGTGGCCGAAGACCTGATCTATGCCGCCGTCCGGGGAAAGATCGCCCAAGAGACCGTCCTTTCGGCGGATTGGGACGCCCGGGAACGCACCCTCTACCGGGTCAAACTCCGGGCCCTCGTCGAGCCGATCTATCCCGAAAAGGGGCAGGGGCTTGCGGTGCAGCTCACCCTTTCCAGGACCGATCTGAAAGAGGGCGACGAGGTCCGGATCTTCTACCAGGTCAGCGAACCGGCCTATGTCTACATCTTTTCCGTTGCCGCCGACGGCTCGGTGACCTTGCTCCTGCCCAATGCGGCGCAGCCGGACAATCTGACGCCGCCCGGGAAACCCTGCCAGTTTCCCCCCGCGGACGGCCGCCTTCGCCTGACGGCGACCT
Organism: Deltaproteobacteria bacterium; assembly: GCA_021817825.1. GTDB lineage: Bacteria > Desulfobacterota > Syntrophia > Syntrophales > UBA5619 > JAKAFS01. Next base: position 18,377 of record JAKAFS010000046.1, on the reverse strand, counting down.
TTCTGCCCGGCTACAAGGAGGCCGTGGCCGAGGAGCGGATCAAGGTCATTGCCACCCGGAAAAAGGAGGAGTTGCTCTCCGTCGGTTTCCGGGAGGGGGTCTTTCAGGTCTTTGACGCCGAATCGACGGGAATGGTCAGCGACCTTGCCCGGCGGCTGAACCGGATCGAATTGGCCGACTGGACCGAGGCGACGGCGACCTACCTCCTGAAAAGACGAGACTGAAGAAAAGGGAAAACGATCTGGGCCCCGGAGCTGCGTCCCCAGGGCTTTTGCATTTCCATGAACAAGACAGGCATTGAGACAGGGAGAAGAGGATATGACCGAAGACTCGGCGAGGATGCAGGAAAAGCTGCAAAGAAAGCTCTTCCGCGAGAACCTCCACCGCATCTGGATGCTGGCCAAGGAGGGGCAGCTCAATGGGCTGACCGCCAAGGAAAGGGAACTGGCGGAGATCCTGCTCGACCATCAGGAGTACGGCAGCCATTTCGAGAACACCGATATCCTGGACGGCCGGGAATACGAAGCGGGGGCGACCTTCAACCCCTTTTTGCACATCAGCACCCATCGGATGGTGGAAGACCAGCTCGCCGCCGAAGCGCCCATCGAAACCGTCCTGTTCTGCGAGTCCCTGGAAGACCGGGGGCTCTCGCGTCACGATGCGATCCACTTCGTCATCATGATTCTGCTCCACGTCCTCTATGGCTCGGCCGCGAGCGGGCGCTCCTTCGACGCCGGCCGTTACCGAAGGCTCCTTGAGGAATGCCGGGGCGTCGAGCCGGAACGGATCGAAGGGATCATCGAGCAGGACCTTTCCGAGTATCCCGATCAACGGGATTTGCAGTAGCACGCCGCGCGCGGCTTCATCGGGCGCGCAGCCGCCCTTGCGCCGCTCCGGTTGGCCATTGACGGGCCTGTCCGGTCCCGATATAATCGATCCGCAAGATGCCGTTCCTCCGGAAGCGCCGCAGGGGAAGGGAATGAAAACCATTCAAGAGGAGGTTGAGGAAGATGAGCGCAGCGTTTGAAAAGGACATTCTGCCAACGGAAGCGGGGGATCTGCAAGTCACCTTTATCGGCCACGCCTCGCTGCTCTTCGAATTCGGCGGCAAAGTCATCTACAGCGACCCGGTCGGCGCCTCCGGCGACTTCAGCAAGCTTCCCAAGGCGGACCTGATCCTGGCGGCCCACGAACATGGCGACCACTTCGATCCGCAATTGATCTCTCAGTTGAGCACGGCAATGACGAAGCTGGTCCTGACCCCCCTGTGCTTTGCCAAGATCGGCCGCGGCATCGTCCTGAAAAACGGAGAGTCGGCCACGGTCGACGGCATCCGGATCGAGGCGGTGGCGGCCTACAACATTCTCCACAAGAGGGACACCGGGGTGCACTTCCATCCCAAAGGGGACGGAAACGGCTATATCCTCACCTTCGGCGAAAAGCGGGTCTATATCGCCGGGGATACGGAGAATATCCCGGAGATGAAGGGGCTCGGGGCGATCGATGTCGCCTTTTTGCCCATGAACCTCCCCTACACGATGTCGCCCGAGATGGTGGCCGCTGCCGCCCGGATGGTGAAGCCCGGCATTCTCTATCCTTACCATACGACCGATACGGACACGTCGCAGCTTTTGCCCCTGCTGAAGGACGAAAAGGGGATCGAAGTGCGGATCCGCCGGATGCCCTGATCGTTTTATGCATTACCGCAGCTTCGACCATACGGCCGATCTGGGGATCGAAGTGTCGGCCGCGACGGGCGAGGAGCTCTATGCCGGCGCGGCGTTCGCCCTCTTCGATCGGCTCGCCGATCTGTCGACGGTTCGGGCGGGACAGGCGCGGGAAGTTTCCGTGACGGGCAAGGACGCCCCGGACCTGCTCGTCAATTTTCTGCGCGAATGCCTCTTTGCCTGGAACGGCGAGGGTTTTCTGATGAAGACCTGTCTGATTCGCGAGCTTTCGGACCGCAGCCTCAGGGCGCTCCTGCGGGGTGAGCCTTTCGATCCCGCCCGCCACCGGATCAAGCAGGAGATCAAGGCGGTCACCTACCACCAGGCCGCAGTCCTAATGACCCCTGCCGGATGGACCGGGCGGATCGTCTTCGATGTCTGAGACACTTGTGACTCGGGCCAGTAAACCTATCCTATGTTTTCATGCCGCACTTGATCCGGCATCCGGATCCTCCTGGATTCCCGCGCCTGTCCCGGACGCCGATCCGGGATTCGCGGGAATGACGGTATGGGGATGATGATTGCCGGTGTAATGATACCGCCGCGGAGTACCCGTCATGGATAAGCCTCCCCTCCGACGACTCGACGAATGGCGCTGGGAGATCGCGCCTGCGGGCGCCATGCGCGTCCCGGGGATCATCTACGCCAGCGAAAAACTCCTGGCCGGGCTGGGCTCCGACGAGGCGCCCCGGCAGGTGGCGAACGTCGCCTGTCTTCCGGGGATCGTCCGGGCGTCGCTCGCCATGCCGGACATGCACTGGGGCTACGGATTTCCCATCGGCGGCGTCGCCGCCTTCGATATGGACGAGGGGATCGTCTCGCCGGGCGGCGTCGGCTACGACATCAACTGCGGCTGTAGGCTCATGACGACCCATCTGGGGCTTGCGGAGATCCGGGGCCGTCTGCCGGATCTGGTGACGGCCCTTTTTCAGGGCATCCCCTCGGGGGTCGGCTCCCGGGGCCCCCTGAAGCTTTCCGGAAAGGAGCAGTTGCAGCTCCTTAGGGAAGGGGCGGCCTGGATGGTCCGGAAAGGCTTCGGCGATGCGGCCGATCTGGAGATGACCGAGGACGGCGGCGTCATGGCGGGGGCCGATCCGGAGCAGGTGAGCGACCGGGCCTTGGCGCGGGGCAAGGACCAGCTCGGGACCCTGGGCTCGGGAAACCACTTTCTCGAGATCGAGGCGGTCGACGAGATCTTCGATCCGACCGCCGCGGCGGCCTTCGGCCTGGAGATCGGTCAAATCTGCGTCATGATCCACAGCGGCTCCCGGGGCCTCGGCTACCAGATCTGCGACGATTACCTGGCCCGGATGGTGAAACACAGCGACGAGACCGGGATCCCCCTGCCCGACCGCCAGCTCGCCTGCGCCCGGCTTGCCTCTCCCCGGGGCAAGGCCTATCTTTCCGCCATGGCCTGCGCCGCCAATTACGCCTGGGCCAACCGCCAGCTGCTCATGCACCGCACCCGGGAGATCTTCCAAAAAGCGCTGAGGATGGGACCGCGGGAACTTTCGATGCGGCTCCTCTACGACGTTTGCCACAACATCGCGAAGGTGGAAACGCTGCCTGTGAACGGCAGGGATGTCCGGCTCTGCGTGCATCGGAAGGGGGCCACGCGCGCCTTTGGGCCGGGCCATGCCGCGTTGCCGGCGGCCTATCGCAAGGCCGGCCAGCCGGTCCTCATTCCCGGGGACATGGGAACGGGTTCCTATGTCCTGACAGGGACAAAACGGGCCTATCAGGAGACCTTCGGGAGCGCCTGCCACGGCGCGGGTCGGGTGATGAGCCGCGCCCAGGCGGTCAAGGCCTGCCGGGGCCGGTCGATCCCCCGAGAGCTGGCGGAAAAGGGGATCGTCGTCATGGCCTCCGGCCGGGGAACCTTGCTGGAGGAGTTCCCCGGGGCCTACAAGGACCTGGAGGCGGTCGTCGAGGTGGTCCACGGGGCGGGGATCGCCAAAAAGGCGGCCCGGCTGCGGTCTTTGGGCTGCATCAAGGGATAGCCGCCGCCCTTTTTCTTAACCTTCGGGAAGCGAAAAGGGCGCGTTTACATCCCGTAGAGCGTCGCCCCCGGCAGGACGGTGAAACCGTTTTTCTGGAGGATCTCGATCGCCTTTTCCGGCGCGTCGAACCTGAAGATGATGACGGCGTTCTGGCCGCTCCGCTCCACAAAGGCGTAGAGATACTCCACGTTGATGCCGTTTTTCGTGAGGGCTTCCAGAATCCCGTGGAGGCCGCCGGGACGGTCCGGGACCTCGACGGCGACGACGATTGTCCGGTTGAAGCGCAAGCCGTTTTCCTTGAGCACACGGCTGGCCTTTTCCACATCGTCGACGATCAATCGCAGGATGCCGAAGTCGGTCGTGTCGGCCATCGACAGGGTCCGGATATTGACGTTCGCCTCTTTCAGCAGCCGCGTCGCCTCTTCGAGCCCCCCGGGCTTGTTCTCCAGAAATATGGAAATCTGCTCCACCTTCATCGTCGAACCCCCTTTCTTTGCCTGCCGCCCGGGCTTCCGGCGCGGACGATTTTTCCCACCATCTCCTTGCAGGCGTCGGTGACGCCCGCGCCGGGAATCAGAGCTTGCGCTTGTCCTGCACCCGCGTGGCCTTGCCTTCTGACCGCTGAAGAGAACGGGGCTCCACCAGCTTCACCTTGGCCGAAACCCCCAGGTAATCCTTGATGTCCTTGACGATTTGCCGTTCCTTGTTCTGGAGGACCTTCACCTCGTCGCCGTTTTCGAAGAGCTTCTCGCTCACCTCCACCTGGACCTCCAGGGTGTCGAGGTTGCCGATCCGGTCGACGATGATCTGGTAATGGGGCTCCAGCCCTTCGACGCCCACGAGGACCGCCTCGATCTGGGAGGGGAAGACGTTGACGCCGCGGATGATGAGCATGTCGTCGCTCCGGCCCATGACGCGGTCCATCCGGTAATGGGTCCGGCCGCAGCGGCAGGGCTCGGGAATCAGGCGGGAGATGTCCCGGGTCCGGTAGCGGATGAGCGGGAAGGCCTCCTTGGTGATCGTCGTGAAGACCAATTCCCCTTCCGATCCGGGCGGCAGCGCCTCGCCGGTCGCGGGATCGATCGTCTCGACGAGGAAATGGTCCTCGCCGATGTGCATCCCGTGGCGTTCCTCGATGCATTCCATGGCGACGCCGGGGCCCATGATCTCCGAAAGACCGTAAATGTTCAGCGCCTTGAGTCCCAGGAGGGCTTCGATCTCGGTCCGCATCGCCTCGCTCCAGGGCTCGGCGCCGAAGATCCCGATCCGGAGTTTCAGGGACTTCATATCGACCCCCATGGCCTTGCCCTGTTCCGCCAGGTTAAGGGCGTAGGAGGGGGTGCAGCAGATGGCCGTGGGGCCGAAATCCTGGAGGATCATGATCTGCCGTTTGGTATTGCCGCCCGAAATGGGAATGACGCTCGCCCCGAGCTTCTCGGCTCCGTAATGGGCGCCCAGGCCCCCGGTGAAGAGGCCGTAGCCGTAGGCGTTGTGGATCATGTCGTTCTTGGTGAGTCCTGCGGCGACAAAGCAGCGGGCCATCAGTTCCGACCAGGTGTCGATGTCGCGCTTGGTGTAGCCCACGACCGTCGAGCGCCCGGTGGTCCCCGAGGAGGCGTGGAGGCGGACGATGCTGCTCATGGGGGCGGCGAACATGCCGAAGGGATAGTTGTCCCTTAGGTCCTGTTTCGTCGTGAAGGGGAACTTCTTCAGATCGCCGAGGGACTTGATGTCGTCGGGCTGAACGCCGGCGGCGTCGAAGGCCTTCCGGTAAAAGCCCACCGTATGGTAGACCCGCTGAACGACCTGCTTGAGTCTTTTGAGCTGTAGGGCCTCCAGCGCCTCGCGCGGCAGTGTTTCGAACTCCTCGTTGTAGATCATGCTCCCTGTCCCCCTCTCTCGTCTCTCGAAAATGCAGGCGCCGGGCCCGGTTTTTCTTTCCGCCCTGCCGGTGTGGGGAAACGCTCCTCCCCTGAGGACATTTTATAGCAGAACTCTCCGGGGGGGGCAAGAAGACCTTTCATTCGCCAGGGGCAGATCACCGGCAAGAGTGGCTGCGGCAAATCAGGGCTATCAATTTCCCCCTCTTATCCCCCCTTTGACAGAACCGGAAAAGGTCATTAGCTTACATCATGGTAAAGGAGGAAACGACGATGAGAAGGTTCATGGTCTGGACCGCGATCTTGTTGCTGGTTTGGGGGTGCAATACCGGCGACCCTGCTGGAAAGGAGGCGGAGAGGAAAATGACGGGAGGAAAGACAGCTATGGCCACGGCCACTTTTGCCGGGGGTTGTTTTTGGTGCGTGGAGTCCGACCTGGAAAAGGTGCCCGGCGTCCTGAAGGTCGTCTCCGGCTATGCCGGAGGCACCGGGGCGAATCCCAACTACGAGGATTATGCCGCCAAGGGGCATATCGAGGCGGTCCAAGTCGTTTACGACCCGGCCAAGGTGACCTATGCCCAGCTGCTGGATGTCTTCTGGCGGCATATCGACCCGACCGACGGCGGAGGGCAGTTCGTCGACCGGGGGCCCCAGTACCGAAGCGCCATCTTCTACCACGATGCGGAGCAGAAGCGGATTGCCGAGAGCTCCAAGGAGCAACTGGCCAAGTCGGGCAGGTTCTCCAAGCCGATCGCGACCGAGCTTATCAAGTTCGAGAAGTTCTATGAGGCCGAGGCGTATCATCAGGATTACTACAAGAAGAATCCCGTCCGCTACAACTACTACCGCTGGGGATCCGGGAGGGACGAGTTTCTGGAGAAGGCGTGGGGCGCCGGCCGCGATGAGATTCCCCCCCGGCAGGACGATTCCTACCGCAAGCCCGACGACGCCACGTTGCGGAAAAAATTGACGAAGCTACAGTACGAGGTGACGCAAAAGGAGGGGACCGAGCCCCCCTTTAAGAACGAATACCATGATCTCAAGCAGGCGGGAATCTATGTGGACATCGTTTCCGGCGAGCCCCTCTTCAGCTCCCTGGACAAATACGATTCCGGGACCGGCTGGCCCAGTTTTACCCGGCCCCTCGAACCGGGCAACATCGTCGAGCGGGAGGACAACACTTTTTTCACAAGGCGGACCGAGGTGCGGAGCAGGCAGGGGGACTCCCATCTGGGCCACGTCTTCCCCGATGGCCCGAAACCGACGGGGCTCCGGTACTGCATGAACTCGGCGGCCCTGCGGTTCATCCCCAAAGAGGCGCTGGAAAAAGAGGGCTATGGCCGGTACCTGAAACTGTTCCCAAAATGAGCTTCCTTAGGGCTGCACCGGACGGACAGGAAGCCGTTCTGGATCGTCCCGGCGGCGGCCGGCGGTCGCGACCGGGGCCGCAAAGGACGGTAGGAAAGGAGGGCGTATGGCCCGCTTTGATTACGACTTGGGGATCATCGGCGGCGGCGCCGCCGGTCTCACTGCCGCGGCCGGGGGGGCGCAGTTCGGGGCGAAAACGGTTCTCATCGAGAAGTCCCCGCGACTCGGGGGAGATTGCCTCCACTGCGGCTGCGTCCCCTCCAAGACCCTTATCCGCACGGCATCGGTCCGGGCTTTGGCCAAAAGATCCCGGGACTTCGGTTTGCCCGCCCTGGTCCTTCCCCCCGTTGATCTGGGCGACGTGATGGACCGTGTCCATTCGGTGATCGCCAAGATCCAGGCGCACGATTCGGTCGAGCGGTTCTGCTCTCTGGGCGCTGAAATCCGTTTCGGCGAGCCGCGCTTTGCCGACGACCACGTGGTTGCCGTCGACGGCCGGCGGATTTCCGCCAAAAACTGGATCATCGCCACGGGATCGAGTCCCGTGGTCCCGCCCGTCGAAGGGCTCCGGGAGGTTCCCTTCTGGACCAACGAGGCGCTCTTTTCCCAGAGGGTTCTCCCCGCCCGTTTGATCGTCCTCGGCGGGGGACCGATCGGCCTGGAGATCGCCCAGGCTTTCGGACGGCTGGGGTCGAAGGTGGTCATCGTCGAATTCCTGGATCAGATCCTCGGGCCCGAAGACCCGGACCTGGCGGAGATCCTGAGAACAAGGCTGGAAGCGGAAGGATGCGAGATCCATGTCGCCACCAAGGCCCTCAAGGTGGAGAGGCGCGGTTCCACCTTCCGTCTGTCGGTAGCGTCGGCCGGCGGCGCGGATGAATCAGCGGTGATCGAAGGCGACGCCCTCTTTGTCGCCACGGGCCGCAAGCCCAACAGCGAAGGGTTGGGGCTTGAAGCCGCCGGCGTCACCTTCACGCCCCGGGCGATTCCCACCGATGGGCGGCTGAGAACCAACATGAAACATATCTATGCCTGCGGCGACGTGAACGGCCAGTTTCCCTTCACCCATGTGGCCGGGTACGAGGCCGGGATTGCCCTGACCAATGCCGTCCTCCATCTCCCCCGGAAGGTCGATTACGGCAAGGTCGGCTGGTGCACCTATACGGACCCGGAGGTGGCCAGCATCGGCCTGAACGAGAAAAGGGCAAAAAAGGAAGGGGTAGCGTACCGGGTCCTGGAGGAACCTTTCGATCAAAACGACCGCGCCCTGGCCGAGGGGGAGAGGTTGGGCAAGATCAAGCTCTTGGTGAGCCCCGCTGGGGACCTCCTGGGTTGCCAGATCATAGGGGCCCATGCGGGCGAGCTCATCCATGAATGGATCCTCGCCGTTCAGGGACGGGTGAAGCTGACGACGCTCGCCGGCGCCGTCCACGTCTATCCGACGCTTTCCGAGATCTCCAAGCGCGTGGCGGGAAGCCTCTTTGCCGAGAAGCTCTTCAGCGACCGGACGAAAAGCCTGTTGCGCTTCCTGTTTCAGCTCAAGGGGAGGGCCTGCTTCCCGTCCGCTGCATCGGAGCCGCCATCTCGGTAAAGACATGGCTGGGGGGACGATTTTGAGGCGAATCCTTTTTCAGGCCGCAGGGCGAGAGTGCCGGGCGTAACGGGTCCAGAGGCGCAGGAGTCTTACCGTCACGATGGCCATGAGAAGCCTCGGGACATAGAGCCAGAAGGGATCGATGCCCAAGGGTAAAAAGAGAGGCGGATCTTCGACCATCGAGTGGTTCATCCCGATGGAGAGGTGGAGGATCTCCAACTCGTCGGCATTCAGATGACCGCTTTTGGCCTCCTCGACGATAATCGCCCCGCCGTAGGAAAGACCGAAGACGATGGCCGTCATCCAGAGCAATCCCACTTTCCGGTCGAGCCCCATGATCCGGAGCAGGGGGCTGAGGGCCCGAACCACCGGATGGATCCAGTCGAAGGCCTTGAGCAGTTCCAGAAAAGTGAGCAGGGCCGTGATGATGAAAAAGATCTTGATCGAAAGCCGGAGGGTCGTCTCGGCCCAGTGACGGAGCACCTCCCCGATGGCCGGGGCGGCGGCGAACGCGCCCCCTTCTGCAATAGGCATCGCCGTCGAGCTGCCGACCCAGGGGGCGATCAGCAACACCGTCACGGCGGCGGCGCCGATGCGGATCAGCGTCGCTTTCAGAGGGTGGGTGCCCGATTTTCCCTGGATGATCCCTTCCTGGATCAGGGCATGGGCCATGAGGATGAAGACCGCCATGAGCGTCATCTGGGCCGTGCTGAAGGGGAGAACGACCATCGCGGCAATTCCCCCGTAGACCCCTGCCAGCATCCCGATGAGGAGCGGCAGGGCGGCCATGGGCGGGAGGCTGAAGAGCCCCATCAGCGGCTTGAGAAGAAAGTCGAGGTGGCGCATCAGCCCGCTCCAGCCGAGGAGGGCGGTGAGCAGGGAGATGGGGACGATGATCTTCATCATCCAGACAAAGCCGCTCCAACCCTTCTTCAGGCCCGCCCGCCCCACTTCTTTCAGCAACGCCCGGTGGTTATTCGCTTCCGTCATTCCGTCGTTTTCTCCTGTTTGCGCCCGCCTTGCAGGGCGGACATGGCCGTCGTTCCTTGGTCCGTCGCTTTGCCGATCCCGCAGGGGCCGGGAAAAGGGTGCAGACAGACCTCCTGCGGGGAAGTCATAACAGATCGGACGTGAAAAAGGGAAGGTTTTTCCGCAAATCCCCTTTACGCGAAGGGGTCGGATATGTTAGTCAATTCCGAACTCAACGGAAGCCGCAGGCCGGGGGATCGGAATGAAATTCACAATCTACCGCAAACTCCTTTTGAGCTATCTGGCGATGGCTCTCTTGACCGCCCTTGTCGGCGCCTACGCCATCTACAGCTTCCAGCGGCTCGACGCGCTGGCCTATCAGATCATCAACGAGGATTTTGTCGTCGTCGATCGGAGCAAAGAACTCATGGATGCCCTGATCGCCCGGGAAAGCGCCGAGAAACGCTACCTTATCCTCCGGGATCCTTCTCTCGAAGAGCTGTTTCGGAGCCGCAGCGAGGAATTCGCCGCCGGCCTCGTCGCGCTTTCGAAGCATCGTTCCCCCTGGCTCGTGAGCAGCCTCAATCGGATTGCAATGCTCAACGGGCAGTACAATGAGGTGTTTTCCCGGGAGTCTGCGTTGGTCCTGGCCAATCAGCTGGATGCGGCCCAGGCGCTCTCCGAGGATGCGGGCCGCAAGGCGATCGACCAGATGGCCTTGCATATCCGCGGAATCCAGAAGCGGGCGGAGCAGGATATCGATGCCCAGATGAACCTGATCCAGGCGCAGGGAGTCAAGGCCTCCCGGATCACCATCCTGCTAAGCCTGGTCAGCCTGGCGGCAGCGCTGTTCATCGTGATGATCGTCACCTACAACATCTCCCGGCCGCTCCGGCGGTTGGAGAAGGCAACGGCCCGGATCGCCGAGGGAAATTTCGACTATACCTTCCGGCGGAGCCGCGCCGACGAGATCGGCAGTCTCGCCCGGGCCTTTGAATCGATGGCCCAGCGGCTCAAGATCCTCGAAGAGAGAAGCCTCGACGCCAGCCCGCTCACGGGCCTTCCGGGAAACCGCGCCATCGAACGGGAGATCGAAAAACGGCTGGGAAAGAACAAGCATTTCTCCCTCTGCCACGTGGATCTGGACAACTTCAAGCCCTTCGTCGATAAATACGGCTACGCCTGGGGGAGCGAGGTGATCAAGGAGGTCGCCTGCCATCTTGCCGCTCAAGTGAAAGTGGAGGCGGCGCCGGAGGATTTTCTCGGCCACATCGGCGGGGACGATTTCGTGATCATCGCCGCGCCGCCGCGGGCGGAAGAGCTCTGTCGCCGGACCGTTGCCGGCTTCGACGCCCTGATCCGGAAGTTCTACACGCCCGAGGACCGGGAACGGGGATTTTTCATCGGAAAAGACCGGCAGGGCGCCCGCCGGACATTTCCCCTGATCACGATCACGATCGCCATTGTCACCGACGACGGCTCCCGCTTCCAGAATCCCCTCGACATGGCCGAGGCGGCGGCACAACTCAAGGAGTACGCCAAGACCCTGCCCGGCAGCAACTATGCAACGGAAAAGGACATGAAAAAGACATGAGCCTGCATCTGCGAAAAACCGTCCCGACACTCCTGGCAGCGCTTTTCCTGGCCGGGTGCGCTTCCCCGGCGCCGATCGAAAAAGGGACAGCCGGAACCATCGGTTCCGCGCCATCGACGCAGGAAAGGAAGCCTGCGTCAGGCGTCGCGGCGGACCGCGCGCTTTTCGACGAAGGGATCGCCCTTTTGTGCGGCGCCGAACGCCCGGAACCGGCCAAGGCCAGATCGGTCCTGAATTCCCTCATCCAGTACTATCCGCAAAGCCGTTGGCGCTCCTCCGCGGAGACCCTCGTCGGCCTGATCGATGCGGCGGAGACCTCCCGGGAGACAAACCAGAAAATGCAACTCCTGACGGAACAGTTATTGGAAGAACGGACCCGGACGCTTCAGGAAAAAGAGCAACTCAAGAAAACCATCCGGGAGCTGACGGAAAAGCAACAGACGGAAACGCAGGCCCTCGCCCAGGAGAACGAACAGCTCAAGAAAGACCTACAGAGGCTCAAGACCCTGGAAATCGAATTGGAAAAACGGGAACGGATGCTCCGCTAAAGACGGGCCGGCTCAGAGTTGCCGCTTTTCTTCGGCAAGCAGGGCTTTCGCCATCTGGATGCCCAGCGCGGTCTTCACGTCCACAATCCGCTGGTCGCGGATCATCGCCTCGGCTTCGGCAAAAGAGACGGTCTTGAGGCGGATGAACTCGTCCTCGTCGGGCGGCAGCGTCGCCGGGAAAAGATCGAGGGCGAGAAAAAAGTGCATGTATTCGCTACAGTAGCCCGGGACCAGATACCCTTCGAACAATTTGACGAGTCTCCCGGCCTGGAAGCCGATCTCCTCGGCCAGCTCCCGCTGGGCGCAGGCCGCAGCGTCCTCCTTGTCGCGGTCCATGTTTCCGGCCGGGATCTCCACGAGCATGCCCCCGGTCGCATGGCGGTACTGTTCGATCAGGATCAGCTTCCCCTCGGGAGTCACGGGGACGACGGCGATGCAGGGACGGTGCAGGACCCAGCTTTGCTGCACGATGCGTCCGTCGGGAAGACGGACATCGCCCTCGTAGACATCGAAGATCCGGCAGCGGTAGACGAGTTTTTGGGTGAGAGCGCTTTTTTCAGCCATGTCAGTTGGTTTTCATGATGGCGATGAGTTGCTGTTCGATGGCGTCCTTCGGCAGGGCGCCCACCAGGGTGTTGACCAGGACTCCGTCCTTGAACAGAAGCATCGTCGGGATGCTGCGGATGTCGTAACGCGAGGCGGTGAGGGGATTTTCATCCACGTTGAGCTTGGCGATCCGGACGCCGCCGGCATACTTGGCCGCCAGTTCGTCGAGGATCGGCGCCACCATCTTGCAGGGGCCGCACCAGGGCGCCCAGCAATCGACGAGGACCGAACCGGGCGCCGAAAGGACCTCCCGGTTGAAGGTCCCGTCGGTCACCTCCCGGGGCTTTTCCGATTCGCCCATGACCACCAGCGGGACGCCGCATTTGCCGCAGATCGGCCGATCGTCGAGGCGGTTTTCGGGCATCCGGTTTTTCGTGCCGCACTCCAGGCAGCGGATGATCATCTCGTCCAGAACGGCGCCGCACTTGCCGCACATGGGCCGGTCATGGAGCCGCTCCTTGGGGATGCGGTTTTTGGTGCTGCAGTTCAGGCAGCGGATCACCATTTCATTTTCTTTCATAGGGACACCTTCACCGTGACGGGTTTGAGGACCCGGATCAGTTCCTCCGGCGCCATTTCTGCCAAGAGCCCCCGGCTGCCGGCGTTGATCAGGATCCGGGGCAGCGCGGCGATCCCCTCTTCCATGAAGATCCGGAGCGGTTTTCTCGTCCCGAAAGGGGAGGTGCCTCCTACCCGGTAACCGGTATGTTTTTCAGCGACCTGCGGATCGCAGGGGGCGACCGCCTTGACGCCGAGCCGCCGGGCCAGGTTTTTGGTGGAGACCTGCCGGTCGCCGTGCATGAGGATGATCAGGGGCACTCCCCCGTCGTCCTCCATGACCAGCGTCTTGACGACGCAGTGCTCCTCCACCCCCAACTCCCGCGCCGAGACCCGCGTCCCGCCGTGCTCTTCGTACCGGTAGGGGCGCAAGGTGAAGACCACGCCTTCCCGCTTCATGGCGAGAATGGCCGGCGTGACCGGGATCTTCTCTTTGGCCATATCCTCCCTCAAGTGCCTTTGAGCAGGGTCTGTCTTGCCGTGCGCTTCTTTAACGACAGTATACCCATGAAAGGCCTTCAGGTCAATGTCCGGGGAAAAAGATCCTTGACGGGAAACGGCGTTTCCATCTATCTTCTGCCTCCATTTTGCAAGCCACTCCAAGGCGGAGGCCTTGCCGGCAGGAGGTGCGTCATTTCCATCGTGTATCTGATTCGCCACGGCGAAACGGACTGGAACAGGGAAAAACGGATTCAGGGCGGGATCGACATCCCCCTGAACGAGCGGGGACGTCAGCAGGCCGAGGCCCTGGCCGGGCGACTGGCGTCCCTGGCTCTGGAGAAGATCTTTACGAGCGATCTGGGACGGGCCCAGGAGACGACGGCGCGCGTCGTCGCCCGGCAGCCGGCAAAAGAGATTCCCGTTGTAGCGACCCCGGCGCTCCGGGAGGGCAGTTACGGCCTCTGGGAAGGGCTGACCCGGCAGGAAGTGATCGCCCGTTTCGCCGGAGACTGGGAAGGCTGGGTGCGGAGGGGAGGCAGCGGTTCGCCCCCGGAAGGGGAGGATTTTGCCACCCTGGCCAAGCGGGTCGGGGGCGTCTTCGACGCCGCGGCCGGGGAAAACAAGACCGTCCTCATCTCCACCCACCACGGACCGATCCAGGCCATCCTCTGTCATGCCCTGGGGATAGGTCTTTCCTTCCGGAGCCGTTTTCTAGTGCTGAACTGTTCGCTCTCCGCCCTGGAGTGTCTGCCCGGTCACCCGCCCCGGCTCATCCTGCTCAACGACACCTCCCATTTGAACGGCGGCTCGCTGCCCTCCGGCCACAGAACGGCGCAGTCCTGGTAAACGCCGGAAGCGGCTTTATACGGCGATGTCCACCTGCTGTAGGGAACGGGCCGCGCCGCCGTCGGTGAGATAGACCCCGGTGCGCCGGAGCTGGCCGACGAGCCGATTGGCGTCGTCCTTGAGGGAGAAGGCGGTGTCGGCATAGCCGGTGAAGATCGCCCCGACGCCGCTTTCCTTGAGTCCCGCCAGGACGTCCGTGCCGTCGGCGGCCTTTGTCCAGATTCGGAGGCCTTGATAGGCCGCGTCTTTTTCATCGATCCAGCCGCTTTGGTCGCCGTCGAACGTTGCCAGCTCCGCGAAACCGTTGCCCGTCGTCGGGCCGAAAAGTTCGCTGCCGTCGTTGATCGCCCCGTCGCCGTTTCGATCGAAGGCCAGCAGGCCGCTTCCTTCCCCGACAAAGGGGATCGTCTCGTCCCGGCCGTCGACATCGAGGTCGAAGGAGAACTTCTGATCCGTAAGCAGGGCCGCCGGTCCGTTGAAATTGATCACCAGGGGATCGATGAGGGCGTCGCCCGCCCGGAAAGAAACGGAAGTGCTGCTGGTAAAAGATCTGGCCATCTGCACGTCGAGGGCAAAGGAGAGCTCCTTGCCGTCGGCGGTCCTGACGACGCCTGCCGCCCGGAAGGCGGTACGCTCCGTTTCGCTATGGGATTCCGCATAGTCGTAACGGACTCCCCAGCCGACCCTCTGGGTTCCTCCGGCAGCGGCGTCCTGTCCCTGGCCTGGAAGATCGGGCGCGTCCCGCGAGGGATCTGACAGGTCCCCCGGCTCCAGAAGCCGGATGCTCTTGCCGGTCATGGCCTCGATGAGCTTTTTGATGAGCAGGAGTTTGGGATCGTCGTTGGTCACCTCCTCGGGACTGCGGGTTGCAGCGGCCTCTTTCGCCTGCGGTGAGATGGAACTCGTATCGGCGGCGGAGACGGTCTGCGGGGGATCGACCCACATCTTCAGGGTTTCCCTGCGGCTATCCGTCTTTTCCAAACGGCTCTCGGCGGTCATGGATAGATTGGCATTGGCGATAATCATGGCACTTATATCGGCATCGGGCGGCGAAAACTTGAAAGCCGATTCGCCGGCTGTATTTCAGCCGCCAACGAAGTTGGCAGGTCCGGAACTTTCCACCGAAAGACGCCTCCGGAAGGGGCTCTTGAATGCTGCTTATTGCCAAATGGCACAGGGATTGCTTTTTTGCAGGATGGACAAAATCATTTAAAAGGAGCCGGCTGATGAAAAGAATTTTTGTGATGGTGGCGATGGTGATCTATCTGGGGATATTGCTGGTGCCGGGTGGGGCGCAGGCTTTCAATCCCGTCGATCTGGAAAAGCTCAAAACAACAAAGCAATGTCCCCGCTGCGACCTGAACAGCGCCGATCTGAGCGGCGTCGATCTGAGCCATGCCGATCTGAGCCAAGCATTGCTGGCCAGCGCCAATCTAAGCGGAGCGAACCTGAACCATGCCAGTCTGGGTTCGGCAAACTTGCTGTTGGCAAATCTGACCGGGGCCACCTTGAACTTTGCGGATTTGGCCAGGACAAAGTTCTGGGAAGCCAACCTGGGCGGGGCGGACCTGTTTCGGGCAGATCTCTATCTGACGGACTTTTCCGGCGCCACCTGGACTGACGGATCTAAATGCAAAGAGGGATCGATTGGAACCTGCAATCGATAAAGGATGGGGGAAATAAAGCGAAGTCTCCCCGCCGGCCGGGAGGAATACCAAAAAGCGCGGCGGCAATTCCTGCCGCCGCGCCCAGGGCCGACCAACCGAGGGCGCGCAGCTTCCCTCCCTTAATGGAACAGAGATCGGTTCAAGCTCGTTCACCTGGCTTCCCGATGGGCGGGGATGCAGGATCGGAGTTCCTGCCGAAAAAAGACGCGACCTACTGCTGCGCGGTCTCTTCGTCCTTCTTCTTTTTCTTTTTGGCTTTGGCTTCCGGGGCGGGCGCCTCTTCCACCTTCTTCTTTTTGGGGGCCGGCGGGGCCGCCTTGGCGGCCTCGGCCTGGGCCAGCTTTTCCGCCTTCATGGCGGCCAGTTCCCCGGTCCGTTTCTCCGTCGCATCGATGGCCCGAATGCGGAGGTTCGATTCCTTGATCTTCGCCTTCAGTTCCCGGATCTGGATATCGGCGGCGATTTTCTTCGCATCCGCGCCCTTTCCTGCCAAAAGCGCCTCGCGCTTTTTCAACTTTGCTTCCCATTCGGCCTTCTGCTCAAGCCGCGTGTCCCTGCTTTTGGATGTCATCGGTTTCTCCTTTTTTGTGATATGGGCCTTTCCTCTCGCCTGCGAACCGCTTTGGGAGACGGAAGTGTCCCTCTTATCAGGATTTCTCTCCAAAATCCAGTTCATTTAGCTGGCCGGCCGTAGGCGGGACGGATGGCGCTGCCATGGGCGGCAGCCCCAGAAGGTCGCGGATCTCATCGCCGTCGAGTTTTTCCTTCTCCAGGAGAAGCTTCGCCCCCCTGATCAGGGCCTCTTTCTTTTCCCGGAGAATCGTCAGCGCCTTGTCATACTCCCGGCGGATGCTCTCCCGGATCTCGCCATCGATGATCTCGGCGGTGGCTTCACTGTAATCGCCCGCCTCGCGGGGGGCGGCGCTCAGGAAGAGGGGCTTCTTGTCGCCGGCGAGGTAGACCTGCCCCAGTTTTCCGCTCATCCCGTATTCCATGATCATGCTTCGGGCGATGTCGGTGGCCCGGGCCAGATCGTTGTGGGCCCCGGTGGAGATGTCGCCGAAGACGATCTCCTCGGCGGCCCGGCCGCCCAAAAGCGAGGCGATCTTGTTCTCCAGCTCCGTTTTTCGCATCAGGAACCGGTCCCCGGTGGGCACCTGCATCGTGTAGCCCAAAGCGGCGATCCCCCGGGGGATGATGGAGATCTTCTGGACCGGGTCGGTGCCGGGCAGGGAAAGGGCGACCAGGGCGTGGCCCATCTCGTGGTAGGCAACCGTTTCCCGTTCACTGGCGTTGATCAGCCGGTTTTTCTTTTCCAGGCCGCCGATGATCCGCTCCACCGCCTCCTCGAATTCGGCCATGCCGACTTCGTCCTTGTTCCGGCGGACCGCCAGGAGGGCGGCCTCGTTGACGAGATTCGCCAGATCCGCGCCGACCATGCCCGGCGTCATGTTGGCGAGCTTTTCCATGTCCAGCGCGGAGACCGTCTTGATCCTCTTCATGTGGACCCGGAGAATCTGTTCCCGGCCGATCTTGTCGGGCCGATCGACGAGGACGTGGCGGTCGAAACGGCCGGGCCTGAGCAGCGCCGGATCGAGGATCTCCGGGCGGTTCGTCGCCGCCATGAGGATAACCCCCACTTTCGGATCGAAGCCGTCCATCTCCACCAAAAGCTGGTTCAGCGTCTGCTCCCGTTCGTCATGGCCGCCCATGGCGGAAAAGCCGCGGGCCTTTCCCAGGGCGTCCAGTTCGTCGATGAAAATGATGCAGGGGGCCTTCTCCTTGGCCTGGACGAAGAGGTCCCGGACCCGGGCCGCGCCGAGGCCGACGAACATCTCGACGAATTCCGATCCCGAGAGGCTGAAAAAGGGGACGCCGCTTTCACCGGCCACCGCCTTGGCCAGGAGGGTCTTGCCGCTCCCGGGAGGGCCGACGAGCAGGATCCCCTTGGGGATGCGTCCGCCGATCTCGGTGAAACGGGCCGGCGTCTTCAAAAACTCGATCACCTCGACCAGTTCCTGCTTCGCCTCGTCCACCCCGGCCACATCGGCGAAGGTCACATTGAGTTCGTTTTCCATGTAGATCTTCGCCTTGTTTTTCCCCAAGGTCATGAAGCCGGCCTGCTGTCCTCCCATCTTCTTCATGACAAAAAACCAGACGCCGAAGAACAGAAGGAGCGGAAATATCCAGGAGAGAAGGTCGCGCAGGAAGGTCGATTCGATCTCCCCTTTGAAGGAGACGTTGGGATACTGCTCCAGCACCGTGGCGAGATCGGGATCGACGCGGATCGTTTTGAAGGGTTTCGAGTCTTCCTGGGCGCCGTCCACCTTCATCTTTCCCTGGATCTGATTGGCGGTGATGGCAATCTCCGTGATTTTGTTCGATTTGAGAAGATTGAGAAACTGGCTGTAGGGGATGACCTGGGCGGCGTACATCGAGGCGATGTAGTTCTGGACGATCAGCACCACCCAGATGCCGATAATGACGTATCCGACGGAAAACTTGTGTTGTTTTTGCATGCGCGGTGCCGTCCTTCCTTAAAAGCTAAAAACATGGATAATTCTGAAGATTTGCTAGAT
>JAKAFS010000117.1 GCA_021817825.1 Deltaproteobacteria bacterium | reverse complement strand
CTTTTCCTTGACGATCTCCTCGGGCCCCTTCCCGGTCCGGTACATGGCCTCGCTGACCTCCTTGGCCATCTTCCCGCTGATGGTTCCTTCTTCGATAAGCTTGATCATGGCGGCCAGCGACTTAGGCGCGATAGGGCAGTCGCCGATCTCCTTCTTGTCCTCGTTGAGAAACCGCAGGACATCGCCCATCACCCAGTTGGCGGCGAGCTTCGGCTGCCCCGAGAGCTTGACCACCTCTTCGTAGTAGTCGGCGAGCGCCCGGCTCGCCGTCAGGACGCCCGCGTCGTAGGCGGGGATCTGGTAGGCGCTGACGAACCGTTCCCTTTTTTCCAGGGGGAGTTCCGGTTGCGCCTTCCGCACCCGGTCGATCCAAGAGTCGTCAATCACCACCGGGACCAGGTCGGGATCGGGGAAATACCGGTAATCGTGGGCCTCCTCCTTGCTCCGCATGGAGTGGGTGACCCCCGCCGTGTCGTCCCAGAGGCGCGTTTCCTGGACCACCTCGCCGCCTCCCTCCAGGACATAGCTCTGGCGCTTGATCTCGTACTCGATCGCCCGCTGGACGTTCCGGAAGGAGTTCATGTTCTTCAGTTCCGCCCGGGTCCCGAAGGGCTCCGTTCCTTTGGGCCTGAGCGAGACGTTCGCATCGCAGCGGAAGCTTCCCTCTTCCATATTACCGTCGCAGATCTCGAGATAGACGAGGATCTCGTGGAGGCGCCGGAGGTAGTTCGCCGCCTCTTCGGCGCTCCTTATATCGGGCTCGCTGACGATCTCGATGAGCGGCACCCCGGTCCGGTTCAGGTCCACGTGGCTGACGGGGTTGTGTTCGTCGTGGAGGAGTTTCCCGGCATCCTCTTCCATGTGGATCCGGGTGATCCCGACCCGCTTTTTGCCGCCGTTGATCTCCAGGTCGACCCAGCCGTGCTCGGCAGGCGGGGCGGCATACTGGGAGATCTGGTATCCCTTGGGAAGGTCGGGATAGAAGTAGTTCTTCCGGGCGAAGCTGCACTCGGGATTGATCCGACAGTTCGTCGCCAGGGCCATCTTCAGCATGAACTCGACCACCTGCTGATTCAGAACGGGGAGCACCCCGGGCATCCCCAGGCAGACGGGGCAGGTATGGGTATTGGGCGCCGCCCCGAACTGGGCGGAGCAGCTGCAGAAGATCTTTGTTTCCGTGCGGAGCTGGGCATGGACCTCCAGCCCGATGACCGGTTCGAATTCCATTACAGGTTCGGCCTCCTTCTTTCAATCCGGGCGTTTTTCTCGTAGGCCGAGGCGATCTGCAGCAGGCGCCCCTCCTGAAAATGGCCCGCCAGGAACTGGACCCCGACAGGGAGCCCGGCCGCCGTGAAGCCGCAGGGGACGGAAATCCCGGGGATCCCGGCGAGGTTCGTCGAGATCGTGAAGATGTCGGAGAGATACATCTGCATCGGATCGTCCGTCTTTTCGCCGAGCTTGAAGGCCGGCGTCGGCGTCGTGGGGGTGAGGATCACGTCGCAGGCCGCAAAGGCCGTCTCGAAGTCCCGCTTGATCAGCCCCCGGACCTGGGAGGCCTTCTTGTAGTAGGCGTCGTAATAGCCCGAAGAGAGGGCATAGGTCCCGATCATGATCCGCCGTTTGACCTCGTCGCCGAAGCCCTCGGAGCGGGTTTTCTTATACATCTCCAGGAGATCCTTGGCCCCTTCGGCCCGAAAGCCGTACTTGACGCCGTCGTAACGGGCGAGATTCGAGCTCGCCTCCGCCGGGGCGACGACATAGTAGACGGCCAGGCAGTATTTCGTGTGCGGCAGGGACACCTCGACGCAGGTCGCCCCGGCCCCTTCCACAACCTTTATCGCCTGCCGGACCGCCGCCTCGACCTCGGGATCGATCCCGTCGATGAAATATTCCTTGGGGATCCCGACGCGCCAGCCCTTGATATCCTTTCCGAGAAAGGTCCGGTAGTCCGGGACCTCTTCGGGAACCGACGTCGATTCCTTGGGATCGTAGCCGGCAATGGCGTTCATGACGATCGCGGCGTCCTCGACATCCTTGGTGAAAGGACCGATCTGATCGAGCGACGAGGCAAAGGCGATGAGGCCGTAACGGGAAACCCGGCCGTAGGTCGGCTTCAGACCGACGACCCCGCAGAGGGCCGCGGGCTGGCGGATCGAACCGCCCGTGTCGGAGCCCAGGGCCGCGATGCATTCATCGGCGGCCACGGCCGCCGCGGAGCCGCCGCTCGAGCCTCCGGGAATCCGGGTAAGGTCCCAGGGGTTGCGCGTCGTTCCGAAGAACGACGTCTCCGTCGAAGAGCCCATGGCGAACTCGTCCATGTTCGTCTTCCCGGTAAAAACCGCGCCGGCCGCCCGGAGTTTCGCCACGACCGTCGCGTCGTAGGGCGGAATGAAGTTGCTGAGGATCTGGGACCCGCAGGTCGTCCGGACCCCCTTCGTACAGGTGATGTCCTTCAGGGCGATGGGGATCCCGGTGAGCGGCCCGCCGTCGCCCTTTTTCAGCCGCTCGTCCGCCGCGGCGGCCTCCGCCAACGCGGTTTCCCGCATCGGGGTGATGTAGGCGCGGACCTCCTTTTCCACGGCGTCGATCCTTCCGAACACGGAGGAGGTGATCTCCCGGGAGGTCGTCTCCCCCTTCCGGAGCTTCTCCTGCAGTTCGTGAATGGTGAACTCGTATAATTCCATGTCTTCCTCTATTCGATGACTTTCGGAACCTCAAAGCAGCCGCGCCGCGCCTGCGGCGCGTTGGCCAGGGCCTCCTCTGCCGAAAGGGAGTCGCCGACCGCGTCGGGGCGGAAGGCGTTCTTCTGGGCAATGGCGTGGGTCACCGGCTCGATGCCGGAGGTATCGACCTCGTTCAACGTTTCCATATAGAGCAGGATGTCGTTGAGCTGGGTCGTGAATTTTTCCTGGTCCGCTTCGCCGAAGGCCAGTCTTGCGAGGTTAGCCACATAGGCCACCTCGTCTTTCGTGATCTTGATCTTTTCCACTCTTTCACCTCTTTTTACAGAACCGGCCAGCGGGATTCGAACTGTCGCCGCATCCGCCCGATCAGGCGGTCGGCCTTCTCGTCCGCCTCGGCGGCCATGCCAAGCAGCTGTTCCTCCGTCGCCCGCGTCTCGCCCAGCATCTCCAGCAGGACCGCCCGGACCGACTTGGTCAGCCCCTGGATGTGATATCCCCCTTCGAGGACCATGACCAGACGGCCGCCGCAACAGGCATCGGCCAGGTTGAGCAGGACGCGGGTCAGCATCGCAAAACCTTCCGGGGTCACCTGCATCTCGCCCAGGGGATCGCCGATGTAGGTGTCGAATCCCGCCGAAACGAGAATCAATTCCGGCTGGTAGGAAAGGACCACAGGCGACAGGAGTTCCCGGAAGATCCGGAGGTACAGGGCGTCGTCCGAACGGGGCGGCATCGGGATGTTGAGCGTGTAACCCAGTCCGCTCCCCCGGCCCATCTCCTCCAGGGCGCCCGTTCCCGGATAGCCGGGGTACTGGTGGGTCGAAAAATAGAGGACCTGCGGGTCCTCATAGAAGGCCTCCTGGGTGCCGTTGCCGTGGTGCAGGTCCCAGTCGACGATCAGGACCCGCTTCATCCCCTGCCGGTCGAGGGCATGGCGCGCGCCGACGGCGATATTGTTAAAGATGCAAAACCCGGCCGCCGTTTCCGCCTGGGCGTGATGGCCCGGCGGCCGAACCAGGGCGAAGGCGTTGTCCGTCTCTCCCGACACGACGCTGTCGATGGCGCTGATGACGCCGCCGGCCGCAAGGCGGGCGACGGTATAGGTCTCGGCAGTGGCCACCGTGTCGGGATCGAGCATGAACATCGGATCGCCGGCCGTGGCGGCGATATAATCGATGTAGGAAGGACGATGAACCCTCTCCAACTCCTGACGCGTGGCCTCCCGCGCGTCGATCCCGGTAAACTTCCACGCCATATCGGGATTTTCGAGCATCTCGTAGATCGCAACCAGTCGCTGAGGCGTCTCGGGATGAGAAAATTCCGTGCCGTGCCGTAAATACCGTCTGTCCTTCACAATTCCCGTGTTCTTGGACATTTCCGACCTTTCCGGGAAGACCGCATTCCGCCTCAAAACGGTGATCGTTTTTAGCATAAAAGCCCTTAAATAGCAAAAGATTTTGCAGGCTGACCCTTCCGGAAAAAGGATTGACAAACATTTCCGACTGCGGGTATAAGCCAGCCGAAGGGAAGCGCGCTTGACGCTTGCAAGCGCAGGAAACAAAGGGGGAGTGCATGTTTGGGATCGGGATGCCGGAACTTCTGGTGATTGCGGTGATCGCCCTGCTCGTGGTGGGACCCAAAAAATTGCCCGATATCGCCAGGGCCTTGGGGAAAGGGCTCTCCGAATTCCGGAAGGTGACGGAAGACGCCACCGATACGATCAAGGAAACCTTGAAGACCGACGATCTCAAGAAGGACATGGATCAGTTCAAGGATTCGCTGCTCTACGGAAAAGGGGAGGAAAAAGAAACCCCGGCCCAGCCTCCGGCGGAGGATACCCCTCCGGCAGCCTCCGCTCCTCCTCCTGACCCCAACGCCCCGAAAACGGATGCCCCAAAACCCCAGGGCTGATTCCCCATTAGGAACCCCGGCAAACATACCCCTATGGACAACGACGCGCCCGAAGATGACAAGATGCCCCTGATCTCGCACCTTGAGGAACTCAAGGCGAGGCTCCTGCGCATTCTGATCGTGGTCGGCATCGGCTTCGCCATTTGCTACCTTTTCAAAGAATGGACGTTCCGCGTCATCACCCAGCCCTTGGTCGATGCCATGCCGGACAAAGGCTCGCTGATCTTTACGGGCCTTCCGGAGGCTTTCTTCATCCATCTGAAGATCGCCTTCTTCGCTTCTCTGCTGCTGACGGCCCCCTATACCCTCTTTGAAATCTGGCGTTTCATTGCCCCGGGTCTTTACCACAAGGAAAAACGGCTCGTATTTCCCTTCATTTTCTTCTCCACGATCCTCTTTGCCGGCGGCGTCCTCTTCGGCTATTTCATCGCGCTGCCCCCGGCCTTCGCCTTTTTTGTGAGTTTTTCCACGGATTTTCTCAAGCCCATGATCTCTTTTCGGGAGTATCTGAGCCTGACGCT
The DNA here is from genome assembly GCA_021817825.1 of Deltaproteobacteria bacterium. Classification (GTDB taxonomy): domain Bacteria; phylum Desulfobacterota; class Syntrophia; order Syntrophales; family UBA5619; genus JAKAFS01. The sequence goes on along the minus strand of JAKAFS010000117.1, from coordinate 1,563 downwards.
CAAGTTCCTTCTGGCCTTCGGCCTCTGTTTCGAGATGCCCGTTTTCATGTTCTTCCTGGCCAAGCTCGGCATCGTCAATGCAAAAATGCTCGCCAAACAGAGGCGTTACGCAATCCTCGTGATCTTCATCGTCGCCGCCGTCCTCACCCCCTCTCCAGACGCCATCAGCCAAATTCTGATGGCCGTTCCGCTGATGGTCCTTTACGAGGTGAGCATCATCGTGGTCAAGTTCGCCCGGAAGAGCAAGCCTTCACCTGAAGAAGCCGCGGATACCCCAGAGAGAGAAGAACCAAACCCATGACACCGGCCCGACGCAACACGCGCCGCAGGAAAAGGTCCTCCCGACGCGCCCTGTTTCCGATCCTGGTCGTGACGATTCTCCTGCTCTTCATCGGCGCCGCTTTGGCGGGCAGCAGCCTGGTCTACTATCTCCTGCTCAAGGAACTCCCCAGCATCGCCGCCCTGAAGGACTACCGGCCCAGCATCACGACCCGCGTCTATGCCGACAACAACGAACTGATCGACGAGTTCTTTCTCGAAGACCGGAAAGTCATCAAATACGAGGAGATCCCCACAATAGCGATCCAGGCCTTCGTGGCCGCCGAAGATGCCCGCTTCTTCCAGCATCAGGGGTTCGATATGCAGAGCATGTCCCGGGCCTTCTTCAAGAACCTCGAAGCGGGAAAGATCGTTCAGGGGGGAAGCACCATCACCCAGCAGGTGGCCAAGGCCCTCTACCTCTCCCCGGAACGGAGCTACATTCGCAAGATCCGGGAGGCCCTGCTGGCCTACAAGATCGACCGCTATCTGACCAAGGAAGAGATCCTCACCTTGTATCTCAACCATATCTACCTCGGCCACGGGACCTACGGGATCGAGGCGGCCTCGCAGGGCTATTTCGGGAAGAGCGCCCATGACCTGACGCTCGCGGAAGCGGCGCTCCTGGCCGGCCTTCCCAAGGCCCCCAGCAGCTACTCCCCCTACCTGCATCCGGACAAGGCCTACCAGCGGCAGGTCTATGTCCTCAACCGGATGGTGGAAGATCACTACATCTCCACCGCCGAGCGGGATCGGGCCCTTGCCGAGAAGATCCGTTTCCGTTCGGTGAAGCCCAAAGACAAGATCGCCCCCTACTTTATCGAAACCGTCCGCCGCTATATCCAGGAGAAATACGGCGGCGACGTTCTCTACAAGGAGGGGATCGAGGTCTACACGACCCTGAACATCCAGATGCAGAAGGCGGCGCGGGAGGCGGTGGAACGGGGCCTCCAGGAATTGGAGGAACGGGAGAAATACGAAGCCGGAACCGTCCAGGGAGCCCTCTTTGCCATGGACCCGAAAACCGGCGCCATTCGGGCGATGGTGGGCGGGCGCGATTTCGGCCGCAGCGAATTCAACCGGGCGACCCAGTCCAAGCGCCAGCCGGGATCGGCCTTCAAGCCGCTCATCTACACGGCGGCCTTCGACAAGGGGATGACCCCCTCGACGGTCATCGTCGATGCCCCGATCGTTTACCCCGATCCGTCGAGTCCCGACGGGGTCTGGAAGCCGAGGAACTTCGAC
>JAKAFS010000045.1 GCA_021817825.1 Deltaproteobacteria bacterium | reverse complement strand
TCCGATCTGGTCCAAAGGCATGGGTGAGATCGACGAACCGCCTGGTCCCGATTACCTGCCCCGCCTCCTTGAGGCTGACCCTTTCGGCCACAGGGCAGCAGGAGGCCAAACCCAGGAGCAGCACCGCGATGACAAAAACCAAGCCGCTGAAGATGCGGATACATTTCATGGAATCGCCCCTCACCTCCCCTGGGCCCGGGATTGCAGCAGTTCCACGATCGCCTGGGGCGCCTTGTCCGGGGCGCCGGCATCGAAAGGCGGCTGCGGGTCGTACTCGAGCCCCAGTTGAACCGCCTGCGCCGTCTTCTCGCCGCATTCGAGGCCGACCAGCATCAAGGCCATGTCGATTCCGGCCGAGACCCCGGCGGCGGTGATGATTTTCCCTTCCTGCACGTAACGGGCCGCCACGGGCTCGGCCCCGAACTGGCGCAAGGCCTCCCGGGCCAGCCAGTGGGAAGTCGCTTTCAAGCCGCGCAAGAGGCCGGCCGCCCCCAATATCAAAGAGCCGGTGCAAACCGACGTGGTCCAGCGGCTGGTCTCGTGTACCGTCTTGACCCATCCCAGAATCTCGGGATCGCGCAACGCCAGCTTTGCCCCGGGACCGCCCGGGATGACCACGATCTCCGGGTGTATAACATCCCCTAGTCCATCGTCCGCCAGCAGGACCAGGTTGCCGCCGTTCATCCGTTGCGGCCCCGGCCTTTTGGCCACAAAGCGCACGCGGGCCTCGGGCATCAGTTTCAGGAGCTCATAGGGGCCGACCGCATCGAGGGCCGTCAAATCGTCAAAGAGTAGAATGGCAATTTCCATGTTGGCTCCTTTTGAGTATCTGCTTGGTATGATTCTTTTCTATTCCTTGGGGATGGGCAAACCCTGTTGCCTTAAAAAAGACAACTTGTCCCAATACCCTCTTTGAAAGACGATTCGGGAATCAACGACGTGGAAAAAGCCGCACCCCCGCAACCCAAGAGGATCGCGCCACTCCATGATGGCCCATTCCCCGTCTTCGAACATATTTTCCACGATGCAGGTCATCTTGGCTTCGGCAAAGCTGTCGGCAAACATCTTACGAATCGCTTCCCGTCCCTGAACCGGTTTTTCCGCCACCTGGTGGTTGACGGCATCTTCAGCGTAGAGCCCTGCCAACCCGTCGCTATCTGCCTTATTAAATGCCTGCACAAAGGCTTGCAAAACTTCTTTCGGCCTCATTCGCGTATATTCTCCCATTTCTGCGATCGCAGAGTCGGCAAAGGGACGCCCCTAATCTGTTGCGCCCACCCGCGCCCGCTCCTTTTCGATATAGGCCAGGAGCTCCCGGCCAAAGGGGTTGTAGATCTTAAGGAGGCCCGTGTCGATCTCGCTATTGAGATACTGCATCCGCAGCACATCCCCGTCCGGCGCAAAGCGCGGCCCGATCCCGCTCAGGAAGAACCCCTTTTCTTCCGCGAAGGTACATAAGGCCGGGGTCCCGGTCTGGGCCAGGGGAAGTTCGAGGAAGACCGCCTCGGCCCCGGCCAGGTCACAGAGATCGTGCCGGGCGCGGAGGATCTCGACCGCCGTGTCCGCCCCGATCTCTTTGACCTGAATGAGCCCGATCCCGAAACTTCGGGAGAAGGAGACCGCCACCTTGCCGGGGCCGGCGGCCTTGGACCTCGCGACCTCGGGGGAGCAAAACGTGGGAGGCGCACCGATCCCGGCATAGATGCGGCGCAGGATCTCCTGGTGCTGCGGCGGCAGATAGACCGTGGCGGGTCCGGGATCGGCCGTGAGGTGCTTGAAGTAGATCATGCAGCTTTCCCGCTGCGCCAGGGGCTCGCTGCTGATCTTCTTGAACTGGATCGAGCGGGGGGCAAGGCCCAGGCTCAGGCCGCAGGGATAGGAATCGAAACTCTCGATCGTCCGCTGGCTGTAGATGTGACTTGTCACCGGTTCTCCGAAAATGCCGATTAGCCCTACGCGCTTGCCCTCCTCTTCGATGAAGGTGCGCATCCGTTCCATGAGCTTCCGGCCTCGGTGGGCCGGCGCCACCACGGCCTGGCCGCTTTCCATGACCGGTTCCGGGCCGCTCCTTTTCAAGGCGTAATGGCCCACGATCTGGCCGGCCGCGTCTTCGGCAACGACGGAGATCATCTCGCCGGTTTCGTTCATCGAGGCGATCCGCTCGGGATAGTAGAGATCCTCGTTAGGATAGGAGGTGCCGTAGGTCCGGTAGAGGCATTGGGCGACCCGGATGCCGTCTTCCGGCCGGAGCCGCCGGATCGCATACTCCTGGGGCGGCGCCAAAGGCTCGTCCTCCTTGAAAGGGGCGATCTCCGCCGGCGGCAGGGCCTCGGTCACATCGGTCTGGCAGCGGTGCTTGACGAGCCGCAGCTCCTTCCCTTCCCGGCCGTGATGGACCCACTGAAGTTCGTCCACGGCTTGCCGGATCAGGAAGAGGCCGAGGCCCGAGGCGCTCACCTCCTCGATCTCCTTTCCCATAGGTTGCGCATAGACCGGCGCCAGGGTCGGATCAAAGGGGAGCCCCTGGTCCTGGACCGAAAGGGTCAATGTCGAAGGAGAAATCTCGCCGCGCAGGGTAAAACTGCCCTTTTCGCCGGGCTCGAAGGCGTGCTCGATCGTGTTCGTGCAGGCCTCGTCGGCGGCAAGGACCAATTGGTCGATATCGGCCTGGGGCAGGCCCGCCAGGGCGCCCAGATCGGCCACGTAGTTCCTGACGATCCGGAGATAGTTCAAGTCGTTGGGCAGCTTCAGTTCGCTGCGGGTCGTCGTCTCCATGTCCATTCCCCGTTCTTGTTGATGGTCAACCCTTTCCCGGTTACCTGTCCATGTTATTCCGCTGATTGTCGCATGCGGCTTTGCAGGTCGCATAATTGCTGGACGTAGACACCGGGAAAAATACCTTGCAGGAGTCAAGGCAGATGCCATGGGATTCCGCCCTGCTCCTTTCATACGTAATGCGGTTCAGCCAATAGATCTGGCAGGCTGGCCTTTCGACTGAACTCAAGGGATTGCAGAGCCCGTTATAGAGTATATCGTAAGCGGTCGCTGCATGGGCCATGGACAACGGCGAAGTCAGAAGGGCCAAAACGAGTACTGCGGTCCGAACGATATGCATAGATCCTCCTTGCAGATTGATAGAGATTTCCTTTTGACGGCGGGACTATACGCTGAAGAAAGGTTGCATGTCAAAGTGAATATGGCCTCCACATCCCGCCTTAACCTGCCCCTTTTCCTGCTCAGTTTTCCCTGTCCGTCCGGGTGAAAGTGCAAGAAGGCCTACCATGCTCAGTACGGCGGCAACCTCGTCCCGGTCGAGATCGATGCACCTACGGTGCGGACACCGTCGTCTCCCGAATCTTTCCCCTGAAGTGCAGCGCACTTCCGGCGGAGTGCATCCGGAGCTTCACCGTGACCGCCGAGATGTCCGGCCCCCTGTGCACCCTGTCGACAAACCAGGGCGTCTGGAAAATAGGGAATTGGTTTCATCATGGGCAAAATTTACTCACAAGCGATCCTATATGTGAACGCGCTTATGGGGATATTTCACTGTTTTGGAGAGAGGGATGACGTCTTCCTTTACGGTAAGCTCCGCCTCAAGCAACTCACAATAGGACGAAGCCCCTGGCGCTTTGCCTTCCACCCTGGATTGCATATTCAATGAAATGCGATATAGCCCAGAGTGCCCGGGTAAAAACTCCAGCAAGGTGATCCTGCCTTCATGGATTCCTCTCCCTTGTTCGCTGAAGAAGGTTCCCCTGCTGCCGCCTCTGCCCCCAAGCCAGGCTAAAAAACGGGCCAGCGTGTCCTCTTCCCGATAAAGCACGCGGCCCGCTGCATCGGAGATGGTTAGGATGAAGGGCGTTCCCATCACCAGGGCCGCCGGCTTAAAGAAATATCTGGGCGTCATGTCGATCTGATAAGTCCCTTGCAGCTTGAAGCTAAGCAGCAGGCGGCACCATTTCTTTTGGCCGGTAATCGTCACCAGATCGTTAAAAACATAGTTTCCCTCATCTTCCCTATGCAGGGGAAAGCGCCCGATATTTCTTCCAGAGGACAACTGTTTGCGTTGCATTGCAAATCTGCATGCAGCCGCAATCAGAAGCATGCCCATGATGCCGAAGATCACCACGATTCCTGTTGCTGTGTTCATATCCCTGCCGTTTCTTTGTGCAGGCAAAAAGCGCACCGCAAAACGTAAAGCACCTGCGGAAGAGTCTTAATTACGACGCATAGATAAGTCACTTCAGTGCACTGAAGTGACTTATTTTTACCGCGACTTTTTATGAGTGCCGCCCGCCATTTCCGCTGCCCGTTGCAGCTCCTTTTCCTCCCCACAAGAACGCGACCGCCCACTTGCCCAGGATGTGGTCATCGAAGACCAAGGTCGCCGGCCCGCCCGCCATGGCGAGGCAGACGTGCAGCGGCAACAGATGCTCTTCGCGGGATGGCAGTAGCGCGCAGAAGGCGCCTGCTGCCAGTTGGCGAGAGACTGCTCGCGCTCTGCTCGGGGCAGGTCGGCCGTAGCCACCTTGATCAGCCAGTCCTGAAAGGCGTCGTTGGCCGGGTCGGGCGTCTCCTCCCCTTGCCAGGAAAAGGCGCTCATGTTGTGGAACGAAAATCCCGAGCCGATCACCAGGATATTTTCGGTCATCAGCTCGCGCAACGCGCGACCGAGGGCAATATGGGCCATTGGATTGAGGCCGCGCAGCAGCGAAAGCTGGAGTGCCGGAATCTCCGCCTGGGGGTACATCAGTTTCAATGGAATGAACAAACCATGATCGAATCCCCGCTCGGAATCGATACGGGCGCTGATCTCGTTCTTGTTCAGCAGTGCGGCAATCCGGGCGGCAAGCGCTGGACTTCCGGGGGCCGGGTAGGTGATGGCATAGGCTTCCTCCGGGAAGCCATAGTAGTCGTAAAACAGTGCGGGGTGACGGCGCCCAGGAGCGTGGCCGCGCTTTCCTCCCAATGGGCGCTGATGACGACGATGGCCTCCGGCTTTTTGAGCCGCGCGGGAAGCTGCTCCATGAAGGCCACCATCGCCTTGTGGCTGGCATCGCCAAGAATCGGCAACGGTCCGCCGCCGTGGGAGAAATAGACGATCTGAGCCTTGTTTTGTGGGTTGTCCATAGGTTGTTCCTTATCGGTATGGCAAACTCATCAACGGTTGCTCTTTGTTCTCTAAGCTTTATGGAAGTTACTTACCCAAAAAGTAGTCAACGGTGACGACAACGCGTACTTTCTTATTCGGATCTGAAATTTCAGAATAGTTATTCTCCCCGCCTTCATTTTGCATTACTGAAGGCTGGTCACGATCTGTGATTGAAAACAACCCCTGGCTAGCTTTTCTTATAGAGCCTACTTTGCTTCCGCTATCTGAAGCGAATTGATTCGCAGCTGCGCGCGCGTTCTTAGTTGCCTCGGCCATCATAGGTGGTTTAACTTGATTCAACTGTGAAAAAATATATTTGGGACCGTTCCCTTGCCAATCCGCTTTGGATGAGAAAACAACACCTGCCCGAACAAGCTCATCGGTCATCTTGCTCACTTGAGAAACCTTATCGATATTCTTCGATCTTAGAAGAATTGTTGCCTCCAAAACATAGCGCATCATGTCTTTCATATTGCTTTGTGAATAGTCGCTAGCTTGTCGATCAGTAACTCTTAGATCTTCATTTGATATTTCTTCCGCGGCGAAACCCTTTTCGGTTAAAAAATGTACAACCTTGCCTTTTGTTTTTTCAAGTGTTTGACTGGCTTCACTCAAGTTATTGCCAGCAATGCGTACCTTGATCGGCCACACCGCGAGATCTGCTTTCACTTCCCGTTCTGCAACCCCTTTTACGGTGACGTATTGTTCGCCTTTACGCGAATTTTCGATGGATTTCCCCAGCACAAATGAGCCAACAATCAATCCCAAACAAATGCCTGCAGCAAGAAAGATACTAGAACTATTTTGGTTTGCCATCATTGCCTCCATCAATTCATTGGATTCAAAGAACATGCGGTCAAAACGCCACGCTCTTGCGCGTCGTTCTCGACTTGTGGATTAATCTTTATTTTTTTCTCGTTGCTCTGTCTCGATCTCATACCAGTTGATCTTTCGCGTCATATACATCACTGCCGCAAGAATGATTAATAGCCCGATGCTACCCATAATAAGTGCGTAGTCCTCGAGTTGGAGAATTATAAAGAGGTAAGAATAGAGGATCGACAGGATCCCCAAGATCGTGAACGCAAATTTTGAATTGGAGACAATCGCCTTCGCGTACCCAGAGATCATGCATGTAACAGCGACGGCAGACAAGACATAGGCATAATTGAAATGGATATACTCGGATAATGACAACACCAAAGTATAAAAAAGCAGAATTGCCAGCCCGACGAGGATGTATTGGATAGGATGTACTCGCCGTTTGTTTATTATTTCAGAAAAAAAGAAGGCAGCAAAAGTAAAGAGAAGGAACATGATTGCATATTTCGCAAGCCGCATCGTTTTCTGGTAGATATCCGCGGTCAGGATCAGCTGTAGCCCGAAAGCCGATGGCGCAACCTTGTATTGGGCCCCTTCCCAGAATTGCGGGTAGTTCCTGTTGAGGTGCAATATATTCCAGGTTGCGGAAAAACCGTTTTTACTCACCTCGCGAGTTTTCGGCAGAAACGCACCATTAAAGCTCGGCGAAGGCCAGTCCGACTTTATCTTGACCGTATTGGACTCACCCACAGGAATAAGGCTTAGCTGCTCGCTACCGTTCAAATTCAGATTAAAAGTAAAACGGTTGGGTTTGTCCGGCGTTAAGGGTCCGATAAGCGCACCGACTCCTGTAGAGGCAAGATCAGTCGTCTTAAGCCCTGGACTTGCGTTATAGGAAGTACCGTTAAAGGTCATGACGATCTTGTCCTGAATCCCTCTCATATCGGCAATGCCAAGCGATAGATAGGCTTTGTCCCAAAGGATGTTCGTTTGATCGATACTCAATTGACTTTGTGGTGGTAATTTGAAGTTTCCGCTAAACTGCAGCTTGCTATTATAGAGAACGGCCTCAAAGAGGTTTCGATAACGCACTTCAGGCTTTATCTCGCTGGTAACTTCCAATGTTTCAGGAAGAATATGCAGGTAGCTTAGGCTGGATTGTGTTTTACCGTTGTTGTCTTTGAAAAATGTCTTGAACGGGACGGCAATGAACGGGCCGGTTATCGTCTGACTGTCACCCCACTTTTGGCTGATCTCTTTCACTACGGAATCACGTCGAGACTGTCTCTCTTGTATCAGCTTTTGTATCATGCCGGCCGGTATGAGTAGTAGCAAGATCAAGATACCGATGGAAACGATTTCCAGTGTAATGGATTTTTTAAAGTACTCCGAAGTCTTTTTGACTGCATCTTGAGTGTTTATCATTTGACTCCTCTCGATCTATGGTTAGGCATCAGCGGCACGGCACCGTTGCGTCCACCGGCATGCACCGGTTAGTGAAACTGCGGTATTTGGATGTCCTTTCTCGGACTCCTGGTTCCCCCGGAGCATAACAATCGCCTGAATTGCTCTTGTCATGCATCAATTATGTCATGCTCTTCGGCATACAAGCGGCCTTTGTCTGTTATTTCTACATACATTAAATTTCGCTTTACTAGCCCTTGCTTGGCAGCTTCATTGAAGTATTTATCTAACATTAAACGTGGCATGCTTGAGTTACTTATTAAATCAGAATATGTAATGTTTTCATTGTCTGTATTGTTGAAAGTACCTATTAGATCGATCATGAGTTGTCTAATTCCATCTGAAGTTCGATCCGGTCTAGCCTCAGCAAGAGGCCGAAAAGGATCCTTTCCTATCTCTGGTTTTTTGTAAAGGGGTGCATCTAGAAGAAATCTTAGTAACTCATCTAATGAAAATTCATTCTCCTCGTCTTTTGAAAAGTCGATATAGCGTTTTGTCATTAGGAAAGTAGGGACTTTTGGTTCCCCATTCTCTCTTACTATTGGTATTACCTTGTTATCAGATATTTTGGAGAGTGATGAGGAGGTCATTATCATCTTCTCATAATCAACGCCTCCTAAACCTTCATTGGCTTTAGATACATAACGTTTCGTGCAGATCATTACCGCATAATCACACGTCGCAAGATTTTGTTCCATGAATTCAGGAAGGTCCTCACCTGGTTTCAAATCCCATTGGTCTAAAATTGCATCAATACCCCTGTTCCTAAGGGTTGTAGCAAATTCTAGCACCCATTGTTTATGAGATGCTGAGTCATGTGAGTAAGATATAAATACTTTGGGTGGTATCATAAAATAGCCTCTTTATTTGTATAACAATTAATATACCCAATGGGAAATATGGCAGACGCTCACACAGCAACTCGTTTGAAATAGCGCAGGCCTTCGAAGTGTGGACCGGTCACAGCCGTAAGCGGCGCCACCCAAATCCCGCCTTATCCAGATATAATTATCAGCGATAAATTAAGACTTATAACAATGATATCATTAAGCTTATATCGATTACAAAAATCATTTTCCCTGCTCAATTTTGCCTATTCCCAGACGGCAACCAAGCGCACGGGCATATTTATGCAATGTCGCCAGAGATGGAGAGTGCTTTCCGCTACCGGACTCCAACCGAGCAATCGCTGATTGAGTGGTACCGATACGCTCGGCAATCTCCGCTTGCGTGACGCCGGCGGAAGAACGCGCCTTAAGAAACTCGTCCAGAAAGGCAAATTCTTTGTCCAGCTGATCGTATTCGGATTTCACATCCGCGCGTTTAAGGGCCCGTGCTTTAGGCTCTTTGTGGGTAAGCATCGTTGATCTCCTTCAACCGCCGCCTTGCTATGGCAAGTTCTTTAGGTGCGGGAAGTCCCATGGCCTCTTGGATCGCCTCACGGTTATCGGCTGGAACGAAGAGGCTTCCACAGCGCACCTGGCCGCTGGTTATGTGCTCTTTTGATAATGTGAGGCGTACCAATCTACTACCTCTCTGATCATTCTCTGATAAGAAGTTTTTTGTGTTTTTGCTTGTTCCTTGAAGAAATTGATACTAGATTTTTTCAAGGAAATCGTTACCTTCACATTATCTTCTTTGAGTACCAACTTATCAGGGGGCGGGAGAAAGTCTTTAACGACTCTCAGCTGCCCCATCGGTTCTTCAGTATATTTTGTTTTGGTCTTCATAGATTTTCTTTCCTTTTCTCCAATAGCCTGCACCATAGATTCGAATCAAGTGACCACGATACGTAAATCTGACAGTTAATATCCCTTCGCCGACGCAACCCATGCAGTAATATCGGTCTTCTTCAGTGCTATGGGCAATGTCTTCGGCGATAACACGGTTGGGATCGAGAAAAGCCTGTTGCGCAGTCAGAAAAGAAACCCCATGCTTGTATTGGTTTTCCCTGTCCTTTTCTTCATCCCATTCAAAGGTTACTTTTCTCATGAGCTTACTATGCCAGGATCACGTGGTCTTTGCAATACAAAAGTATGGGCATAGGTATGGACATACTGCCGTAGCGTTTATCACCGCCTCGCAGCAAGCTTCTGGGTATGCGCTCAAAGGATCCCGGGCAGCTCGGCAATGCTCGGCCAAACATAGTCGGGCTGGTAGGGCGATGCCTTCAGGGTCTGCTCGTCGGTCACGCCGGACATGACAAGGGCGGTCTTCATGCCTGCCTCCCTTCCCATCCGGATGTCCGTCTCGATCCGGTCGCCGACGAGAAGGCACTCGTTGGCGGGAAGGTCCATGACCTCCAGGATCGCCTCGATGGTGAGCGGCGAGGGCTTGCCGACGATCGCCTCCACCTTGCGGAGCGTCACCGCTTCCAGGTGGGCGATGACGCCGGCGCAGTCGGGGAGTTCCCCGCCTTCGATCGGGCAGGTCCGGTCGGGGTTCGTGGCCACGAAGCGGGCGCCCCTTTTGAGCGCCTCGTAGGCGATGCAGAGCTTCCGGTAGTCGAAGGTCCGGTCGAAGGAGGCGATCACCCATTCGATCCGGTCGGGATCTTCGGAGATGACAAAGCCTGCCCGGAGCAATTCCTCGATAAAAGGGACCTCGCCGACGGCAAAGACCGTGGCCTCGGGGGCCCTTTTGGTCAAATAGCGGACCATGACGAAGGAGGAGTTGATCACTTCTGCCGGCTCTGTGGGGATCCCCAGGCGGGTCAGTTTTTCCGCATAGTTCTCCCGGGTCTGGAGGGCCTTGTTGGAGAGGAAAACGACCTTGGCGCCCCTGTGGCGCAACAGCCGAATTACCCAGTCGGCGCCGGGGATGAGCCGTTCGCTGAGATAGATCGTGCCGTCGAGATCGAAGATGAACCCCTTGAGTTCCTCGCCCATCAGCCGAACACCCCTCCCATCTTGGAGCCGGCCAGGCGGTTGATGATGAAGAGGCAAGCCGCGCCGAGGATGATCAGGATGAACCCCAGGGCCGCCGCCTCGTTGACCGAGCCGCCGATGTAGAAGTTGAAGATGCCGACGGTCATCATCTCATGGCCGGGGACGACCAGGAGCAGCGTCGCCGAGGCCTCCTGGAGGGCGAGGATGAAGGAGTAAAGCGACCCCACGAGCACTCCCTTCCAGATGAGCGGCAGCGTCACGTCCTTGAAGGTCCGGGGCTTGGTGGCACCGACGCTTTCCGCCGCCTCCTCGAAGGAGCGGTGGACGATGAGGAGCGAGGCAAAGGTTCCCCGCACCGTGTAGGGAAGCCTGCGGACCGCAAGGACGATGGGAATCACGATCCACATGCCGATCAGGGCCGTGGTCATGAAGGGGGCGGGATCGCGGAAGGCGCGCATGTAGGCGATGCCGATGCCGGTCCCGGGCAGGGCCAGGATCAGCGTGGTCAGCGAGTCGAGCACCCCCCGTCCCGGAAGCCTGGTCCGGGACATCACCCAGGCCACGGGCACCCCCACGGCGATACAGATGGCGACCGAGATCCCTGAATAGAGGAGCGAATTGAGGATGAATTTCGGCGTCTCGATCGCCACCCGCTGGAAATACTGGAGGGTGTACTTGACCGGGAAGGGGGTCAGGGCCCACCCCTTGCCGAAGGAATCGAGGGCCAAGCCCAGGTAGGGGATGAAGGCCAGGATCAGGATGAAGGACAAAAAGGCGATTGCCCCGACCTGGGCCAGGGGCGAGAGCTTCTTGCGCTCGATCACCGAATAGGAAAGGGAACTGTAATCTTTGATGGAAACGTATTTTTTGGCAACGATCAGAAACAAAATGGCCAAAATCACCATGATCGCCGAGATCACGATCCCCATTTTGAAGAGCCTGCGGTCCACGAACTGGACGATGTTCAGGTAGGCCTGGGAGGCGAGCAAATCCGAAATCCCGACGACGAGGGGCGTCGCGAAATCGGCAAAGGTCCAGATAAAGACGAGGAGCGCCCCGGAGACGTAGCCCGGCGTGGTCAAGGGAAAGGTGATGTCCCAGAACTTGCGCACCCCCCGGGAGCCGACGCTCTCGGCCGCCTCGTCGAGGGAGGGCGAGATCTTGCCCATGGCATCGACGATGGAGAGGGTCATGAGGGGAAAAAGATGGAGCGTCTCGACGAGGAGGACGCCGTGGAGGCCGTACATGAAGTTGATGGGATGGGCAAAGCCGAAGTAGTCCTGAAGGATGATGTTGACCGTTCCGGCCCGGCCGAGGATGAAGACGAACCCCATGACGCCCACCAGGGGCGGCATGATCATGGGAATGATCGTCAGATACGAGAAGAGGCTCCGGCCCCGGAAGTCGTAGCGGAGAAGCAAAAAGGCAATCGAGATCCCGATGATCGAGGTGGTGATGACCGTGGCTACCCCGAGGAGCAGGGAGTTCATCAGGGTCTTGAGATAGTAGGCGTCGGTGAAAAAATCCTTAAAATTGGCGATCGTGAAGACCCCGGCCTCGGTGGTCAGGCTGTCGTAAAAAAGGCGGCAGAGGGGATAGATGAGAAAGATGATGAAAAAGGCCCAGACAGCGGCATAGCCCAAAAGGCCGCCGAGTTTCACCTCCGACCAGACGCCGGCCTTGGGCAGGGGAGCAGGATGTTCTGCATTCACGGTAACGGTCCTCTCGGTTAAGCGGGAATCCCCAGGGTGATCGGGACGGGGAAACAGACATGCACCTTCTCGCCGATGGGGAAGGGCTGCTGGTTCCAGGGGTTTTGCACATCGACCTTGAAGAGGGTCCCGGGCTCCAGCTCGATGTCGTAACGGATGGCGTTGCCGATATAGGAGGCAAAACTCACCGTCCCGGCGATCAGGTTTTGGTCGCCGCCTACCGTGTCGCCGGGATTGCAGAGGATCGCGACCTCGGGGCGGACGGTGACCTTGCAGGCCTCGCCGGTCGAAAACCGCGCTTCAAAGACGCAGCGGATGAGGCCGAAGCGGGTCTCGACGGCCATCCAGCCTTTCGCCTCCTCGATGTCCTTGACCTTGCCGTCGATCAGATTGTTGATGCCGATGAAGTCGGCGACGAAAGGGTTGGCCGGTTTCTGGTAGAGGTCGCGGGGGGAGCCGAGCTGCTGAACCTTCCCGTGATCGAGGACAGCGATCCGGTCCGAAAGGGTCAGGGCCTCTTCCTGATCGTGGGTCACATAGATGGCGGTGATGGCCAGCTCCTTCTGGAGCTTTCGGATCTCGGCGCGCACCTGCTGGCGGATCTTGGCGTCCAGATTCGAGAGGGGTTCGTCGAGGAGGAGGACATCGGGGTTCAGGACCAACGCGCGGGCCAGGGCCACCCGCTGCTGCTGGCCGCCGGAGAGCTGGCCGGGGTAGCGTTTTTCGAGGCCCGTCAGATTGACCAGAAAGAGGGAGCGGTCCACCTTCCTGGCGATCTCCGCCGAGGTCAGCTTCTTGATCTTCAGGCCGTAGGCCACGTTCTCGAAGATGGTCATGTGCGGCCAGAGGGCATAGTTCTGGAAGACCATGCCGATGTTCCGTTCATAGGGGGGGATCGCCGAGACCTCTTTCTCGCCGAAGAAGACCTCCCCCTGGTCGGGCTTGTGGAAGCCGCCGATGAGCCGCAGGATCGTGGTCTTGCCGCAGCCCGAAGGCCCCAGGAGGGTAAAGAGTTCGCCGTCCTCAATATCCAGGGACACGTGACTCACCGCTTCCAGGTTGCCGAACCGCTTCACCATGTCGTTCAATCGAATATTCATCGTATGATCCATCCAACCTGTTGATTACGATACCCGCCCCGGATGGCAAAAGAGCCCTCCGGAGCGGGCGCGATCCTGTATGCAGTCCTGACCGGCCATGGATTACCGCTCTTCGATCAGAACGGGAGAGGGGGCTAGCTTCATGGGACCCCTCATGCCCCGTGCGGCACCACCCCCACAAATGTCACCCCCGCGAAAGCGGGGGTCCAGAAATACCAAAGAACTGGATTCCCGCTGACCCGGGAATGACAAAAAAAGGGCCGCAGCTTTTGTAGTAATGACAGAATCGGCATCTCTGGCTGCCGGGGCAGCAACATCGCTTTTGCCGGAAAACCGACTGCTATTTCACGATTTCCTTGTGCTTCTCGGCGATTTCCTTGCGGAAGTAGGCGTTGACCTCTTCGTTGCGCTTCTTTTCGCCGGCGATCTTGGGATCGTAGACGTTACCGACCTGGATGTCGTAGAAGGAGCGGATGCCGGCCGTGAAGGCGACCGCCTTTTCCGCGTCGGAGCCCGGGGCCCCCTTCACCTTGTACTTCTTGGTGATGGGGTAGAGGCCGCGCTCCATGAAGATCTTCTGCCCCTCTTCGGTGAGGAGGAATTCGATGAAGGCGTGGGCCGCCTTGGGATGGGGGGCGCCCTTGAGGACCGCCATGGGCTCGGGGGTCACATAGGCGTTCTTGGGATAGACGAACATGACGTCATAGCCGCCCAGGACTTCGGCGAAGGCCATGTAGCTGGGAACCGCCACGCCGACGGCGAACTCGCCCTTGGCAACCACGGAAGGCACGTCGCGGGAGCGGGCCGTGAAGATCCCCGTGTTGGCCGCAAGCTTCGTCAGCCATTCCCACCCCTTTTCCCAGCCGTGCATGGCCAGGATCACCTCGTAGCTCGCGTGGCTGGAGCTGGAGCGGTCCGGCGTGCACTGGGCGATCTGGCCCTTCAGTTTGGGGTTGAGCAGGTCGTCCCAGTCCTTGAGCTGGACGCCGAGCCGCTGGAGTAGCTTGGGCTGGTAGATCAGGCCGTAGGGTTCGAGCGTGGTTCCGACCCAGAATCCCTTGGGGTCCTTCAGGGGCAAGCCGATCGGTTTGCCGATCGTGGCGGGGATCTCGTTCCACATCGCCTTGGGAATCTGCACCTTTTCCAGGAGGCCCTGGTCGGCCAAAAGATCGAAGAGCGTCCCTTCGCCGCCCCAGAAGACGTCGGCCTGGGGTTTTCCCTTCCATTCGACGATCTGGCCGTAGGCCACAGGCGTTCCCTGCGGCATGGCGCTGGTCTTGAGGTTCACGTTGTATTTCTTCTTCACGAAGGCGGCAAAGGCCTTCAGGGCCGGGTCGTGGACATCTTTGGAAACGGGAGTGATGAGATAGAACTCGTCTTCGATTGCAGGTGCGGCGGCCCAGGAGACGCTGCCGACACAAAAGAGGGCTGTAAAAATGAATACGGAGACAATCAAGAGCTTTTTCATACCGTTCGACCTCCTTTCGGTTGCGAAGAAGGACACTGATCAGGTCCTTCGCGGTTTTACTGCTCGTTGCCTGGCCGGTATTTTGGGGGATGCAGAGGTGGTGGAAAAAGGGGTGATGGTTCAGAGGTTCAGGCGGTTTCGCCGGGTTTGCATTCGATGGCCGTCCGCCGCCGACACTGAATCCGTCTTCCTTAAGATCCCGCGCGCATCACCTCCTTCGTCTGACGAAAGAACCTTCAATGACTTACGATGGAAAGGGGTTATCATAGCCCCCCCTTGCAAGTCAACATCAAAGGTACGACGCCGGACGGTCCGTCAAGGCGGCGGGATTGGAGCCCGAACCGTGCAGAACCGGAGGGATGGCGGGAAAAGGGGTGAAGTTGAAAGGTCTAGGACTCTTTTTCCTGGCTTTCGGGCGGAACACATTCCCCGGAAGCCTCGTCAGGGGCATCCGGGAAGGCATCCCGATCGTCGCCCGCAAGCTCCGGATCACTCGATCCGTGCAGCTTGGCCTCGGCACGGCGGGCGGCCTTGTCCTTTTGCTTCTGCTGCCGGGCGATCTCCTTCTGCCGTTTCTCGAACGTAAATTTGGTTCTGGCCATGATTTTCTTTCCTTTCCCGTCGCAGAAGAAAAAAAAAGCACCCCGGCGCGCTTCTCACGCTCCGGGATGCCCTTTTGGTCATAGCGACATGCTACACGGGTTTCACGTTTTCCGCCGCGGGACCCTTTTGGCCCTGAGCGACATCGAAACTCACGCGCTGGCCCTCGGTCAACGTCTTGAAACCGCTGGACTGAATGGCGCTGAAATGGACAAACAGATCGCCGCCGCCGTCCTTCTCAATGAACCCGAAGCCCTTCTGCTCGTTAAACCACTTTACCGTACCTTCTGACATAGCTGCATCCTCCTTTCTAAAAATTTCTAACAGTCGGATGAACAGGAAGCCAGAAAGAAAAAAACCGCCAAGACTCTTTGAGAGATGGCGGCAGCCTTTGCACTTCAAAACGTCTATATCCAACTCTTACTGAACTTCCACCGGCCAAACCGGATTCAAAGTTCGAGCGTGACCCTACTCCAAATGCCAGGGCATTGTCAAGCATTATTTTTCAGTATGGCTTTTCGTCTCCCGCAGGCTCATTGCCGTTGACAGACGAATGAAGTTCAGCCTATACTTTCAACGGCTTGTTTCGCCAGTTCGTCAACAGGATCATCGCGACGCTGCGACTGCGGCCCGCTGGCCGAAGGAGAGGAAATAACGTCAGGAGACTGCACCGTGAAGGAACCGCCGGCATGGCTGAAGAAGTACCTACTGGATCGGTATGAGCACAGTTCTTATGCGGAATATCTACAGATGGACATCCTCGAGCTTCACGAGGGGGAGATCACCGTTTCCATGCGCGTCCGTCACGAACTCACCAACCTGGCCGGGATACTGCACGGCGGCGCCGTAGGATCGCTGCTCGACATAGCCATGAACCTGGCCTGTTTTTCCACCGGGCGACGCACCACGGTGTTGGGGTTCAACACCAATTTTCTGGGCGGCGTCCGGGAAGGAAACACGGTCCGGGCCATCGCCAAGGTGCTCCACAGCGGCAGGAGCACGATGGTGGTGGAAGGCCGGATCCTCGACGAGGCGGGAAAACTGCGGGCCAAGGGGCGGGGCACCTTTCTGGTGACCGGCCAGTTTACCCCTGAAGACCAACCGCTCAAAGGCGCAGTCCCCCCTTCTCCCCCTCCCTCCTCGCCCCGGGACCCCGAGGGGGTGACCAATCCGGTAGAAAGCCTGCTCAAGGACCCTGCCGCGGGGCCAAAGGTTGAAAACTGGCTGGAAGTGCAGTTGTTGAGCATTCACGACCGCAACTATTTTGCCAAGTACCTGGACATGGAAATCGTCCATATCGGCAAGGGCAATTCCGTCGTTTCCATGCCGGTCACGCACAAACACACCAACATCCGGGGGGTCGTCCACGGCGGCGCCCTGGTATCGCTGGCCGACATGTCCATGATGCTGTCCTGCGCCTCACTGGGCAAGCGGACGGTGACGCTGGACCTCAACATCAGTTTCGTCCGGCGGGTTCGGGAAGGAGACCGGGTCATCGCCTTTCCCAGGGTCATCCACAAAGGAAAAACGACAATGGTCGTTGCCGGCAGCATCGTGGACGAAGAAGGGAATCTCCTGTCCGAGGCGCGGGGCACCTTTTTTGTGACCGGCGATTATACGCCGGTCGGATGAAGCAGGAGCGATCCGCCGGAAGGCAGAAACCGATTGACAGGACAACAGGTTCTCCGTATCGTGGAATCAAACAGGTGTTCCCTCTATCAGGGACTCTGAACGCGGGTTAACCATTCTGGACTTGTCATGCGACGCTTGCCGAAGCAGGGACGAATATCCATCAGTCATCTTCATCCGTTGCCTCATTCATTTTATTTGGGGGCCCTTTTTCCCTTAAAGGCGCCCCTTTCTTTTTTCCCGGGCCCGCACTGCACTGCTGTAGAAAAAAAATGCCTCTTGGGAAACCTCAACGGATCGGAAGGCCTATGGCAAAGCTGAAGCTGAAGGAACACCTGATCGACCGGGATTGGTGCAAGGGGTGCGGCATCTGCGTCCATTTTTGCCCCAAGAAGGTTCTGGAACTGGACGATCAGGACAAGGCGGTGGCGGTGCGCCCTCAGGATTGTATCGGCTGCAAACTCTGCGAACTGAGGTGCCCGGATCTGGCGATCGAAGTCGTGACGGAACAGGAGTGATATGGGACGATTGACCTTTGTCCAGGGCAATGAAGCCTGCGTGGAAGGGGCGCTCTACGCCGGACTGGATTTTTTCGCCGGCTATCCGATCACCCCCTCGACGGAAATGGCCGAGCTGCTGTCCCTGCGCCTGCCCCAAAAGGGCGGGAAGTTCATGCAGATGGAAGATGAAATCGCCTCGATCTGCGCGATCATCGGCGCCTCCCTGACGGGCAAGAAGGTGCTCACCGCCACGAGCGGACCCGGGTTTTCGCTCATGCAGGAAGGCCTGGGTTACGCGATCATGGCCGAAATCCCCTGCGTCATCGTCGATGTCCAGCGCGGCGGCCCGTCCACGGGTCTGCCGACGAAGGTCAGCCAGGGGGACGTGAATCAGGCCCGCTGGGGAACCCACGGGGACCATGCCATCATCGCGCTGACGGCCTCGAACCATCAGGACATCTTCGCCATCACCGTGGATGCCTTCAACTTTTCCGAGACCTACCGGACGCCGGTGATCCTCCTCTTCGACGAAGTCGTCGGCCACATGCGCGAGAAGCTGATTATCCCGGAGCCCGGGGAGATCCCGCTCGTGGAGCGGCTCAAGACCTCGTTGCCCGAGGGGGTGGACTACCATCCCTATCTGCCCCGCGAGGACGGAAGGCTGCCCATGTCCGACTTCGGCGGCGTACACCGGTACAACGTGACGGGGCTCGCTCACGACATGTGGGGTTTCCCTTCCGAGAATCCCCAGGTGGTGCACGGTCTGCTCCGCCACCTGATCGACAAGATCGAGAATCACGTGGACGACGTGACCCGCTTCCGGGAAGTCCATGTGGAGGACGCGGAGACGCTCCTCGTTTCCTACGGCTCGGCGGCCCGTTCGGCGCTCCACGTGGTCATGAACCGCCGAAGCCGCGGGGAAAAGGTGGGGCTCCTGGAATTGCAGACCCTCTGGCCCTTTCCTGCGGCTTTGGTCCGGGAAAAGGCGAAAAAAGCGACCTACGTGGTCGTCGTCGAAATGAACATGGGACAGGTCCTGCACTCGGTCAAGTCGGCGGTGGACGAGCCGAGCCGCGTTTTCCTGGCCAACCGGGTGGACGGAACCCTCATCACCCCGACCGATATCCGCAATATCCTGCGGTTGATCCAGGGCAAAGGAGTGTAGCATGGCCATCAGGACTTACCTCCGCGAACGGTTCTTCCCCCATTTGTGGTGCCCGGGCTGCGGCCATGGAGCCGTCCTCAACGGACTTTTGCATACCGTCGAACGCATGGGTCTACAGAAAAACGACCTCGTGATGGTCTCGGGGATCGGCTGCTCGTCGCGAATCGCAGGCTATCTCGATTTTCACACGCTCCATACGCTCCACGGACGGGCGCTGGCCTTTGCCGTGGGAGTGAAGATGAGCCGCCCGGAGCTGACGCTGTTGGTCCCCATGGGAGACGGCGACGCCCTGTCGATCGGGGGCAACCACTTCATCCATGCCTGCCGGAGAAACGTCGACATGACGGCGATCGTGATGAACAACCGGATTTACGGCATGACGGGCGGCCAGTTTTCGCCCCTTTCCGGTTACGGCACCTTGGCGACGACCGCTCCCTATAGCAATATCGACCAGGACTTCGACGTCGTCGAACTGGCGAAGGCGGCGGGGGCCACTTTCGTGGCCCGCACCACCTCCTACCATGTCCAGCAACTCTCCGAGATCCTGGCAGCGGCGATCCTGCACAGGGGCTTTTCGGTCGTCGAGGTCATGTCGCCCTGTCCGACCTACTTCGGCAGAAAGAACAAGGAGGGAGGCGCCGTGGAGATGCTGGAACGGCTGAAGACGGGGACCACGCCGCTCGGGTCGAAGGCCAAACAGGAGAATCCCTCCCTGATCGAGCGGGGGATCTTCGTCCAGCGGGAAAGGCCGGAATACTGTGCCGAATACGAGAAGATCGTCGCCCGGGCGATGAAGGGGACCTGACCATGGAACGATGCAGAATGGTATTTTCCGGTTCCGGAGGACAGGGGGTGATCACGGCCGCCATCATCCTGGCCGAAGCGGCGGTGCTCCATGAAAACCTGATTGCCGTCCAGTCCCAGTCCTACGGCCCGGAGGCCAGAGGGGGCGCGACCCGCTCGGACGTCATCATCGCCGACACGCCGATCAATTTTCCCAAGGTGGTCCAGCCCAACGTCCTGGTCTGCCTGACGCAGCAGGCCTATGCGAGCTATTGTTCCCTGCTGCGGCCGGGAGGACTTTTGCTCACCGACCGCCGCTACGTCAAGCTGGAAACGAAGGTGGACGCCCGCCAGGTGGAATTGGCCATGTACGAAACGGTATTGGAGAAGATCGGCAAGCCGATCGTTTTTAACATCTGCATGCTCGGGGCCGTGATCGGATTGACCCGACTGGTCCGGCCCGAATCGATCCTGAAGGTGCTCGAAAGGCAGATCGCCCCCGGATTTCAAGAGATGAACCGGCAGGCATTGGAGTTGGGACTGCAACTGACGGCGAGCCGGGAGGGGGGGGCCTATGAAAATACATGAATATCAAGCCAAGGCGCTGTTTTGGGAGTGGGGGATTCCCGTCCCCCGGGGCGGTGTCGCCGCAACGCCGGAAGAGGCCCGCGGGATCGCCGAGGGGCTTGCGGGACCGGTCGTCGTCAAGGCCCAGATCCACGCCGGCGGCCGGGGCAAGGGCGGCGGCGTGAAGGCGGCCGCGACCCCCGAAAAGGCTTATGAGGCGGCCCGGCAGATCCTCGGGATGCAGCTCATCACCCATCAGACGGGGCCGGAGGGAAAAAGGGTCAGCCGCGTCCTCGTGGAAGCGGCTTCCGTGATCGACCGGGAACTCTATCTCAGCCTCCTCGTGGACCGGTCCCGGGGAAAGGAGTGCGTCGTCTTCCTGGCCTCGGAAGCGGGCGGCATGGAGATCGAACAGGTCGCCGGGGAGAGCCCTGAAAAGATCGTCCGTTGCGCGGTCCACCCCGCCGTGGGATTTTCTCCCTTTCAGGCGCGGAAGCTCGCCGTCGGCCTGGGGCTTTCGGCGGCGCAACGGGACCCCTTCGCCGAGATCCTGCGAAATCTCTACCGACTCTTCCTGGAGAAGGACGGCTCGCTTCTGGAGATCAACCCGCTGGCCGTCACCCGCGCAGGCGATTTCCTGGCGCTGGATGCGAAGCTCACCTTCGACGACGACGGCCTCTACCGCCATCCGGAGATTCTCGCTCTGCACGATCCCGCAGAGGAGGAACTGCTGGAGGTCCTGGCCGGGGACGCCTCGGTCAACTATATCAAACTTGCGGGAAACGTCGGCTGCATGGTCAACGGCGCGGGGCTGGCAATGACGACGATGGACCTGATCAAGATGGCGGGCGGCGAACCGGCTAATTTCCTGGATGTCGGGGGCAGCGCTTCGCCGGAACGGATCGAGAAGGCCTTCCGCATTATCGCCGCCGATCCGAACGTCCGGTGCATCCTCATCAACATCTTCGGCGGGGTTCTCCGGTGCGACCGCGTCTCTGCGGGCCTGATCCAGGCGGCGACCCACAGCTCGATGGACCTGCCGATGGTCGTCCGTCTCCAGGGGACCCACCGGGACGAAGGCCGCCGGATGCTCGAAGCGTCGGGCCTGCGCTTTACCGTCGCCGACGGCCTGTACGAGGCGGCCGAAAAGGCGGTGGCATTGCTTGGGGGATAGCAGGGGGGCGCGTCAGCGCGGCTTCCCCAAGGCGCTGGATCTTTTCCGACCCTGCTCGCCCCCGCTTCGCTGCCGAAAAACAAACTCGCGCCTTTGGCGCTCAAACATGTTTTCCGGCGGTCGCTCCGCCGGGGGACGGCAAAGGTGCCCGAAAAACCTCCAATGCGCCGTTTGGGAAAACCGCGCCGACACGCCCCGGGACGGAGGAAAAAAGAAAGAGGAGTTGACCCATGGCGATATTGCTGGGCGAGGAGGCCCGGATCTGCATTCAGGGGATCACCGGCACCGAGGGAAGTTTTCACACCCGCGAGTCGGTGGCGCTGGGAACCAGGGTGGTCGCCGGCATCACGCCCGGCAAGGCGGGCACGGCGTTCGACGGGCTCCCCGTCTACGATCGCGTCTGCGACGCCGTGGAGAAGCAGGGCGCCAACGTCTCGGGGATCTACACGCCGGCAGCTTCCACTCCCGATGCGATCCTCGAAGCCATCGAGGCGGGGATCGAGCTCATCGTCTGCCTGACTGAAGGACTCCCCGTCCTGGAGATGGTCAAGGTGAAACAGGCCCTGAAAGGGTCGGGGTCCCGGCTGATCGGGCCGAACTGCCCCGGGATCGCGACCCCGGGAGTAGGAAAGGTCGGCTTCATGCCCAATTTCATCCTCAAGCCGGGAAACGTGGGTGTCGTCTCCCGGAGCGGCACCCTCACCTACGAGATGATCTGGCAGCTCACCCAGCTGGGAATCGGCCAGTCGACTGCCGTCGGGATCGGGGGCGACCCGATCGTGGGGTGCGGCTTCATCGATATCCTGGCGCTCTTCGAGAAGGATCCCCGGACCGAGGCGATCGTCCTGATCGGCGAGATCGGGGGAACGGCGGAAGAGGAAGCCGCGGAATTCATCCAAGGGCAGGTGACCAAGCCGGTCGTCTCCTTCATCGCCGGACGGACCGCTCCGCCGGGACGGCGCATGGGCCACGCCGGGGCGATCATCTCGGACGGCCGGGGAACGGCCGAAGAAAAGTTCCAGGCCCTGGAACGGGCCGGCGTCATTGTGGAAAAGAATCCCGCCGAGATCGGCAGGCGCGTTCAAGAGATCCGGAGCGTCCCAAAATCGCGGTCCTAGGATTGTCATGATGAGCGATAAAGTCACAGCCGGCAAAAAACGGGACGAATGCCTTCCGCTTGCAGACGAAAAAGTCGGTCCGCCGGTGCAACCCGCGGCAATGCCCAAGGACAGCGAGGAGCGATACCGGCTCATCGCCGAAAATACGGCCGATATCATTTCCATCCTGGATATGAATCTCTGTTTTACCTACGTCAGCCCGGCCGTCCAACGGATTATCGGTTATCCGCCCGAGGAGTATGAAGGAAGGCCCTTCGACCGGATCGTAACGCCCGCGTCCCTACAGGTCGCCCTGGCGGCCTTTACCGAAGAGATGGAGGCGGAAGCCGACGGTCGCCACGATCCCAACCGCATTCGCCTCCTGGAGATGGAATTCTACAGGAAAAACGGCGAGACCCTCTGGATGGAAACCACCCTTTCCTTCCTGCGCGACCAGGCGGGAAACCGATGCGGAATCGTGGCCGTCAGCCGGGAGATTACCGAGCGGAAGCGCTTCCAGGAAAAGCTCCGGAAAAAAAACGAAGCCCTGGCCGCCCTCAACCAATTGTCCCGGACCCTGGCCGCTCACTTCTCGTTGTCGGCGGCCTGCAAGGCGGCGGTCGGGCAGGTGGCGGAAACGCTCCGCCTCGATGCGGCCCTCCTGTTCATCCGCAAGGGAAACCAACTTCACCTGATCGCCGGCCTTCCCGAGCCCAACCACCAGGGCATCGCCGAAGCGTCGGTCCACCAGGTCGGCGAGTGCCTCTGCGGTCTGGCGGTGAGCACCGGGAAGCCGATTTACGTATCCAATATCTGGGAAGACCAGCGCTGCACCTGGCAGGAATGCCGAAACGCCGGGTTCCGGTCCTTCGCCGCCCTCCCCCTGCGTCTCGGCGGAGAGGTCATCGGTCTGCTGGGAGCGGCGTCGGTCGCGGAACAGGATTTTGCAACCGCGTCCCATTACCTGGAAACGGCCGCCGATCAAATTGCCATCAGCATCCACAACGCCCGCCTCCTCGACCAAACCCGCGCCTACACGGCCCAACTCCAGCAGGCAATCGCCGAGCGCGAGACCTCTCAGCACAGGCTGGAAAGTAGGGAACGGGAACTGACCTCTGCCCATCTGATGCTGAAGAATATCCTGAACACCGTGCCGGCCCGCATTTTCTGGAAAGATCGAGACGGTCGCTTCCTCGGCTGCAACGCCTTGTTCGCCCGGGATGCGGGGCACGAAAGGCCGGACCAGATCGTGGGCAAAACCGATTTCGAGATGGGATGGCGCGACCGGGCGGAACGCTATCGCAACGACGATCGGCAGATCATGGAAACCGGCGAAGCCAGGATCGGTTTCGAGGAACCCTTGACCAGATCCGACGGCGAGACGATCGTCTTGCTGACCAGCAAGATCCCGTTGCGCAACGAGGACGGCGTGATCACGGGCATCCTGGGCACCTATCAGGACATCACCGAGCGCAAGCAGGCAGAGGAAGCCTTGCGGGACAGCGAAGCCATGTTGAGAAGCGTCTTTCTGGCGGTCCCCCATGCCATTTTGGTTTTGAACGCCAACAGAATCGTGCTCACCGCCAATGAAGCTGCCTACGAGATCTTCGGCTATCGGCGGGAAGAACTGATCGGCCGTAACTCGCGGTTTCTCTATTTCAGCGACGAGGAATACCTGCAAACCGGAGCGGCTCTCTATGGAAACAGTCTGACGACGGGGGCATCGACCATCGAAGTCCGGATGCGCCGGAAAGAGGAAACGGAAATTTGGGCCCTTTTGAGCGCCGCCCCGCTCCGGGTGGGGAATTTCGCGACCGGGGCCGTCGTTGCAGTCATGGACATGACGAGACGCAAGGTCCTGGAAGGACAGCTGCGGCAATCGCAGAAGATGGAGGCCATCGGCACCCTGGCCGGAGGGATCGCACACGATTTCAATAATATCCTCAGCGCCATCATGGGCTACACGGAGATCGCGATCGCCGACCCGGCATTGGGAGAACGCCTCCGGGGATATCTCCGTCAGGTATACGGGGCCGGCGAACGGGCCCGGGACCTGGTCAAGCAGATTCTCGCCTTCAGTCGGCAAGGGGAAGGAAAACTTCAGCCTTTACGGGTCAGTCCCATCATCAAGGAAGTGCTCAAGCTCCTCCGGGCCTCCCTCCCCTCCACCATCCAGATCCGCCAGGAACTCCAATCGGAAGAGGACACGGTTCTTGCCGATGCCACCCAAATTCATCAGGTCCTGATGAATCTCTGCACCAACGCGGCGCACGCCATGCGAGAGAGAAAAGGCGAATTACGCATCGCCCTCTTCCCTGTGGAAGTGGAACCGGACGATCCCCTGACCACCTGCCATGGCCTAGCGCCGGGCAGGTATCTGAAACTGACGGTAAGCGACACGGGAAGCGGCATTGCGCCCGAGATCATGAACCGGATTTTCGATCCCTTTTTCACGACGAAGAAGAAGGACGAAGGCACCGGCATGGGTCTTTCGGTCGTACACGGCATTGTCAAGGGTTGCCGCGGCACCGTCACAGCGGAAAGCGAAGTGGGCAAAGGCGCCTCTTTCCACGTCTACCTCCCCCTGCTGACGGACGCGCCGGTCGGAAAAAGCGGCCAGCTGAAGGAGGAACTCCCCGGTGGGACGGAGCGGATCCTCTTCGTGGACGATGAAGAGGTCCTCGTGCAGCTGGGAAAAGACATGCTGAAGAATCTCGGCTACGAGGTCACCGGCATGACCGGCAGCCTGGAGGCCCTGGAGATTTTCCGCACCCAGCCCGATCGCTTCGATATGGTAATCACCGATATGACCATGCCGAATTTGACCGGTATCGAACTGGCCCAGGAAGTCATGCGCTGTCGTCCCGAAGTGCCGGTGATCCTCTGCACGGGGTTCAGCGAGGATCTCACGCCGGAAAAGGCGAAGTTCTTCAACCTCCGGGAGCTCCTCATGAAACCCCTTTTGATCAGCCAATTGGCCACCGCCATCCGGCGCCATCTGGACGCGGGGAAATGACCGAAAAAGCAGGAAGCCCGGCGTCGTCCCTTTCCCGGTAAAGGGGCGCTGCCCTAAAGCGGATGGCCGCTTGACAAAGAAGGGGTTTCCTGTTAGCGAAAAAGCGTATCGGACGTTGGCGGCCCTGTCGCAGCGGGAAGGGCCTTGGACTTCCCCGAAGGGAATCCGGTTGCCGGCGCATTCCTGACACTCTGCTGGAGGGCTTATGTTCATCTGGCTGTTTCACCGGATCAGCGGCGTCACCCTGATCGTCCTGTTCGGCATCAAGATCCTCACCAGCTATTTCCTCTTCACGAAAGATCAGAAACCCGACTGGGCGCTTTCCCTCCATCGTCATCCCGTCCTGGACATCCTCATCCTGCTCCTCTTCACTTTCCATAGCCTCTATGGCTTAAGGACGGTGGCCATCGACCTCGGGTACCGGAAGGAGAAGCAGCTGTTCTGGATCGCGAACGTCGCTGCCGCCGTCATTTCCGCGGCACTGATTGTTCTCTATGTCAGGTTTTCACAGGCATGATCGCGCATGACATCCTCATCATCGGCGGCGGGCTGACAGGACTTCGGGCGGCGGTGGGTCTCTGCGACCGATTCGACGTGGGGCTCGTCACCAAGGTCTATCCCCTGCGCTCCCATTCCATCGCCGCCCAGGGCGGCATCAACGCCCCGCTGGCCAACAATCCCGAAAGCCGTGACGACACCTGGGAAAAGCACAGCTTCGACACGGTCAAGGGGAGCGATTATCTGGCCGATCAGGACGCCGTCGAACTCATGTGCCGCGAGGCGGCCCCGATCGTCTACGAGATGGAACACTGGGGCTGTCCCTTCAGCCGCTTTCCCGACGGCACGATCGCCCAGCGCCCCTTCGGCGGCGCCGGCTACCCCCGGACCTGCTACTCGGCGGACATCACGGGCCACGTCCTGCTCAACACCCTCTACGAGCGCGCCGTCGCCAAGGGGGTCCGGGTCTATCCGGAATGGGTCGTCACCTCCCTGTGCGTCGAAGACAACCGCTGCCACGGCGTGGTCGTCCTGGACATGCATTCGGGCGAGCTCATCCCGATCCGCGCCGGGACGACCTTCTTCGGGACCGGCGGCTACGGCCGGGTCTTCGCCAATTCCACCAACGCCCTGATCAATACCGGAAGCGGCATCGGCATGGCCTACACGGCGGGCATCCCCCTCAAGGACATGGAGTTCGTCCAGTTCCACCCGACCACGCTCATCGGCACCAACATCCTCATGTCCGAAGCCTGTCGCGGCGAGGGGGCTACCCTGCTCAACAACCAGGGCGAGCGGTTCATGGGGCGCTACGCCCCGACGGCGATGGAGCTGGCGCCCCGGGATATCGTCTCCCGCTGCATCCAGACCGAGATCAACGAGGGGCGCGGCTTCGACCATCCTTTAGGGAAATACATCGAACTCGACCTGCGCCACCTGGGGGAAAAGCGGATCAAGGAGCGGCTGACGGGGATCCGGAACATCTGCCTCGATTTTGTCGGCATCGATCCGGTCAAGGAACCGATCCCGATCATGCCGGGCCAGCACTACTCGATGGGCGGGATCGACGTCGACATCCAAGGCGCCTCGGAGGTGCAGGGTTTCTACGCCGGCGGGGAGTGCGCCTGCGTCAGCGTGCACGGCGCCAACCGGCTGGGGGGAAACTCGCTTCTGGATACGATCGTCTTCGGGAAGCTCGCGGCCCTGGCGATCACCGAGGAGATCGCGGGCGGCGGCAGGCGGCAGCCCGATGAAAAACCCCTCCTTCGGCTCCGGAACGAGGTCGAGGCGAAGCTCAAAAGGCTCGCCGCGCCGGGGCGCGAGAAGACGGCGATCCTCCAGCAGGAGATGAACGCCACGCTCTTCGCCAAGGCCGGGATCTTCCGGATCGCCAAGGAGATGGAAGAGGCCCTGGCCAAGGTGCTGGAACTCAAGGAGCGATACCGCCATTGCGGCGTGACCTCGCCGGCCCGCCACATGAATTACGAGCTCGTCGCCGCCCTGGAGATGGAATACATGCTGGAGGTGGCCCACACCACGGTCTTGGGGGCGCTCCTCCGCCAGGAGAGCCGGGGGGCCCACTACCGGAACGACTTCCCAAGCCGGAACGATCGAGACTGGATGAAGCATACGATCGCCCGGCGCGGCCCCGACGGAGACCCGGTCATCTCCTACCGGGAGGTGACGGTCACGCGGTATCAGCCGATGGAGAGGAAATAATGATGATCTCGCAAAAAGCCTCTATACGGCGTGGCGCTTCCTCATTCGTCATTGCGACGTACGGAAAAGTACGCCTCATTCCTCGCGAGTCGCGCGCCTTGCCTAGAGAGCTTTTTTCAAGGTCATCAAAAACGCATTGATGGAAGCAGGAGGGGTGTTTTGATCAAGGCCAGCGCCTATACCTTCAAGATTCTCCGGTACGACGCCAGGGCGCCGGAGGGGAAGCCCTGCTTTGCCACCTACCGGATCAACGTCATCCCGGGGCTCACGGTCCTGGCGGTTCTGCTCCGGATCCGCGACGAGCTCGACGGGACCCTCGGCTTCCGCTCCTCCTGCCGCTCCGCCGTCTGCGGCTCCTGCGCCATGGTAATCAACGGCAAGATCGACCTCGCCTGCCGGACCCAGGTCGCCTCCTTCAACAGCGACACGATCGTCCTGGAGCCCCTCCCGAATATGGAGGTGATCCGCGACCTCGTCGTCGATCTGACCCCCTTCTGGGCGATGGTCGAAAAGATCCAGCCCTACCTGATCAGGAAGTCGCCCGATCCCGAAAAGGAGATCCTCCAGAGCGAGGCGGAGCGGCTCCGCTTCGACCAGTACGTCAACTGCATCCTCTGCGCCTGCTGCTACGGCGCCTGCCCGGTCCTGGCCCGGGATCCGGACTATCTGGGGCCGGCGGCGGCGGCCAAGCTCGAGCGGTTCGTCCTCGACTCCCGGGACGAGCGGCCCGCCTCGGCGCTTGCGATCGTCGATGACGAAAAAGGGGTCTGGGGCTGCGATACGGTCTTTCGCTGCATCGATGCCTGCCCCAAGGACGTGCGGCCCACGGACGCCATCGTCGGCCTGCGGCAAAAGATCGTGAAGCACCGCCTGGGGAAGTGGCTGGGGAGGGGCAAGAATGAAACTTAAATACTCGCTCATCACCCGCCGCACCTTCCTCAACACCCTCTTCGGCGGCTGGCTCCTGGCCTTCCTCTCCGGGACCCTCTACGCCCTCCTGCGGTTTGCCTTCCCCACCCTGGGCAAGGAACCGGACTTTGTCGTTCTCGACCGGAAGGCGTTCGCGGGGATCGCGCCCAACTCGGTCAAGCGGTTTGCCTGGGGCGGCACGGTGGGGCTCTACCTGAAGAGGGCCGACGGCACGGTCCTGGCCCTCAAGGGGGTCTGCTCGCACATGGAGTGCAACGTGGACTACAAGCCCGCGGAGCAGCGCTTCTACTGCGCCTGCCACCAGGGCTGGTTCGACGACAGCGGCAAGAACATCGCCGGACCGCCGCCCAAGCCGCTGGAGCTTTTTGTCATCAGCGAAGCGGGGGACAAGCTGATCATTGCCAAGAAGGGGGTCAAGGTTGAACTGCCCAAGGCTTAAGGAGTGGCTGGAAGAGCGCTACGACATCGCCGGGCTCAAGGCGCTGGCGAAAAGCAAGTGCGTCCCCGAGCACCGCTGCGACTTTCTCTACTATACGGGCGGGGTCACGCTGTTTCTCTTTAGCCTCCAGTTTATCACCGGAATGCTGCTGGCCCTCTACTACGTCCCGCACAGCGAGTTTGCCTACAAGAGCATCGTCGAGATCGTGACCAAGCTCCACCTGGGCTGGTTCTTCCGCTCCCTCCACCACTGGGGGGCGCAGCTGGCCATCGTCTCTTTGTTCATCCACCTCTTCGGGACCCTGCTGGCAAAGGGCTACCGGAAGCCCCGGGAGCTGGTCTGGGTGAGCGGCTTTTGCCTGCTAGGCCTTGCGATCTTCTTCGGCCTGAGCGGCTATCTCCTCCTCTGGGACGAGCGGGCCTTTGCCGCCGTCCGGGTGGCCACCGGCGGGGCCGGCGCCTTCCCGGTGATCGGGGGATTCATCAAGGCCATGCTTCGGGGCGGCCTCGATGTGACGGGCGAGACGCTGATCCGCTTCTACGCCTTCCATGTGGCGATCCTGCCCCTTTTGACCCTGGCAATCATCGGCCTGCACCTCCTTTTGGTCCAGCTCCACGGGGTGAGCGTCCCCCTCTCCCTGGAAAAGACCAGGCTCAAGGAGATCCCCTTCTTCCCCAACGCCTTCTACAAGGACCTGACGCTCTGGCTTTTGACCCTGGGGATCCTCGTAACCCTCGCAGATC
>JAKAFS010000116.1 GCA_021817825.1 Deltaproteobacteria bacterium | reverse complement strand
AAGGCGGGCAAAAACATCAAGTGGGGCGGGTCCAATGTGGGCGGTTCCGACTCGATTCTGGCGGCCATGATCGGCAAGGCCGCCGGCGTCAAGTTCAACTACATCGCCTTCCAGGGAGGCGGTGATGTGAACGCGGCGCTCCTGGGAGGCCATATCGACGTCGCCAGCGCCAATCCGACCGAGGTCATGCAGCAGTTCGAAGGGAAGACCATGCGGCCTCTGGCCCTCGCCGCCGAGCAGCGGGTGGCGGAGCTCAAGGGCCTCCGCACCCTGAAGGAAATGGGCATCAATGTGGTTTTCAACACCTTCCGCGGGATCAACGCCCCGCCGGGCATCCCGGCTGAGGCTGTGGCCTACTACGAGCAGGTGACCAAGAAGGTCATGGACACCGCGGCCTTCAAGAAATACATTTCCGACAACTTCATGACCCCGAAATTCCTGAACAGCGTTGAGACCAGGAAGCGCTACGACAAATTTGCCCAGGAAACCAGCATCATCCTGCGTGAGCTGGGCGTGGTCAAGAAAAAATAGTGTTGCGGTTCCTAGCCCAGCCTAAAGCCGGGACCGCCGTCAATAAGACGGCAAGTCCCGGCACATATACGCAAAAAGGAGATCCGCTATGAAACGGGCTGAACAAGTCCTGGGGCTGGTCCTGTTGCTGTTTGCGGTCTATATCGGGTACGAATCCAGCCTGATCGAGGCCGGCGCCGAGTTCGGGATGGGGCCGGGCTTTATGCCGTTCTGGCTTTCAGTAGGTCTGGGAATCACAGCGGCTGCCTTGCTGTTCCGGGCCGTCGCGCTTCCCGCCAGCCGCTTCGCGACGGCATTTTACCCCGAAAAGGCGGGCGCATTACGGGTGATCCTGGTGCTCGCCGGTTACCTCCTGGCCATCGTCCTGATGAAACCTCTGGGGATGCCGATCTCCCTTGCCATCCTCACCGCCATCACCGTGCCGGTCTTCGGCTCCCGCAACTGGAAGACAATCGCCCTCACCGCGGTCCTTACCCTGTTCGGCGTGTACCTGGTTTTCGGGCGCTGGCTCGGCGTCCCGCTGCCCATGGGGATTCTGGAAGAGGTCCTTCCAATCTACGGGCCAATCTACTGAGGAGTTGCGTATGGAAGCACTGCAACAGCTGATGATGGGTTTTTCCATTGCCATCACACCGGTCAATCTCCTGTACTGCCTCCTGGGAACGATCGCCGGGACGATCATCGGGGCGCTTCCGGGCATCGGACCCTCGGCGGGGATCTCCATCCTGCTGCCGCTGACCTTCGGAGTCAATCCCACCTCCGCCATGATCCTGATGGCGGGGATCTACTGCGGGGCGATGTACGGGGGCACCATCACCTCCGTTCTCATCAATCTTCCCGGTGAAGCCTCGTCCGTAATGACCACACTGGACGGCTACCAGATGGCGTTGCAGGGCCGGGCGGGAACGGCCCTCGGCATGGCGGCCTTCGGTTCTTTCATCGCCGGAACGGTCAGCGTCATCCTCCTGATGCTGGTCGCGGTGCCGCTGGTGAAGGTCGCCCTCTCGTTCGGGCCGCCGGAGTACTTCGCCCTCATGCTCATGGGTCTCACCACCATTGCGGGCCTCTCCGGCGGCTCGGCGCTGAAGGCCTTCCTGGTCACCTTCCTGGGACTCCTGGTTTCCACTGCCGGGATGGACGCCTTGTCCGGCCATCCGCGCCTTACCTTCGACTTCCCGGAGCTTCTGGATGGAGTCAATTTCCTGGTGGTCGCCGTGGGGCTCTTCGGAATCGGCGAGGTGCTCTATACCGCCGAAAAGACCATGAAACTGGAGTTCGTCACGACGACGATCAAGGGCGTCTGGCCGAATCGGGAGGATTGGCGGCTTTCCTGGAAGCCGATCACCCGCGGCACCTTCATGGGATTCATCGTCGGGGTGCTTCCGGGCGCCGGCGGAACCATCGCCTCGTTTTTGAGCTATGCGACCGAGAAGAAACTCTCCCGGCATCCGGAGCGGTTCGGGAAGGGGGCGATCGAGGGGGTGGCCGGGCCGGAGTCGGCCAACAACTCATCCACCGGAGGCGCGATGGTACCGCTGCTCACGCTGGGGATCCCGGGATCAGGGACGACCGCCATCATGCTGGGGGCCCTGATGATGTTCGGACTGCAGCCGGGTCCTTTGCTCTTCCAGAAGAACCCGGATTTTGTCTGGGGTGTCATCGCCAGCATGTACATCGGCAATGTCATGCTCCTGATCATGAACATCGGCTGCATCCCCCTGTTCGTCAAGATTCTCAAGATTCCCAACTTTCTGCTGATGCCCCTGATCATCGTCTTTTCCACGGTCGGGGTTTACGCGGTCGACAACAGCCCCTTCGATGTAGGGCTGCTTTATATATTCAGCATCGTGGGGTACCTGATGAGGAAGTTCGACCTGCCCCCCGCCCCGCTGGTTCTCTCTGTGGTCCTGGGCCCCATGGTGGAACGGGCCCTGCGCCAGTCGCTCAGCATGTCGCTGGGAAGTTATGATATCTTCTACACCCGTCCGATCACCGTCGGCCTGCTGCTTTTGGCCTTCGCCATGATACTCTGGCCTGCGGTCGGGTGGTTCCGGGACCGGCGCCGCCGCGGGGCGGACGCATCATAGACTGTTTGTGATTTTGACGGAAAATGTCCGATGAAGGCTGAAAAATTCGACCGGGAGACCTTTGTCCGCAGATCCAAGCTCTATGTTCCGGCGAACCGGGAAAAATTTGTGACCAAGGCGTGGACGCGCGGCGCGGACTGCATCATTCTGGATCTTGAAGACGCCGTCGCACCGGCGGACAAGGCGTCCGCCCGAAGGATGGTCAAGGATGACATCCCGATCGTCGCCAGGGGCGGGGCGGAGATTCAGATCCGCATCAACCGGGAATTCGAAGCGGAGGATCTCGATGCCGTCGTCATCCCCGGAGTGACCTCCCTGATGATCCCCAAATGTGAAACGGTTGCTGACATCCAGCGGCTTGACCGCCTGGTCACCGAACTGGAAAAAGAACGGGACCTTCCTCCGGGAAAAATCCAGTTCGACCTGATCTTCGAGACGGCCAGAGGGATCATCCGCATGGAGGATATCGCTGAAGCGAGCCCGCGGATCGTCTCGATCACCACCGGGCAGGCCGACCTTTCCGTTGATCTGGGATTCACCCGGTATCCGGAGCTCAATTTCGATCAGTATTATTACCCTGAGACCAAGCTTCTGTATGCCGCCCGGGCCGCCGGGGTGCAGGCGCACGGGATGGGCGCCCAGAACAATGCGGATTATGTCAGCGTCTCCGCCGGAAAAGAGGCGATGCTCAGGGCCTGCCGGTATGCCTACAAAATGGGGTTCATGGGCACCAGCGTGATCCACCCGGCGTGGGTCGAAGCGGCCAACGAGGGATTCTCTCCCCCGCCGGAGGAGGTGGCGCTGGCCCGCAGGGTCAAGGAAGCCCTGGACCAGGCATACGACAGAGAGGAAGGGTCCGCTTCGGTGGACGGGAAGATGTACGACGTCGCCAACATGAAATATGTGAATTTTCTCCTGGTCCGCGCGGAGGCCGTTGAAAAGAGGAATGCGGAAAAGGCGGCGGCCCTGGCCGCCGCCGGCCATACCGCGTAGCAGAAGGGTAACTTTGCGAGACCGGCAGAACACTCAGTAAAGAGAAGAGGGGAGCATGACAAAGGCACTGGAAGGGATCAAGGTCGTGGAGATCGGGGCGGCGGTGGCCATGCCGATCGCCGGGATGCTCATGGGGAGTTGGGGGGCCGACGTGGTCCACGTGGAGGCGCCGGGCGAAGGCGATATGCAGCGCTACTCCAGCCAGCGGCTTGGGGCGTGGACGCAGTACAGCGAGATCAATTACCTCTGGGAGCATGTGGACCGGAACAAGAAGAGCATCTGCATCAACCTGGCGAATCCCGAAGGACAGGAGATCATCCACAGGCTCTGCGCGGAGGCCGATGTCTTTCTGAACAACCTGCGCCCCTACGAAATGCAGAAGTTCAACCTGACCTATGAAGCGATCTCGGCCCGGAATCCCAAGATCATCTATGCGAATCTCACCGGCTACGGCCAGAAGGGGCCGGAGAAGAACTCGGGCGGTTACGACTCGGTGGCCTTCTGGGCCAGGAGCGGCGTCATGGAGATGATGCACGATCCGGATACGGCTCCGAACGTCTCCCGCGGCGCCTATGGCGACAGCATCACTTCCCTGAGCCTTCTGGCGGGTGTCATGACGGCCCTGTTCGCCCGGGAGCGCACCGGGATCGGCCAGCAGGTGGAGGTCTCCCTGTATAACACCGCCACCTGGGTCCTGGGGTTCGATATCACGGGCTGCCTGGTGACCGGGAAGGACGCCCCGCGGCCCTCGCGCAAATCGATGGCCAACCCCATCCGGAACCATTATCCCACCAAGGACAACCGCTGGATCATGCTGGGAATGACCAATGCCCAGACCTACTGGCCGGAATTCTGCAAGGCGATCGACCGGCCGGATCTGCAGAACGATCCCAAGTTCGTCGACTTCAACGCACGGCAAAAGAATTGCGTCGAACTGGTCAAGATCATCGAGGATATCTTCAGGGGCAAGACCTACACCGAGTGGCTGGCCCATCTGCGCAAGTTCAAGATCGTCTGGTCGCCGGTCGTGACGCCCTTGGAGGTGACCCATGACGAGCAGGCGATCGCCAACGACTTTTTCGGCGAGATGGATATTGCCGGCCACGGAAAGATCAAGGTGCTCAACAATCCCATCAAGCTCTCCGGGACCCCGGCCGCCATCCAGTGCCGAGCGCCGGAGTTGGGCGAACACACGGACGAGCTGATGGCAAAGCTGGGATACGATCCGGAAGAAGTGAAGAGGATGAGGGGCGCGGGTGTCATCGCATAGGATCCTTGAAAGGACGTCATGAATGAATACATCGACCATCGCCGCTGTCAGACTGATTGCCTTCACGGATGCCGTCCTTTCGGCCGTCGGCCTTCCCGCCGCTGACGCCCATCTGGTTGCCGACAGCCTCGTACAGGCCGATCTGTGGGGCCATCAGTCGCACGGCGTCATGCGCCTGAGCTGGTATGTGGCGCGCATCCGTGCGGGGGTGGTCCACGCGGTGACGCAGCCCGACCTGATCGTGGATGCGGGCGCCGTGGCCGTTCTGGACGGCAAGGACGGCGTTGGCCAGGTCATCGCCGCCGGGGCCGCTCATGAAGCGCTCCGGCGCGCCAAGGTTCATGGCATCGGTGCCGTGGCCGTGCGGAACTCCAACCACTTTGGCACGGCGGCCTACTTTACCCGGATGGCGCCGCCGGAGGGTTGCATCGGGCTGCTGACCACCAACGCCAGCCCCGCTATGGCTCCCTGGGGGGGACGGAAAAAAATTGTGGGCAACAACCCCTGGTCGGTGGCGGCGCCGGCCGGGTCTCATCCCCCCATGGTTCTGGATATCGCCAACACGGTGGTGGCCAGGGGAAAGGTCTTTTTAGCCCGGCAGAAGGGGCTGCCGATCCCTGCCGGTTGGGCGATCAGCGCAGCCGGAGAGCCTACCACGGACCCGGCGGAGGCTTTGGCGGGAATCATTCTGCCCATGGGAGAACACAAGGGCTACTCCATCTCCGTCGCCCTGGACGTTCTGTCCGGCGTGCTGACGGGCAGCGGCTTCGGCACCGGCGTCCATGGCCCCTACCAGACCGAACACCGAAGCGGCTGCGGCCATCTGATGATCGCCTTGAATATCGAAGCTTTTCTACCGCTGGCCGAGTTCAATGCACGAATGGAGAAGCTCATCGCCGAACTGAAATCCGTGCCGCTGGCCAAGGGATTTAAGGAGGTCTTTTACCCCGGCGAAATCGAGGCCCGTAACGAGGAGCGTTGCCTGAGGGAGGGGCTGCGCCTGCCGGAGCAGACCCTGACCGATCTGGCCCAACTGGCGAAGGAAACAGGCCGGGAAGCGCTCCTGCCATTTTAGGGCCGACCACACTGAGAATTCATTCATTGTTTCTTTCACGGATAGAATGAATTCCTTGATAAAACACCCCGCGGGGCTTGGGTCGCCAGTGAAGACTTACCGAGGGACTAAATCACCTTCCGGTTTTTCAGTTCCTCTATCTGCGCGGGTGAGTACTTCAGAAGCTTTGAGAGGATCTCCCCGGTATGCTCTCCCAGGTACGGAGGACGCTTGAATGTCTGCTGTTCAGTCTCGGACATCTTGACCGGATTTCCCAGGATTTTCAGTTTTTTGTTGTTCGCGTATTCGACCTCCACCACCATATTGCGGCTCAGGGTCTGGGGATCGGCAAGGGCCTTGTCGATCGTGTTGATCGGGCCGATAGGGACTCGTTTCTCCAGTATGTCCAGCCATTCCTCTCCCGTCTTTTCGAGAAAGGCCTGCTCCAGGATGGCATAGAGTTCTTCTTTGTTTTTATTGCGATTCTTCCGTGAGTTGAATCTTTCATCGCGGCTCAGCTCCGGTTTTCCAATGGCATCGCAAAGTTCGATCCACAGGTTTTCCATGTTGGCGTCAATGACGACCGCAAACGTCTTGGTCTGGAAGGCCCTGATCGGATGGGCCGACACATGGCCGGAGCCGACGGGCCGTGCGATTTCGTTCCCTACGAAATAGAACTGGGCGCGATAGGTGAGCAGCGATGTTTGACAGTCCATGAGGCTGATGTCGATCTGCTGGCCTTTCCCCGTCTTTTCCCGCTGATAGAGAGCCGCTAGAATGCCCTGGGTTGCGAACAATCCCCCGGAGAGATCGCCCATGGGGGCGCCCATCCTTACCGGCATCTGATCTGGTTCCCCGGTATAGCTCATAATCCCGCCTCTGGCCTGGATCACCAGATCGAAGGCCGGCCGATCCTTGAAGGGACCTGTCTGACCGTATCCGGAAATGGAACAGCAGATGATGCGGGGGTTGATCTTCTTGAGGTCATCGAAACCGAACCCCAGTTTCTTCACGACGCC
>JAKAFS010000115.1 GCA_021817825.1 Deltaproteobacteria bacterium | reverse complement strand
CGATCTGATCCCTGGACCATCAGTTCCTTTTCCAGCCGCCGGGCCGTTTCCTCGAGCCCCTGTTGCTGGATCTCCTTCACGCTCAATCGGGTGAAGATGGTTCCCCGCAGATAGGCGTTGCCTGTGTAGCCGCCCGCCCGTTCGATGAGCGACGACAGTTTTTCGCCCTTATGCACCGTGTAGCGGCCGGGGAACCTGAATTCACCGGAGACGGTGACAATCTTCTGGGCGCTCCAGTCGGGGATCTTTTTGACGAACAGGCGGTCGTAGGGAAGCAGGACCAGGTTCTCGGCAGGATCTCCCTCCAGGGCCTTTTTCAGGTTGATCACTTTCCGTTCCGTTTTGGACGTTTTCCGCCCTTTTTCGATGACAATGGAGGAGACCTCGGCCTCGTCCACATAGGCCGACTCCAGGATGTTGCCGCCTTTGAAAACCAGATCGCGGACGGTCATCCCCTCGGTGTACTGATAGTTGCCCGGTTTGGCCACGTCGCCGTCGATGGACACGTTCTTTTTATACACCTGCTCCCAGATCGAGTGAATGACGAGCCGGTCTTCGTTCTGCAGGGGCAGATTGTGGTCGGGATCGCCGGCCATGGCCCGGTCCACGTCGAAGTAGAGGGTCTGGTAGGACCGCTGCCGGCTGGTCCGGATCAGCTCCCCTTTTTCCAGATAGGAATCGTTCGTCAGGCCGCCGGCCATCAGGATGAGGTCCTTGACCCGCATGTTGTCGATCAAGGGAAGATTGCAGCTGATCCTCGTCCGGCTTTCGATCTCCTTCAGGCGGGCCACCATCGGGAGCTGTCCGGCCTTCAGCAGTTCATCCCGCAGGATGCGGACGCTGTCCGAGGGGATCCTCCCCCGGAGCCGGATGTCCTCTCCGATGTCTCTGACCTGGGTGGCCAAATCGAAAAGAGAAACCTTTTTCAAGTCCGCTTCCATCTCCTTGAGTTCTTGGCCGATGGCCTCGATCTCCGCTTTCCCCAAAAGGCCCTGTTCCCTCCGGGAGAAATCGACGCCATTGCCCTCCTTTGTCTCTCGCTCGCTGCTGCATTCTCCGCGGATTTCCCCTTCGATCGCGACCAGCGGCCGGTCGCGGAAAAACCATCGGTTGAAAATGTACACCTGGTCCTGGGGTTTGAGCTCAAGATTGCCGGCCGGATCGTTCCCGAGCATCCGGACCAGACTGAAGGGGATCAGGACCGTCTCCATCTCCGGCGGGTTCAGCCGCTTGATGAGGGCATAATCGAAATAGGTTTCCGGCAGAAGATCGGTCGTGTCCTTGACGAGGTCTTTGAGCCGCATGCCCGGCTTGATTTCGTATTTCCCGGGCCGCTTTACGTTGCCGTTGAGATAAACGGCGTTGACATTCATATCCACGATCGAGAAGACCTTGACCAGGTCGGCATCCTGAAGCTTCACCGCCGCCGTCCGCTCCAGATTCTTGTCGTCGATGTCGACGACCACTTGCCGTTCGTTCCTGATAATCCGCTCGACCTGGATCTGCTGGGTATTGGCCGTGGGAATGATCCCCCCGGCGAGGTCGATGACCGTTCCCAGATCGAAACGGTTGCGGAGTTCGTAGACGGCCGGACGTTTGACATTGCCGGCGATGCCTACCATGGGACCCGTCACGGGCACGAAGACCACGTCCCCGGCCATCAGCGTGGCGTCCTTCGTTTTGTCACCCATCAGGAGGAGGTCGTAAAGGTCGAAGGTCGTGATCAATTGCCCTTTCCGCTTGAGTTGGACCTGGCGCATGGAGCCGATCTCGGTGGGCCCGCCGGCCAGGAGCAGGGCGTCGGTGATGGTTGCGAAGGAGCCGATGGTATAGGATCCCGGCCGCCGGACATCGCCCAGGATGAAAACGGGAATGGTCTTCAGGGACCCCATGGAAATATCGACATTCGTCCCCACCACTTGCTCTGCCTGCTTGAGGATCTGCTTGGACATCTCCTCGAAGGTCATCCCGGCCACATAGAGGGGGCCGATCTGGGGGATGGTGATCTTTCCGTCTCGGTCGACGGTGAGGTCATGCTGGGCATTGATTCGTCCCCAGAGGAGGAGCTTGACCTCGTCGCCCGTTCCGATCACGTATTTTAGCGGAACGGGACTGTCTCTGCGGTCGGTAACGACCCGGACGGCCGCCTCGCTGAAAAAATCATAGCCGAAGGGTTTGAGATCCGTGGAGATGTCCTGGTATTTGCCGAATTGCCGGGAACGATCGAAGAGGGATTTTTCTTTCGCCGTTTCGGCTGCGACCGCTTTATTCGGGGAAGGAGCGGCTATTTTTTCCGTTCCCGTCCGGCTGCCGGACTTTTTCCCTTCTTCCAGAAGCAGCCTTCCTTTGGCCACATCCTCCGGGGTCAGCCCTTTGAATTCAGGCCTCGCTTTCAGGGTCTCGATCGCCTCGGGCGTCAGACGGCCGCCCGATTTCCCGAGCTCCGATTGGACTGCTCCCTGCTGGGCCGGCGTCAGTTTCTGATAGGCATCCGCCTGCTGGGAGGTCATCTGCGAGGGCGCCGACGGCTGTCCCATCATGATCCCAGGCAGAGGCTGGGCCGTGATGTTCTGAGCTGCGGCCGGAAAAGCCAGAGCCAGGGGGAATAAAAGGACAAGCATCAGAAGCGATACGATATGATTCCCGGAATCTCTTTTCAATTGACCAACCTCCTTTTTTAAAAGTAGGGACAGCGCCCTACTTTTTTTCTCTGATTTGCTCGATGTATTCCCTGATGAATGCCGCGACAATGCCCAGGAACAGGGCAGCGACCAGCGCCAGCAACACCACCTGGCCGCGATTCGGCTTGGCTTTTTTGTCGGGAGCCAAGGGGGGATCGATGATTTTGAAGGCAAAATTTTCCTTGACCTCCGCCATCATGCCCGTCTAGATCTGCTGGGCGATCATGTTGTAGGTTTTCTGCTTGATGATGGGATCCGCCGTGCTTCCCAACTGCTCTTCCAGGTACTGGCGGTTGGTTCTGGCCACCCGCTTGGCCTCGTTGCTCATATAATTCGTGAGGGTCGCCAGATAATGGTCAACGATCCGGGCCGCCAGCTCGGGGTTGTAAAAATCGGCGGAAATGGTGATGGTGTTCTGTTTGACATCCTGACTGATCCTGATTGTTTCGTCCAGCAGCCGCAGGGCATCCCAGGTCGTGGGGATATCGTGATCCCTTTGGGGAACGCCGGCGGGCGGCTTCGGAGCAAAAGCCCTCTTTATCCGGGAAAGGTATTCAAGAGGACTCCGCTCGAAGAACCCGAGTTCCCCGCTCTTTTTCCAGGCCTGCCGCCCCGGGTCCCACCGTTTATGGAACAGAACGGGCATGAGGTTGTATTCCTGAATCATCTTCTCCCGCAGAATGTTCGATTTGAGCAGACTGACGATCTCGGAGGAGGACGCCGATCCGGGAAGCGAAATTCCCGGGATGCCCCCGAACTGCTGGGCCAACGCTGCCAGGCCGGCGCCGCTGCCCCCGCTGTCTTTGGCCGCCACGGGCATGATCACCGCTTTGGCACGGTAGATATCGGTCATAAAGAGGGAGATGACTAGTGCGGCAATAGCGGTCACAATCGCGAGCCCGGCGATCATCCGCCGCCGCTTCCAGATCACCCGCCAGTAATCGAGGAGGTTGATCTCCTCGTTCGGCTCCTCTTCACAGGCCCGGTTTGCAGTCCCCTGCGACTCTTCTGTCATGTTATTCCTCCTATAGAAAAGTAGGGACAGCGCCCTATTTATTCCTGTTTCGTATTTTCGTGAATGGCGATGAGCCCGTTTTCTTTACTTTTACTGCCCCGAGGGCGACCCATGGGCAAAGGGCTGAAGCGCCGGTTGAGAAGGCTTTCCATGCGCGAGACAAAATCAGCCGCCCCGCAGGGGTGACCGTTATGCGTCGATTTGATGATTGCCCGTTCCGGCTCCGGATCATGGCCTTCAGACAGATATTTCCGCCAGTCCTTTACCGTATCCGTGAGGAAGCAGTGACCCGACAGAACGGTATCCGGAATTCCACTGATATGGCTCTTCGCGCTCGACCAGGGATAGTCTTCGGGAGCCGCAACACTGCCGTCGCGAACGGGGTTCAATTCCACATAGCGGACGGCCGCATAGGTATGGGGTTCGTCCAAAAGGCAGGAGAAGAATCGCCCCTGCCACAAGTGGCCATTGCTGCCTTTCTTGCGGTTGCAATATTGGGTGTAACGCATATGGGCGGCATTGAAGGTTCGCGCCAAAGCGTCGTCCAACTCGGGAACGCCGACGAAATGGACGTGATTGGGCATGAGGCAGTATGCCCAGATCCGGAAACCATATTTATGGGCATACTGGGTGAGCCACTTGAGATACTGGCCATAATCCTCCGCATGGGTGAAAACGACCTGGCGGTAGTTGCCCCGTTGCGTGATATGGTGCGGGTAGCCTGTGGCGATCGCGCGTGAAATTCTTGGCATGGTTTTTACCTGAGGGTGTTGAAAGGGTGGGTAGTAAAAATAAGTAGGGCGCTGTCCCTACTTATTCTACTTATTGATCATCGGTTTGTCCTTTTCCACATAAACCCCGTTGTTTCTTCCGATAAAATCGAAGAGACCGTTGTAGTGAACGATGTCTTGAGCCACATCCCGGGTCCAGGGCGTAATGCCCGTACTGTACGCCGTCCGGGAATCCCTGCCGGTAAACATGCGCAGGGGGATGCTGATGGCGATCCCCTTGTCGTGATAGCCGATGTTGAAATCGTCCTTGAAAACCGATGTGCCGGTGACGCTGTACCAGGCCGACAGCACCACGCCGTTGAAATTCTTGGAAACGGTGACGACGGTCCCCCGGTCGCCGGCCAGAAACTGCCCATTCTTCAAATCGATGTTCATCTCCACTTCGGGAAGGTTCAACCGCACATTGAAAAAACCGGTGACATAGGGATCTTTCCAGTCGTTTTGTTTCAGGCTGAAGGCGGTATGGGGCTCCCGTTTTTTTACCACGCTGCCGGAAACCCCCAGTGTGAAGCGTCCGCCCAGCACAGGCTTGGCAACCTCCCAGTCCAATCCGGCATACTGTTCTTCGAGATAGCCTGCGGCAACCCTTCCGTAGATCTCGTGGTCGAATTTCTCGATCTGGTTGAACAGCAGCAGCGCCAGTTCCACCTTCTGCTCCTGATAGTCCACGATATCGGTCCGGACCGGCGTCGCGGACGGCGTGTTGGACGAAGAAACCGTATTGAGAGGGTATCCCAGTACCCCCGCGACAAAGCTGCCCCCCCTCCAGGGCGTATAAAGGCCATTTGCCAAGGCGCCGATCCGGTATTTGACAAACCCCGAAGGGTCGTTCAGGAATACCTTGAAGTCCGGTTTCAGGACGTAATCGAAGTTGCGCCAGTAGCTCTTGGGCACTTCCGGCGTCTTCCAGACGTCCGTCCTGGTCTTGGAAAGCTGCAGAAACTCAGAGAGCTTCAATTCTTCAGCGTAGAACGCCCCAAGATCCTCGACCTGGGTCACAAATTCCACGAGGGGGGTCCCGTTGTCGGTCAAAATCAGGTGAATCGTCCTGATCCTTTCTTCAGGGGGATCCGGACGCTCCTCCTTTTTTTCTTCCCCTGCGGGACCGCGGTCACTCCCCACTTTTTTCGACAAGATCTGATTGACGACTTGCAGCGCCATCCCCACGGCCTTCATGGTGAAGAAGTATGTGTCGTTGGCCGCCTCGATCCACAATTGGTCCCCATCCCTTTTGATCCCGATGCCGCTGAAACCCGAATCATGCAGCGCGCGGGCGATCCGCCC
Source organism: Deltaproteobacteria bacterium (assembly GCA_021817825.1). Classification (GTDB taxonomy): domain Bacteria; phylum Desulfobacterota; class Syntrophia; order Syntrophales; family UBA5619; genus JAKAFS01. The sequence goes on along the minus strand of JAKAFS010000115.1, from coordinate 1,190 downwards.
TGTCAGCGGATCCAGCTGGAATTCGGGTTTCTCCTGATAGGGGGGATAATAGATGGGAACCAGGGGTTTCCCCAATTCGAAGGCCACCGAGAGATTGATTCCCAGCTGATTCCCCCGCTGATAGCTCACGTCGGCTTCCAGCCAATCCCAGGGTTTCAGACGCATGCCGAAGTTGAACTTGGACGGGACGGCCGTCGGAAAGTATCTCGCTTGGGCCGGATCGGTCGTCAGTTGCTCGTAGCGAATCGGGCTGTACTCGGCGATCAAGGTGAGCCAATCCGTCACGGCATACTGAATCCCTCCGAAGAACTGTCCGCTGGACCGCCAGGAAGCGTTGTCCGTGAGCATCTCCATCTTGAGCGACTCGCCCGACGCGGACAGGGGCTGCTTGCCGTACCGTCCGTTTCCGAAGCCCAGGGTCAGGTCGAAGGGATAGATCTGCTTGCTGGCCACAATGTATTGCGAGGAGAACAGCCGCGTCCCCTGGGGGTCCATGATGCCCATGGCCACCGCAGGCCACCATTTACCCTCGGGGATGAACTGCCATTTCAGATCGATGGCTTTGTCCTTGTAGTTGCCGTAGCCTGCGGTCAAGGCGGGCACGTCGAGTATTTCCGTGATCCGGCCGCCGATCTCCAATCCCTTAAGCGGACTGACAGTGCCGTAATAGTAGCGATAGGGATCGGCCTGCCCCGCACCGAACCGGAATTGCCCTTCCCGCAGGACCCGTGCCGTCGGCGTTTCCAATAAACCGGTTCCGCCTTGGTTCGTGGGCCCCGTAAACGGCTCATCCGTCGCCAGGACCGGACCGGCAGGCCAGAGGAAGATCAAGAGGCAGAGAAAACCGCCGCAGACCCGCCGACCGATTTTACGGCCGCTGACCATCCGTCGCCCCGCGCTCGCGTTTCTTGTCACGCCAATGGAAATAGGGGGAGGCACGCTTTTCACTTATTTTGATTGACCGATTTGTAGGCCCGTATAAAACCTTCCACCAGAGCCAAGGCGTCTTTTTTAAGGATGTTCAGATTGCCGATGTTGGTTTCCCCGGTGATGTTGATCGACCAGGTGTCCGCCAAGGTTTTGATCCTGGGATTGACCTCCAGCAGGACGATCTGCCGCAGCTCCAATTTGATATCATAGGCGTACCAGTACCTTTCCGTTTCGTGGGTGTTGATGTTGACATACAGAGA
>JAKAFS010000044.1 GCA_021817825.1 Deltaproteobacteria bacterium | reverse complement strand
CATTCCGGTAGGGTCGATATAGACCACCTTCCGGATATGGCTCAGTTTGTCGCGGCAGGCGATCAGTTTATCGACCTGTTCCTGATCCTGCACAACGACATAGGTCGCCTGAACCCTGCTCAGGGAGGTGGACAATTCCTCGGCAATGGCAGAGGTGAAGAGGTTCAGGGTGACCGCTCCGATCGACTGCGCTCCCAATTCGGAAAAGAGCCATTCGGAATGGTTATCGGTGATCAGGCCGACCGCCTCTCCCCGCCTACAGTCGAGAGAATACAGTCCCAATGCGGTATGCTTCACATAACGCAGGTAGCCATCCCAGGAAATGGTCTGCCAGATCCCATAGGCCTTCTCCCGTACGGCCGCGCTGTCCGTGCCGAATCGCGCTGCTTGAGCCACGAGCAATTGTGGCAGAGTGTTCTTGCAATGCTGGTCCTGCGTTTCTCGCTCCCCGTTCAAAGGACTCCCGCTTCCTTTCTTAGATGGTGTCCGCATCGCCGAGATAGGCCTTGATTACTTCCGGATGGCTGATGATCTCCTCAGGGGTGCCTTCCGTCAATTTTTCCCCGAAATTGAGAACCGCCACCCGTCGAGCGATGCTCATCACGATCGACATGTCGTGTTCAACCAAGATCATGGTCTGTTTCCAGTGGCGGTTCATTTCCACCAGAAAACGCACCATGTCTTCCTTCTCCTCCAGGTTCATGCCGGCAAAAGGTTCGTCAAGGACGAGCAGGGACGGTTCCAGGGCGAGCGCCCGGCCGAGTTCCACCCGCTTCATCATCCCATAGGGCAGGGAGCCGACCGGCTTGTTGCGCACCGACTGGATTTCCAAAAAATCGATGATCTCCTCGAGAACGCGCCGGTGGCGCCTTTCCTCTCGACGAACGGAAGGCAAAAAGAGGCAGGCGGCCGCCAGGCCGTAACTGCAATGTCTGTGGCGCGCCAGTAAAAGATTGGACAGAACCGTCATCCCGGGAAAGAGCTCGATATTTTGAAAGGTTCTCCCGATCCCGATGCCGACCAGGTCATGGGCAGGGTTGCGGGTGATGTCCCTCCCGTTGAAGGAAATCGTGCCTTCCTGGGGTTGATAAAACCCGGTGATGCAGTTGAGCAGACTCGTTTTTCCTGCGCCGTTGGGTCCAATGACGGCCAGCAGTTCTCCGGTCCGCACGGAAAGGTCGATGTTCCCCAGGGCGATCACCCCGCCGAAACGAAGTGATAGGCCCCGGATCACCAGTTCTGCCTGCTTTTCTTCCGTCCCGTTGCGGTCGTAAACGGACGGCTTGCCTCGGAATGACTTCATCGATCGCCCTTAGTATTTTCTGCCCACCGGATTGCGCCGTCCGCAACTGTCCTACAGAACGGGTCGGCAAGTCCGAAATGTTCGTTGCTTACTTCTGGAGACGGATCTTTTCCTTCCCGGGAACGTAAAAGTTGGTGAGGGGCACATAGGAGCCGTCCTCCTTGACTTGCACGATTCGGGCGCTGAAGGACGCCCCGTGATCGGTCGGCGTGTAGGTGACGTTGGGAATCAGCCCGCCGAAATCCTCGTTACGGAAGGACTCCATGGCCCGATTGATCGTCTCACGGTTGATCTCCTTCGCTTTCTCGCCCGCCCTGAGCATTGCCCTTTCCATAATCATGGCCACGGCGACCCCTTCCCAGTAAGAGGCATCGAATTTATCGACCGTCTTATAGCGCTTCCAGAGTTCCTGCATGATCTTCATCCCCTGGCTCTTGTCACCGGGCAGTCCCCCGGGGAACTGGATGCGGAGGCGATTGCGGATCAGCCCCTGCCCCATTTTCACGAAGTCCGGATCGGTCGACGTCCAGGTTCCGAAAAAGGCGGGGTCGTAGCCGATCCGGTCCGCGCCCCGGAAGGCGGTGATGATCGAAGCCGGCAGCATCTGCATGAAAATGTACTCGGCGCCGCTTTTCTGTATCCGGAGCAATTCCGTGGTCAGGTCGACCGTTTTGGGAGGAAATTCCTCGACGGCGACGATGTTGACCTTGATTTTCGCCGCATAGTCGCGGCTCGGTTTATGGATGGACAGGCCATAGGCATTGTTGTAGGTCAGCAAAGCAACCTTCGGAGGCTCTTTGCCTTTGTGGATGGCGCGGATATAATCCAATACCGCCTCGCAGTCCATGCGATAACTGCCGAAGGGAAGATACATATACTCAAAGGGCGGTTCGAGAATCTCCCAACTGGTGGAATAATTGATCGTGGGAATCTTATAATTCTGGACGATCGGTTTTGCGGCCAGTCCTTCTCCGGCTCCCCAGGTGGCGATCATGTCGACATTGTCCTGAACGGCGAACTTTCGAACGGCGGCGACTGCCTCGGGAACCTTGTAGGCCGTATCCACGAGAATCATTTCAATCTTGTTTCCGGCAACTCCGCCTTTGACGTCATTGACATAGCGGAAATAGTCCTGTTGCCCCTTGGCATGAAACTGGCCCCAGGTGGAAGCCGGGCCGGTCAGGTTGATGGCGGCTCCCACCTTGATCGTCTTGGCGATTCCCGAACCCGGCAGGATCAGCGCAACGGCCAGCGCTCCCGAAATGACCCAACGATTCAACTGACGCATCATTTTCTCCCTCCTTCAAAAAAAAAAGCCGTGAATAAATCCACGGCTTCCACAATCGAAAAACCGTGGGCGGCAGGAAGGTCTGCCCACGGCTTATGTACCCTAAGGTTACAGAAGCGGCGGGCAGACCCCGATAAAATAGCTAAAAAAGCTGCTAAACAAACCCAAACGGTTTTCTTTCATTGTCTGCCCGGTCACTGCCATTGTTATTGCTCCTTGAGGCGACTTATAAAACAGGCCTCTTGTAGATGTCAAGGGGAAAATCCCCCCGCTAGGACCGGATCCCCAGCTTTTCGCTTCGGTAATACAGAGAATCGTAATTTATTTTCAATAGTTCGGCAGCTTTTGCCTTGACGCCGGCGGACTTCAGAAGGGCTTTTTCGATGAGCCCCCTTTCAAATTTGGCCAACTCCTCGTTCAGATCGATGCCCGCCTCCGGCAGGCCATGGAGGGTGAAGAGTTCCGTTTCCTCCCGGTCCTGGGCGAGGACGAGATTTTCCGGTAAGATAATGTTCGATGTTTCCAAAGCGATGCTGCGTTCGATGATATTCTCCAATTCCCTGATGTTGCCCGGGAACGTATATTTCATCAGCAGTTCCAAGGCGTAGGTGGAGATGGTCTTAACCCCTTTTCCGAATTCCTTGGCGTACTTCTCGATGAAATGCTTCGTAAGCAAGGGAATGTCCTCTCGGCGTTCCCGCAAGGGGGGCAAGTGGAGGGGAATCACATTCAGCCGATAGTAGAGGTCTTCGCGAAAGGATCCCGATTTCACGTTGTCCGCCAGGTTGCGGTTTGTCGCCGAAATGAGCCGCACATCGACGTGGATATCTTCGGTTCCCCCGATCCGGCGAAAGGTCTTCTCCTGGACGACGCGCAGAAGCTTGACCTGGAGCAGCGCGGGGAGTTCGCCGATCTCGTCCAGAAAAACGGTTCCTCCCTGGGCGATCTCGAACAGTCCGGCCTTGTCCGAATAAGCGCCGGTAAAGGATCCCTTGATGTAGCCGAATAGTTCGCTTTCCAATAGATTTTCCGGGATCCCGCCGCAGTTGATCACCAGGAAGGGGGCCTGAGCGCGGGAACTGTTTTCGTGGATCGCCTTGGCCACCAGTTCCTTGCCCGTTCCGCTCTCGCCGAGAATCAGGACATTGGCCGGCGTGTCCGCCACCTTTTTGATCGTCGCGTAAACCTTCATCATCTCCCGGCTGCAACCGATCATCTTTCCGAAACCGGCAGCCTCTTCCACCGCTTTTAGAAAACGGGTTTCATCCCGATTGCCGCTTTTTTTGTCGAGGGCATTGCGAACGATCCGTTTGAGATCTTCGATGGCGAAGTCTTTTTCTATATAATCATAAGCCCCTTCCTGCATCGCCGTCACCGCAGTTTCCCCCGAGGCATAGGCGGTGATCAGGATGACCGTTGTTTCCGGCGACACTTTCTTCACTTCCCGCAGAAAACCGATTCCATCCATTTTCGGCATTCGCAGGTCTGTAATGATCAGTTCGAAATGCTCTTTGCGGCAATTGCCGAGCGCTTTGGCCCCATCTCCGGCGCTGACGACCTTATGCCCTTCTTTGGTCAGCATGATCTCAAGGAATTCCCGCATCCCCTGATCGTCATCCACTATCAGAATCTTCGCCATCTTCGCGGCTCCTTCCTCACGCACTACGCTCATTTTTCGGCAAGCCAGACCGTGCAGCAGGTCCCTTTTCCCGGCTCGCTCTGAACCATGATTTTTCCCTCGTATCCGTCGATGATCCTTTTCACCACTGCCAGCCCCAGCCCGGTCCCTTTGTCGCGGGTCGTATAAAAGGGTTCATATATCTTTTTGAGGTCCTCCAGGGCAATCCCCCTGCCCGTGTCTGTGATCGTGATCTGCACCCCATCCCTTTGTCCGTCCTTTGCCGAACCGGCCTCCATCTTCAAACTTCCCCCCTCGGGCATGGCCTGGAGACTATTGAGGATGAGATTCCAGAAGATCTGCCGAATCTCGGTTTTATTGGCTTCCATAAGGAGCGGCTTTTCCGGAAAGAGGATTTTCATCTGGAGCGGTTCATGCCAGTCCTCGACACAGCGCAGGGAGTCGATCACCTCCCGGAGGATCTCCCGAAGATCGATTTTTTCCCTGACCCCCGGGGCGGGCCTGGCCAGCAGAAGAAAGTCTTTGAGAAAGTTTTCCAGTTGGTCCTTGCCGCGGAAGATGATCTGCATCAGCTTCTCGTTGGTTTCATTCCGGGCAAGGTCTTCTTTGAGCAGCTGAATGGAACCGCTGATCGCGGCTAGGGGGTTCCTGATTTCATGGGCCAGGCAGGCGGCCATCTCTCCGACATAAGAAAGCCTCCGGTTCTTCTCGATCGTTTCCCGCATCTCGTTGATTTCGGTCAAATCCTGAAAAATGACGATATTTCCGATCGTCTGCCCCTGATGATCGCGCAAGGGTGAAATCGCCCCCCCGAGGGACAGCGTCTTTCCGGCCGTCGGAAAGGGAATTTCGAACCGGGTCTTCCCCGCCCACAGGCGGTCGCTACCCGCCAGGTCTTCCGCAAGGCGGGGTCCTGCCGTAAACACATCGGAAACAAGCCGATTTTCAACCTCCTGAAAAGACAAGCCGGTAATCTCCGCAGCCGCCCTGTTGAAGGATTTGATCCGCTTGTGCAAATCGATGGTCAAGATGCCCGTGTCGACCGACTGGATAATGCTCCGATAGAGCAGATTGAGTTCCTCGAAAGCGTTCTGCTTTTCGGCAAGGAGTTTTCGGGCCTTTTTCTCCTGTTCGACGACAAAACTGGCCAGAAAGGCGATCAGATAAAAAGAGATGATATGGGTGGTCATCCGCGTAAAGACATAGCCCACGTTATGGGGATAATCCGGCAGGGGGATCGGAAAGAGTGGGTAAATCATCCCGTAAAACTCCAGGTCGGAAAAAAGCCCGTAGAAGATGGCGGCCACCGAGGCAATGATGAATCCCCCTTTCCGGGACAAAAAGAAGACCGCATATATGATGACCAAGGGATAGAATACGGAGTAGATGCTTTGAATTCCGCCGGTGGCATAGACGATGCCGGTAATCAGTGCAATGTCGGCAATGCACTGGACGTAAATGTTAATGGTCAGATTGCGCACCTTTTTCAACAATACCAGAAAAAGAATCGAGAGCAGATAGGTGGCAATGATCGCTTTAAACAGAATGGAGGTCGAAATCGCGGCCAAAGATTCCATCCCCTTCATTTGAATGAAGGTCGCAAGCCCGAGCAGAAAGGAAACGATCATCACCCGGGAGAGCATCAGCCAGCGCAGGCGCGAGATCATGTAGTCGGGAAACGTGGACTGGTCTTTTATCATCTGCCGGTCTCAAGCCTCGTCTTAGAGGGGATGGCCTTTCGGTTTTGGCGCATTGATCGTTTCAACTGTCCAACAGTGCAACAGGGCTCACGGAAGTCAATCCCTAGGGGACAGATGTTAGGGTTTTTCGCATCAACCCGGGTCACTGTCAACACTTTTCCTTGCGGCGGCGGCTCATTGTTGACAGGTCCTTCATTTCCTTCTATAAACCGAAGATACTCCTCCGTCATTCTTCTTGTCTTCGCTCAAGATTGGAAACGGCGGTTCGGCAATGTCGCGTCCCTTTCTCCCGTTGCTTGTCGCTTTGCTGGCTGGAATTGTCGGCAGTGCTTGCCTGCGTCTCCCCGACGCTCCGGTGCAGATCTGTCTGATTTTTACGCTCCTCGTCCTCCTTGCCGCCTGGCGCGCACAATGGCCGCGACTAGTCTCTTGTTCCCTGCTGGCCTCCTTTCTGCTCCTGGGATTGCTGTTGATGAACCTTCCCTTTTCGGCAGCCGGCGAAACTGTTTCACTTACCCATTATATCGGATCTAAAAACACTACTGCTGAAGGGGTGATATGCGATACCCCTCATGTAACGCCTGAAAGAACGGAGCTCGTCCTCGACCGGTTACGGGTGATCGACGGAGGACGATATCGCCCGGTCAAGGGGCGGGTGTTGCTTCATCTGCGCGAACCGGGGTCTTATAGGCTGGGCGATGCGGTCCGTTTTCATACCAAGCTGCGGAGGCCGCGCAATTTCGGCAATCCCGGCGCCTTCGATTACGAACGGCAGCTTCGCTTCCGGGCTATTCTCGCCCGGGGATACATCAACGATGGCGCAGGCAGCATCGTCATCCGCCGGGCGGTAGGAAATCCTTTCACGTTTTATCTCGAATCCTTTCGGGAACGGATCGGAACGGCCATCGAGAAGCGGGCTCCGGAAGTGGAGGGCAAGATCATCAGGGCGATGATTCTGGGCGATCAGCAGGCAATACCCAGGGAGGTCATGGAGAAATTCAACCGTACGGGCACCACGCACATTATCGCCATTTCCGGTTTCAATGTGGGCATTGTGGCGTTTTTCTCGCTCTTTCTGATTCGCCTGCTCCTGAAATCTTCCGAGTGGGTGCTGCTGCGCTGGGATGTCGCATCCCTTTCAACCTGTTTTGCGATCGTGATCGTTGTCTGCTATACGTTCATTGCCGGAGCCGGCATCTCGGTCGTTCGGGCCTCTCTCATGATCGTGGCGTTCATGCTTGCCATCCTGCTGAATCGTACTCGAGATCTCTACAATACCCTGGCCCTGGCCGCCTTTTTGATCCTCCTGGCCAGCCCCACCTCCCTTTTCGATGTCTCTTTTCAACTTTCCTTTGTCGCCGTCCTGGCCATTCTTTTTTTGACCCCGCGACTCAACGCCCTTCTCGGTCCTCCGCCGGAATCCGGGACGAAGTCATTGGCCGGCGGGCAGCGACTGAGGCTCACTGCGCGAAGGGCATTGCGGGGAATTGCCCTTTTCTTCTTCATCTCGCTGGCGGCGACGCTCGGAACCCTGCCATTGCTCATCCTTCATTTCAACCGTCTCTCCCTGATCTCCCTGGCGGCCAATCTTATTATCGTTCCCATCCTCGGCATTCTGACGACCCCCCTCTGCCTGCTGATCATCCTTGCCGTACCGCTTTCTGCCCTGCTCACGGATCTGCTGATCGGAATCGCCGCCCAACTGGTCCATCTTTCGCTGTTTCTCAATGAACTCTTTGCGGGATGGTCCTGGTCTGCGATCTTCGTGCCTACGCCTACGGCAGCGGAAATCGCCGCCTTCTATCTGCTGTTGATCGGCATGGGCTTCCGGCTCGAAGCTTTGCCGAACGGGAAACCGACCGAGCGATCCGGAACGCTTTGGACTGCCGTACTGGTTTCGGCGCTCCTGTTTTTTCTGGCCGACGGAATTTATCTTTACGAAAAATCCCTTCACCGGGAAAGGCTGGCCTTGACTGCCATCGATGTGGGACAAGGAAGCGCTGTTTTGATCCGCTTCCCGGGCGGGCGACGGATGCTGGTCGACGGCGGTGGTTTTTATGACGAGAGTTTCGATATGGGGAAACTCGTTCTGGCCCCCTTTTTGTGGCACGAGGGGATCATGCAGATCGACACCGTTGTACTCACCCATCCCCATCCGGATCACCTTCAGGGGTTGCTGTTCATCATCGAAAACTTTCGCGTGACTGAGGTGTGGACCAATGGCGATGAAGAGGATTCCGTGCTTTATCGATCATTTCTTCGATCGCTCGACGAGCGGAGGATTGTACCCAAGAGGCTCTCCGACGGCGCCCTTATCAAACCGGTATCGGGCGTGGATATCCGGATCATGAACCCTGCCGCCCCATCTCTTTCTCCTGAAAGGGTTCTGGCTGACGGTACAGAAAATGCGAACGAACGCTCTCTGGCGATGAAAATCACCTTCGGCGCCCGGTCCTTTCTGTTGTCCGGCGACATCGGCGCGGTTTCGGAAAGGCGTCTTCTTCTCAAGGGCAGCGAGTTACAGAGCGACGTCCTGTTCGTGCCCCATCACGGAAGCCTCCGTTCGGGCAGCGCCTCTTTCCTGAACAAGGTGCAACCCCAGACGGCCATCGTCAGCTGCGGCGCTGAAAATCTCTTTGGGTTTCCCCATCCCGAGGTGTTGCGTCGCTATGAACGGATCGGCGCCCGTCTCTTCCGAACCGATCGGGACGGTGCCGTCACTGTGGAAACCGACGGTCAGAACCTCAAAACGCGGACCTTCCGCCCTGCGAGGTTTTGACCGCGCCCAGCCTTGCATTGCCCATCATTTGTGTTGCGTTTGTCCACTCGATGTGCTAACCAAACGCACTCAAAATCGAATGTGTGGAAGAGGTTAACAGCAATGGAAATGATTTCCGCCGTCCGGGGATTCAAGGACATTCTCCCCCCCGAAACGGACAAGTGGCGGCATATTGAAAACACGGCGCAAGCGGTGTTTTCCTCATTCGGATTCAATGAAATCCGCATTCCCGTCCTCGAAAAGACGGACCTTTTTCGCCGCGGGATCGGGGAATCGACCGATATCGTCGAAAAAGAGATGTACACTTTCACCGATCGGGGTGAAGACTCGCTGACCTTGCGGCCCGAAGCGACGGCCTCGGTGATCCGCGCCTACCTGGAGCATGCCCTCCACGGCGTCGAACCGGTGAGCAAGCTTTACACCATCGGTCCCATGTTTCGTAGGGAGCGTCCCCAGAAAGGACGCTATCGGCAATTCCATCAGATCGACGTCGAGATCCTGGGACCCGACGCCCCCTATACCGACGCGGAACTCATCTTGATGTTGATCCATTTTCTTTCCCGCCTCGGCCTCAAGAACCTGACCCTCGAGCTCAACTCACTGGGCTGTGCGGAATGCCGTCCGGCCTTTCGGGAGGGAATCGTCCAATTCCTTAAGGGAAGCGAGGGGGAACTCTGCGGGGACTGCCAGCGCCGGATCGGCACCAATCCGCTGCGTGTTTTCGACTGCAAAGTGGAAAAATGCGGCGCCGTCATCGCCCAGGCCCCGCTGCTGACCGACTATCTCTGTACGGACTGCCGGGAACATTTCGCCAAGTTGCAGGCCTGCCTGGACCGCTTTGCCGTCCCTTACCGTCTGAATCCCAAGATGGTGCGCGGACTCGACTACTATACGCGCACGACCTTCGAAGTGACGACCGAATTTCTCGGCGCCCAAAACGCCATTCTGGGAGGGGGCCGCTACGATCATCTCGTCCGCGATCTCGGCGGCCCGGACATTCCGGGAATCGGATTTGCCATCGGCCTGGAAAGGCTGGCGTCCCTGATTCCGGAACAGGAGGGCTGGTCTCCTGCCGCGCCCCAGCTCTTCATCGCCGCTCTCGGCGACAGGGCGGTGGAAAAGGCCTTTTCACTCTGCAACCGGCTCCGGATGAAGGGTATCCGCACGGAGATGGATTATGGCGGACGGAGTCTCAAATCCCAGATGAAAAGGGCCGATCGGCTGAACAGCGCCTATGCGGTCCTCTTGGGCGAAAGGGAAATCGAAGAAAACCGCGCCCTTCTCAGGAACATGCGCACCAGCACCCAGGAACAGGTCGGACTGGACGAATTGGAAGAAACCATCATCAAGATAGCGAGGTAAACCACGTGGCAGACTTTTTGACAACCCACAAAAGGACCCATTATTGCGGAGACCTGAATGGTTCCCATGCCGGCCAGGAGGTGATCCTGATGGGCTGGGCGCATCGCCGCCGAGACCATGGCGGGGTGATTTTTATCGATCTTAGGGATCGGGAGGGCCTGACGCAGGTCGTTTTCAATCCCGAAGTCAACCTCGCCTGTCATGAAGAAGCGGGACGGATCCGCAGCGAGTTCGTATTGGCCGTCAAAGGGCTGGTGCGCAAGCGCCCGGCAGGGATGGAAAATCCCGAATTGAAGACCGGCGAGATCGAGGTGCTGGCCAATGAGCTCGAGATCCTCAACGAGGCCAAAACGCCGCCCTTCGTCCTCGACGGCGGTGCGGAGATCTCGGAAAACGTCCGGCTCAAGTACCGCTATCTGGACCTGCGGCGTCCCGAAATCCAGCAGAACCTTTTCCTGAGAAGCCGGGTAGCCGTCGCCACGCGGGACTATTTGCACCGCGAAGGGTTCATCGAGGTGGAAACCCCTTTTCTGACCAAGAGCACGCCGGAAGGGGCCCGCGATTACCTGGTCCCGAGCCGGGTGAACCAGGGGATGTTTTACGCCCTTCCCCAATCACCGCAGATCTTCAAGCAGTTGTTGATGGTTTCCGGATTCGATCGTTACTTTCAGATCGTCAAGTGCTTCCGGGACGAGGATCTCCGGGCCGACCGGCAGCCCGAATTCACCCAGATCGATGTGGAGATGTCGTTCATCACCGAAGAGGATATCATCGCGATCATGGAGGGGATGGTCGCCTATCTCTTCAAGACCTGTCTCGGCCGGGAACTTCCCCTTCCCTTCCCCCGGCTTCCCTACCGGGAGGCGATCGATCGCTTCGGCAAGGACAATCCCGACATCCGCTTCGGCATGGAAATTCGCGACCTCACGGAGATCTTGAAAAATTCGGGATTCAAGCTCTTTGCCGAGATCGCCGCCGCCGGCGGCGTGATCAAGGCCATCAAAGTCGATGACGGCAAAGCCCTTTCCCGGAAAGATCTCGACGAACTCAAGGATTTCGTCGCCCAGTACGGGGCAAAAGGGTTGGCCTGGGCAAGGGTCATTCCCGAAGGCTGGACGTCGCCGATCTTCAAGTTCCTCTCCCCTGAAGAAGTGGCGGCCGTCAATGCAAAGCTTGCGGCCGGGGATGGCTCCGTCATTCTTTTCGTGGCCGATACGCCCAAAGTGGTCTGCGATTCCCTCGGCAATCTCCGGGTCCATCTGGCCAAAAAGCTGGGCTTGATCGATCCTGCGGCGTTGGCCTTCACCTGGGTGACCGAATTTCCCCTTTTCGATTACAGCGAAACGGAAAAGCGCTTTGTCTCCACCCACCACCCTTTCACCTCGCCGGACCTACAGGATCTGCCGCTGCTCGAAAGCGATCCCGGCAAGGTCCGAGCCCGGGCCTATGACCTGGTCCTCAACGGCTCCGAGGTCGGCGGAGGCAGCATCCGGATCCATCGCCAGGAGGTTCAGGCGCTGATCTTCAAAGCCCTCGGGATGAGCGACGAAGAGGCGCGGGGCAAATTCGGGTTCCTGCTCGACGCCCTGGAATACGGAACCCCTCCGCACGGCGGGATCGCCTTCGGTCTCGATCGGCTGATCATGCTGATGACCGGTGCGGACTCCATCCGGGATGTCATTGCCTTCCCCAAGACCCAGAAGGCCACCTGTCTGCTCACCGAGGCCCCTTCGACGGTGAGCGTGGAGCAACTGATGGAACTGTCTCTCAAAATCGTCACCTGAACTTTTCCGTTGACAAGACCATAGGGTTTCCCTATGGTACAGACAGATGTCGGTTTAGGCCGGCTCACGGGCAAGCGAAGGATGACGGTAGCGGTAATGACTAGCAAAGGTTTTATCGGGATTGAAAAATACAGGCAAGCGAACGGCGCAAGCAGGTGTCCTGCTTGCGCTAAGGCTCGTTGGGCTTTGCCGTCGCAGGCCCTATGGACAGCCGGATGAAACCATCGGGCGTCGGGGAAAGCGAGGGCACTGTGGTTTACGGTGCCCTTTTTTATTTTTGATGTTTCTTTACCTATTTAGCAAGAGGGGAGTACAGACATGGCAAAGTGGAACAGCGACAAAAAGGTCCTCGATCATGAGCACACGCACTTCTGGAAATTCGACCTGAAGGAGGTTCCCGAGCCGAATCTTCAGAAAGATGTCTTTCCTTACGACGAGGTGTGCCGGGTCGATTTCGATCATCGGCTCATTTCCATCGCACCGGCGGAAGAGATCTTCCTTACCGATACGACCTTTCGGGACGGCCAGCAGGCCCGGCCTCCCTACACGGTGCAGCAGATCGTCGATCTTTTCACGCTCATGAGCCGTCTGGGGGGCCCCCGGGGGCTCATCCGCCAGACCGAATTTTTCCTCTATAGCCCCAAGGACCGGGAAGCGGTGGCGAAATGCCAGGCGCTGGGGTTGCCCTTCCCGGAAATCACGGGCTGGATCAGGGCAAGCGCCGAGGACGTCCCGCTGGTCAAACAGGCAGGTCTGAAGGAAACCGGCATCCTCACCTCCGTTTCGGACTACCATATTTTCCTGAAGCTCAACCAGACACGGAAAAAGGCGCTGGACGAGTATCTGTCCATCGTCCGTTCGATCCTCGATGCAGGGATCGTTCCCCGCTGCCATTTCGAGGACGTGACCCGGGCCGACATTTACGGGTTCTGCATCCCCTTTGCCATCGAGCTGATGAAGCTCCGCGAGGAAAGCGGCATCGACGTCAAGATCCGGCTTTGCGATACGATGGGATACGGGGTGACCTTTCCCGGCGCGGCCCTGCCAAGAAGCGTGGACAAGCTGGTCCGGGCCTTCATCGATGATGCCGGCGTTCCCGGCCATCTGCTGGAATGGCACGGCCACAACGATTTTCACAAGGCCGTGATCAATGCGACCACCGCCTGGCTCTACGGCTGCGCCGCCGCCAACACCACCCTTCTGGGCTTAGGTGAACGGACCGGGAACCCGCCGATGGAGGCGTTGATCATGGATTACATCAGCCTGCGCGGGACGCAAAACGGCATCGATACCACCGCGATCACCGACATCGCCCGTTATTTCGAAAAGGAGATCGGGGTCCGCATCCCGGCCAACTTCCCCTTCGTGGGAGCCGATTTCAACGTCACCCGGGCGGGAATCCATGTCGACGGCCTGATCAAGTGCGAGGAGATCTACAACATCTTCGATACCACAAAGATCCTGAAGCGTCCGATCGTTCCGATGATCACCGACAAATCGGGCAAGGCGGGAATCGCCTTCTGGATCAATTCCCATTTCGAGCTTTCCGAGGACAAAGCCGTCGATAAGCGCCATCCCGGCATCTCGCGGATCAACAAGTGGATCACCGAGCAGTACGACGCCGGCCGGATGACCAGCATCTCCAACGAGGAACTGGAAAAGCGGGTGCGGAAGTACCTTCCCGAGCTGTTCATGTCCGAGTTGGAGAAGATCAAGTTCATGGCTGCCGAAGCGGCGGTCACGGTCGTCACGAAGATCATCGAACACAAGGACATGAAGACGATGAAGCCGGAATTGCAGGAACCGGTGATGCAGCAGTTCATCGAAGAGAACCCCTCCATCCAGTTCGCCTATGTGGTGGACATGAACGGCCGCAAGACGACCAGAAACATCACCAATGTCGCCGACCGCCTCAAGTACGAAAACTACGGCATCGGCACGGATCAGTCGGATCGGGAGTGGTTCATCAAGCCGCTCCAGAGCGGGAAGATGCATGTGACCGAGTTCTACATCTCGAAGATGACCGGCGCCCTGTGCATCACCGTCTCGGCGCCGATCGTCGATGAGACGGACGAGATGCTCGGAATCTTCGGCGTCGATATCAAGTTCGAGGACTGGGTGAAGCGCGCCGAGGATATCGCCGAAGCGACACAAATTGCCCTGCGCGGCGAGTACGAAGCCAAATCCAAATCGGACCGTTGGCTCTAGTCGCCATCAGCCGATAAAGTGGTTATGAAAGAGGGGGCGGCAATCTGGCGCCCCCCTCTTTCATTGTTCGTCGATCACCCATTGGTCATAGGGACGATCCTTGCCCCGGGCCGTATAGGGAGACAATTCCATGATGAACCGGGAGGGGCTGACGGGCAGGTTGCCCATTCCCCTTCCGTAATCGGTCAGCGGGTAGCAGAGATAGAGGTGGTCTTTGGCCCGCGTCGTCGCCACATAAAAGAGACGCCGTTCCTCCTCCTCGCCCCCTTCTTCTTTGAGGGCCCGGGCCAAGGGCATCATCCCCTCGCTACACCAGACCAGAAAAACGGCCGTCCACTCGAGCCCCTTTGCCTGGTGGACCGAGGAAAGCACGATGCGATCGTCCGCCGCCTCTTCCTGACCGCCCTCTTCTTCCGTGACCCCGGTCAGGAGGGCCAACTCGGAGAGAAATTCTTCCAGGGAGGGGAACCGGGAAGAAAAGTTGGCCAGTTGGTAGAGATCCTCTTCCCGGGAGGCCGCATCGGGATATTTTTCCCGGAGCAGATCGCGAAATCCGTTCTCCAGGATGATCTCGATCAACGTCGTCGGGTTGGCGCTGTCGGCGCCGTGCAGGGCGGCGAAGGTTTCCTGAAAGTGAGCAAGCCCCGGCGCGGCGGCCTTGCCCGCCGAGGTCCGGAAATCGACGGTCAGGAGCGCCGCATGGATGTCCGCAAATCCCGCCAGGTAGCGCCATACCTTTTCCGCCGTGGTCCGGCCGATCTTGGGATAGAGGCAAAGGACCCTTTTCCAGGCCAGTTCGTCGCGGGGATTGACGAGAATCCGCAGGTAGCCGGTCACGTCCTTGATGTGCGCCTGCTCGAAAAAGCGGATTCCCGAGCGGATCTCGAAGGGGATCCCCCGGCGGGTCAGTTCCATCTGCACTTCCATGGAATGATAATGGGCTCGGTACAGGACGGCCATCTCGCGAAGCGGGATGCCGCTGCGGTGCAGTTCGAGGATCCGCTGGGCGATAAAATCCGCCTGCTGGAGCACATTCCGGGCCGGAATCAACAGGGGACGAATTCCCTCTTCCCGAACGGCCCGCAGGGTCTTTTGAAACTGGTTTTCGTTGTTCGTGATGCTCAGATTCGCCAGGTGCAGGATCTCCGGGGTGCTGCGATAGTTCGTTTCCAACTTGAAGATCCGGCATTCCGGATAACGCTCGGGGAAGCGCATGATGTTCTCGTAGTTGGCGCCCCGGAAGGAATAGATGCTCTGGGAATCGTCGCCGACCACCATCAGATTCCGGTGTTTCGAGGCGAGCAGATCCATGATCTCCGCTTGGAGGGCGTTCGTGTCCTGATACTCGTCGACCAGGATCTGCAGGAAACGGTCGGCATAGGCCTCCCGGACGTCGTCGTGGCGGAGAAGAAGTTCCCGCCAGTTGAGGAGCAGGTCGTCGAAGTCCATGGCGTTGAGTTCTTTTTTCTTCTTCTGGTAACGTTCCGCAACGCCCAGGATCTCTTCGGACCGGTGGGAAAAATAGGGGTAGCGATTGCCGATGACGTCGAGCAGGGGGATTTCCGTGTTCGCGGAAAGGCTGATCATGCCTCCTACCACATCGGCCCGGGGAAACTTGTCCGCTTTCGAGTCGATATGGCCTTCGGCGATGCAGGTATTGATCACCTGACGGGCATCTTCGCTATCCATGATGGAAAAATTGTTCTCGTAGCCGAGTCGGTTCGCATGGGCCCTGAGGGTCCGGTGGGCGCAGTGGTGGAAGGTCCCTCCCCAGAGGCCGCCGATGTCGATGCCCACGAGCGATTCCACCCGGTTGAGCATCGAACGGGCCGCCTTGTTGGTGAAGGTGGCCAGGAGAATCCGCTCCGGCGGGACCCCGGTCTCCATCAACCGGGCGACCCGGTAGGTCAACGTGCGCGTCTTGCCGCTGCCGGCGCCGGCAATAACCAGAAGAGGCCCATTTCCTTCCTGGATCACCGATAGTTGTTCGGCATTGAGTTCTTTTTCGTAATCGATCATCGCAGATTCACCAAGGGTCCGATACGCGAAACGGCCCGGGTTCGCCCGGGCCGTTTTTGCCTGCCCTCTCGTCATGAATAGGATTAAAGCAGCAAGGCCTTGCGAGTTTCTTCAACCGTCTCTTTGCCGCTAAGGGAGGGAAAACTGCGCTCCCCCCAGGATGATCCTCATTCTCGCGTTCTCCCCGATCGACAAGACGACATCCAGGTCGTGACTATACTGAAAAAGCGCCAACCGGTCAAGGACTTCCCCGGGGGACCCTCCGGGCGCACTTTCCACCCGCCTTTGCTGGCCGCAGGATCGGATTTTCCGGCAAAAAAGATTGACAAAGCGATCATCTCGCCTTATTCCTGATGAAGGTCGGGACCGAGGCCCCGGTCATCCAAGACAAGAACCAACCCCGGCGTTTCCACTTCGTCGCTAGGGAAACGGAACCAGGGTCATGGTTCCTTTCACTTTTAGCAAAAGCGGGAGTTTTCCTCACCGCAAACCGCGGACGGACCCGGTTGCCAGGGAGCGTATCCCTGGTTTAGATGATGAAAAGCGAGGCCTTACGATGTTTGACGATGTCGATTCCGGATGGGAAAAGCGGGTCGTCCCGGCCGATGTGTTCCTGTCGAAGATTGAACCGGGGATGAGCATCTTCCTCGGAACCGGCGTGGCCGAGCCGCGGACCCTCGTCAAATCGCTTTTGACCTCCGAGATGAACAACCTGACCGATCTCGAACTTCTCCAGATCGTCAGTTTCGGCGACGCGCTCACCTTTACCGACCGCAGTCAGGATCATAAGTTCCGCCTCAAGACCTTCTTCGCCGGATGGCTGGCCAGTGAAGCGATCACCTCCGGTTCCATCGATATGATCCCCTGCCGATTCTCGCACATTCCCAAATTGTTCGAATCGGGATCGATCCGTGTCGACGTCGCCTTCGTCCAGATCAGCCCTCCGGACAAGTCCGGCTATGCCAGCCTGGGGGTTTCCGTCGATGTCGCCAAATATGCGATGGAAAAGGCCTCCATTGTCGTCGGAGAAATCAACCGTCTGGTTCCCAGAACGATGGGCAACACCTTCGTTCATGTCAACGATTTCCATTATCTGGTCCAGGCAGCGGAACCGCCGATCTATTTCCCCCGCTGGCCGGTCGATGACGTGATCGACAAGGTGGCGGCCAATGTCGCCGCCTTGGTCGACGACGGCAGTTGCATTTCCTTTTACTCCGGCGCCCTTTTCGAAGCCCTGGGCCGCCATCTGGCCCGCAAACGCCATCTCGGCGTGCACACCTATTTTTTTACCGATCCGCTGATGGACCTCATCAAATGCGGCGCCGTCACCAACCGGAGGAAGAACTATGTGCGCGATAAATCCCTGACCTCCTACGCCCAGGGGACGCCGGAGCTGATGAAATGGCTCCATCGCAACCCGTTGATCGATTTTCAGGGCATCGGCGTCGTTTCCGATCTTCAGCGGATCTGCATGAACGACAAGGTCATCGCCATCTTGCCGGCAAGGAAAGTCGACTTGACCGGCGGCGTGGCCCTCCATGCCGGCAAGGGCAGCGCCACCCCCGGACCGGGACATACCCAAGAAGTCTTCGCCGGCGCCGAATGTTCCCGCGGCGGCAGGACCATTTTTGCCCTTCCCAGCCGCAATCTGAAGGGTCAGGCCAACATCCTGCTCTCCGTCGAGGACTATCCCAATCAGTTTTCCAATCGGGAATCTCTCGACCTGATCGTCACGGAATACGGGATCGCATCGTTGATCGGCCGCACGGTCCGGGAACGGGCGCAGGCGCTGATCGACATCGCACACCCCCAAGATCGCGCCGGTCTGATCCGGGAGGCCAAAAAAGCGAATATCCTCTACGCGGATCAGATCTACCTGACCGATGCCGGTGCCCTTTATCCGCAAACGCTGACCAGTTCCCACACCTTCGCCGGAGATTTGACCGTCCGGTTTAGGGCCATCAAACCCTCCGACGAGGAGGAGATGCGCAAACTCTTCTACCGGTTTTCCGATACTGCCGTCTACTATCGCTATTTCAGCGCCATCAAGACCATGCCGCACCGCAAGATGCAGGAATATGTCAATGTGGACTACCAGCGGTTCATGTCGATCGTCGGAACCATCAACGACTCGGGAATCGAGAGGATCATCGCCGAAGGCAGGTACGTCCGCCACCATGACCGTCCCTATGCCGATGTCGCTTTTGTCGTCGATGAAAACTTCCAGGGAAGGGGCATCGCCTCTTTCCTTTTGAAAATGCTGATCCGGACGGCGCGCGAACAGGGCATCGAAGGTTTTACGGCCGATGTACTGGCGGACAATAAGGCCATGCTGAAGGTTTTTGAAAAGGCCCATTTTCCGATCCGCGCCGTCATGGAATTCGGCGTCTACAACCTCACCATCCCCTTCGACGATTCCGGAGAATCGACGAAACACAACAATTCCGGTCACTAATACCGAGTGTTCCGGCGAAATCCTGGTTGATATTAGCGCAATGTCATGCTACAAGGGCAGCCAGCCAATGGTCGCAGCGGATTATAAAAAATGGAGAACAGGCATGAAGATTCTATGCAAGTGGGTGATCTTTCTTTTATGTATCATTGCCTCGGCCCAGCCTCTCTGGGCAAAGGAAAAAAACGTCGTCGCCGTCCTGCCCTTTTCGGTCACAAGTTCCGAGAATATCGACTTTATTCGTCAAGGCATCGTCAATATGGTCTCATCGCGACTCTCGGTCAATGAAAAGATCGAGGTGGTCGGCAAGGATCAGGTCCAGCCCCTCCTCCCCAGTGCCGGCGGAAAGGAACTTACGCCGGCCGAGATCCTCGCCTTGGGCAAAAAGCTCAACGCCGACTTCGTCGTCTGGGGCAGCATTACCAAAATCGGCAACAGCCTGAGCATCGATGGCAAACTCTTCGATATTGCAGCCAACAAGTCCGCGCTGGCCGTCGTCGCCCAGAGCCAAGGCATGGATGACGTGATCCCGAAGATCAACGATTTCACCCAGCGGGTCGAAAACCACATCGCCGGCGCCCCTCCTCAGGTCGTCACCTCAGCCGCACCGATGAGCAAGGAGATCATTGTCTCCCGCCAGCAACCGCCGCCGACTCCCCAGAACGCGCGCGAGGCGGAAATCATCTCGGGAATGAAAAGCGGCAAAAGGGGAACCATGACGGCATTGATCAATCCCGATTTCATCAATGCCGAGCAGCCGCTCAATCGAAATACTTTCTGGAAAAGCTCACAGTATCCTTACGAAATCAAAGGAATGGATATTGGGGACGTGAACGGGGACGGCCTCAACGAAACCGTCGTCATCGATCGGAACAACATCTTCATCTACCAGCGGAAAGGAACGGCATTTACCCTGCTCCAGCAGATCAAGGGAAATTCCTCCGACAACTACATCGCCCTTGACGTTGCCGACATCAACGACAACGGCATCAAGGAGATCATCGTTACCAACCATTTCACGGAAATGATCAGTTCTTTCGTGATCGAATACAAAAACGGCAAATTCGTCCCCATCGCCACCGGTCTCCGTTGGTTTCTGAGGGTGATCGACAAGGGAGACGGAATCCCCCTCCTGATGGGACAACGACTAGGGATCGGCGAGATCTTTGAACAGCAGATTTATGAGATTGTCTGGAAGAACGGCGAATACCGCGAGGGGGCAAAGCTGAGAATTCCCAAGGGCCTCTCGATCTTCGGCCTCACCCTCGCCAAACTGACCGAAGGCGGACCGGAAAAGGTCATCGCCCTGAACGACAATGACTACCTGTGTGTCTTCGAACAAACGGACAAACTTCTCTCCCAGGTCTTGATCTTCGGCGGCAGTGACGAATTCACCTGGAAGAGCGAAGCGGTTTTCGGCGGCAGCAATACCATTATAGATGTAAGGAATACCAACTCGGCCCAGGCGCAGTCCTCTTCATCGGGGGTGCAAAACACCGCTTACATCAACCTGCGCATCCTGACCTACGACACGAACAAGGACGGGAAACGGGAAATTATTATCGTCAGGAACAACTCCAGTTCCGGACGGCTGTTGCAGAACATCAAGCTTTTCAGCTCTGCCGAGGTATTCGACTTGGAATGGGACAACCTGGGCATGGTCGAAAACTGGCGGACGAAGAAGATCAACGGTTACGTCTCCGATTATCAGTTCAAGGATATCGACAATGACGGAGAGAACGAGGTGGTTCTCTCCCTGGTGGTTTCCGTCGGCGGCTCCCTGAGGGGCAGAAGCATGGTGGTCGCCTACGAATTGAACAAACCCTAGAAAGGCCGCGAGAAGGGATTGACAATTGGGAAAAACTGTTATAGGAGTCCCCAGTCCTGACGCGAAGCCCTATCGATCGGAGGCGAACGGTCGGGTCTGGACGAGAGGCCTGAATGGTAATGTTTATATTAAGGCGGTGTAGCTCAGCCGGTTAGAGCATACGGCTCATATCCGTAGTGTCCCCCGTTCGATCCGGGGCACCGCCACCAATGAAGAGAAAGCCCGGCCTTTGGCCGGGCTTTCTTACTTTATGTCACTGGGGAAATCAGCTCATGGAGGAACCCTTCCGGCCTTCGCCCTGGGTCAGAAACGCGCATCTACAGACCATCTTCGGCAGCCTCCGTCTGCGGGCCTGGGGGGAAAATGCCATGGCGAACGCCGCCCGGGAGACCCTCGTTTCGACGGACGCGGGAACGCGCCTGCTGGGCTATCGTTCCTGCCAGCCCTCCGGATCTGCCAGGGGGCAGATCATCCTCCTCCACGGATGGGAGGGCAGCGCCGATTCCTCCTACATCCTCTCGGCGGGCCGGTTTTTCTACGACCGGGGATACGACGTCTTCCGCTTGAATCTGAAAGACCACGGCCGCAGCCATCATTTGAATTCCGCCCTCTTCCACGGGGCCCTTACCGAGGAAACCGCCCAGGCGGTTGCCCAGATCTGCGGCCTGCTCCCCGGGCGGCCCAATTATCTTATCGGTTTTTCCCTGGGGGGAAATTTTGCGCTCCGGATCGCCTTGCGACAGCCGGGAAACCCCATTCCGAATCTCCGGCAGATCTTCGCCATCAGCCCCGCCCTGGACCCTTATAAATCCACGCTCGCCATCGATCACGGCCCTTCCGTCTACCGCCTCTATTTCCTGGCCAAGTGGAAAAGGTCCCTGCGAAAAAAGCAGCGGCTGTTCCCCGAACGCTACCAGTTCGATTCGCTCCTGCACCATCGCACCTGCATGGCTCTGACCGAAGCCGTCATGGTCTATTACAGTGAATTCAGGGATGCCCGGGACTACTTCAGCCGCTACACCCTGACCGGCAAGGTTCTGGAAGGCATCGGCCTGCCGGTCACGATCATTACGGCCGAAGACGACCCCGTCGTAGCCGTTGAGGACTTCCGGCATCTTTCGGCCAATGGGCTGCTGCATCTGTCCATTCAGAAATACGGCGGCCATTGCGGCTTTCTGGACCCCTTCCCCCGGGGATGCTGGTACGAACGCACGATTGCCCGCAGCATTGCAGAGCAGGAAGAGGCATGAACAGCAGCGCGACAGTCCCATCCTTTCTTGAAAATCGCGAAGGTTTCCTGAAACGGATCGTTGAGCGGCTGGGGCGCTATCCTTCCGATTTCCAATCCCTCCACGGACAGATTCAAGCCTCGGCAAAGACGACGCAGCCTCGGCTGGCAGCGGGAGTTCTGGTTCCCCTCCTTTTCGCCGAAAGGCGAACGGCCGACCCCGGTCCCAGCGGTTATGCATTTCAGTTGCTCAAACGTTCCGCAAGGGTGTCGCAGCCGGGGGACCTGAGTTGTCCCGGCGGGATCATTCATCCGCGACTCGACCCCTTGCTCGGCATGCTGCTGCGCCACGGCGGTCTTCCGATTCTCGACGGCGCGCCCCGCTCTTTTGCGACCCGGCGGGGAGCGGACTCGGCGCGGCTCATCGCCTCTTTTTTGGCCAATGCCCTGCGGGAATCCTGGGAGGAAATCCGCCTTTCCCCCTGCCGGGTCCGTTTCCTCGGTCCCCTGCCCACCTATACCCTGACCCTTTTCCGGCGGACCATTTTCCCGCTCGTCGGCTTTGTGGAAAAGCCGGGCCCTCTCCGTCCGAATCGGGAGGTGGAAAGGCTGGTGGAGATCCCCCTCGCCGCGTTTTACGATGCGGACCGGATCGGCTGCTATCGGCTGTCCTCGCCGGATCCGCGGAGGCCGCACCTCGGTTACCCCCTGGATCATCCCTGCCTGATCCACCGCAACCCCGACGGCGGCGAAGAGATCCTTTGGGGGGCCACTTTCCAGATCCTCACCCAATTTCTGGAAATCGTCTTGGATTACCGTCTCCCCGCCTGGCAAAAAGGCCGGGTGATCGAAAGGACCCTACCCCCCCGGTATCTGAACGGCTCTGTGCCCCCCTAGCCAGCAGTGTGTTGAAAAGCAGCTTGCGTTGCCGGCTGTTCAAAAACGATTAGCGGCAAGGCACGCAAAATCCGCGGCGTGAGGCGCAACTTGAACAAATGAGCGTTTTTCAACAACCTGCGAGAGGTTTTTCTTGACAGTCCGTGAGCGGAATGGATAGTTTGACGATACCTTTCAGGAGAACTGAATCATGGATCATATCGCAAATCAGGCGCCGATGATGTTGACCAGAAGAGCCGCGGAAATTCCCCCTTTCATCGTGATGGATGTCCTGGAGGCCGCCCAGGAGATGGAGCGCAACGGCGAGCAGGTGATCCATCTGGAGGTGGGCGAGCCCGACTTCGACACGCCGGAATGCATCAAGGAGGCCTGCTGCCGAGCCCTTAAAGAAGGAAAGACCCATTATACCCACAGTCTCGGCCTTCTGGAGCTGCGGGAGGCGATCTGTGACCATTATCTGACCCGTTACGGGGTCACCGTTTCACCCGACCAGGTCCTGGTAACCTCGGGCACGTCCCCGGCCATGCTGATCCTCTTCGCCGCCCTTCTGGAGCGCGGCAGCGAGGTGATTATTTCCGATCCGCACTACGCCTGCTACCCCAACTTTATCCGCTTTTTCGAGGGCACGCCCGTCTGCGTTCCGGTCCGGGAGGCCGACGGCTTTCAATACACGCCCGACGCGATCCGCGCCCGGATCACGCCGCAAACCCGGGCCATTTTGATCAACTCCCCTTCCAACCCGACGGGCAACCTCCTTGACAGGGAAAGGATGGCCCAAATCGCCGCTCTGGGCGTCCCCATCATTTCCGATGAGATCTATCACGGCCTCGTCTATGGCGAACAGGAGCATACCATCCTGGAATTCACGGACAATGCCTTCGTGCTGAACGGCTTTTCCAAAGCCTACGCCATGACGGGCTGGCGGCTGGGCTATCTCATCGCCCCCCGCGCCTATATCCGGCCGATGCAGAAGATTCAGCAAAACCTCTTCATCTCGCCCAACGCCTTTGTCCAGTGGGCGGGTCTTGCCGCCCTTCGGGAGGCGGGACCGGATGTCCTCAAGATGAAGACGATTTACGATGAACGGCGGCGATACATGATCCGCCGGCTTCGGGAAATGGGCTTGGGAATCTCGGTAGAACCGACCGGCGCCTTCTATGTGCTGGGCAACATCTCGGCCTTTTCCCAAAACTCCTACGAAACGGCTTTCGATATTCTGAAGAGGGCCCGCGTCGGCGTGACGCCCGGCATCGACTTCGGGGCCCATTGCGAGGGCTATCTGCGCTTCTCTTACGCCAATTCCCTGGAAAACATCACAGCAGGGCTGAACCGGATAGAAATGTATCTGAAGGAACGGGGCGCGCTTTGACCGCAGCTTACGGGCCATGGAAGGCGTGCGTTTTCGATTTCGACGGCACCCTGGCCGAACTGAACATCGACTTTGCCGCCATGCGCGCCTCCATCCTGGAGTTGATGACCGCCTACCGGATTCCACCGCTTGATCTTCCGAACCTTCCCGTCCTGGAGTTGATCGCAGGCGCGGCGGAAACTCTTGCCGGACACGACCGGCCCAGGGTCCCCGCCTTTCTTCAGGAGGCAAGAGCGAAGATCGAAGCGATCGAGTTGCAGGCGGCTCGGGAGGGAGCCCTTTTTCCGGAATCCCGGCTGCTGCTCGCGGAACTTCGCCGGCGCGCCATCGACACGGCCGTGGTGACCAGAAACTGCCGCGCGGCCCTCCTCCAGGTGTTCCCCGATCTCGCCTGCTGCTGTAAGGCCGTCATCACCCGCGACGATGTGGGCCGCGTCAAACCCCATCCCGACCACCTGCTGGCAGCCCTGGAGCTCATCGGCGCCGCTCCCGCCGACACGGCCATGGTCGGCGACCACCCGATCGACATTCATTTGGGGCGAAAGGTCGGCGCCTTTACAATCGGCGTCTTGACCGGCCATTCCCGCCGGGAAGACTTCCTGGCCGCCCGGGCCGACCTTGTCCTGGACAAGGCGGCGCAGATTCTTGACTGCCTGGCCTAAATAGGGCCGCCAGCCTCGCCCAATCCTCATTCTTCGCTTGACAGATACGGGCCATCATGGTTAGTATACGGCATTTTCAAAAGGGTTTTCACCTGTTGGACCGATCGAGGCAAGAAAAACGTCCGGATGGGCAGGGAGCAATATGGGTTGCATAGAGGAGTTCAAAAAACTTTATCCTGATAAATTTGCCACCGAAGAAGCCATTTTCGGTCACATCCGCCGTGGCGACCACATCTTTGTGGCCTCCGGCTGCGGCGAGCCCCAGTATCTGATCCAGGCGCTGGTGCGTTATGTAGAGAATCATCCCAAGGCCTTTTTCGATACCGAGATCATCAACGTCTATTCCTTCGGCATCGCCCCCTATACGGATCCCAAGTTCAAACGCAACTTTCGGCAAAACTCTTTTTTCATCGGCAACAGCACCCGCGACGCCATCAACAAGGGGATGGCCGACTACACGCCCATTTCCCTCTCCGATGTCCCGAGACTGATCAAGAACGGCTCGGTCAGCATCGACGTGGCCCTGGTGCAGACCTCGCTTCCCGACGAACACGGCTACCTGAGTCTCGGGGTCAGCGTCGACATCGTCAAGGCCGCCACGGAAAAGGCGAACTTGATCATCGCCCAGGTCAATGCCCAGATGCCCCGCGTTCACGGCGACGGATTCATCCACGTCAAGGACGTCAATTTCATCGTCTGTCACGACGAACCGCTTCTCGAACTGGCCCCCATCCCCCTCACCGAGGTGACGCAACGTCTCGGCAACTACGTGTCCAGATTGGTCCAGGACGGGGACACCATTCAGGTCGGCTATGGAGGGTTGCCAAACGCGGTAGTGGCCAATCTGTTCAATAAAAAGCATCTGGGGGTCCATACGGAACTCCTCAGCGACGGGCTGGTGGACCTTATCAAGGCAGGCGTTATCGACAATTCCTGCAAAACGAACAGCCCGGGGAAAACCGTTGCCGCATTTTGCATGGGAACGAAGAAATCCTACGAGTTTCTTCATGACAACCCCTCGATCCTCTTCAGAACCATTGACATTACGAACAATCCCTTGGTCATCGCCCGACAGGACAATATGGTGGCCATCAACAGCGCCCTGGAGATCGACCTCACCGGTCAGGCGACGTCGGAATCGATCGGCGGGACCTACTACAGCGGCACCGGCGGACATCACGATTTCATGCGCGGCGCCTTGCTCTCCACCAACGGTCGAACGATCCTCGCCATCCGATCGTCGGCCAAGAACGACACGATTTCCCGCATCGTCCCTGCCTTGCGCGAATCGGCAGGGGTCACGCTGAATCGCGCCGATGTGCGTTACGTGGTGACGGAATACGGCATCGCCTATCTGCATGGAAAAAACATCCGGGAAAGGGCCATGTCGCTCATCTCCATCGCCCATCCCAAATTCAGGCCCTGGCTCATCGAAGAAGCGAAGAAAAAGGGGCTCATCTACAAGGATCAGGCCTTCATCCCCGGCAAGCGGGGAGAATACCCGGAAGCCCTCGAAACCTTGCGGACGACCAAAACCGGGCTGCAAATCTTCATGCGGCCCGTCAAAATCAGCGACGAGCCGTTGATCAAGGATTTCTTTTACTCCCTGTCCGACCGGAGCCTGAACCGCCGGTTCCTCTCGAAGCGCAAAGACATGCCGCACGAGCGTTTGCAGGACTTCGTGATCATCGACTACACCCAGGAAGTGGTGATCCTGGCCATTATGGGGTCCGAAGACTTCGAATTGATCGTGGGCATTGGACAATATGGAATCGATGAGCAATCCCACACGGCCGAAGTGGCCTTTGCCATCCGTGACGATTTTCACAATCGCGGCATCGGGACGGAGATGCTCTCCTATCTGACCTATCTTGCCAAACGGGAAGGGTTGATGGGATTTACCGCCGAGGTCCTCATCGATAACAAGCCGATGCTGCACGTATTCGAAAAAGGCGGTTTCGATATCAAGAAAAAGAGCGATGCCGGGGTCTACGATTTGAAAATGGCCTTCCGCGGGTAGGAATGGAAATGAGGTCCACCATGAATCCAGAGGTCTTTCGGGAGTATGACGTCCGCGGTATCGTAGACCGGGATCTCAATCCCGAGTTTGTTTATCTTCTGGGCAGGTCGATCGGCACCTACGCCGTCCGGCGAAGCGTCCGAACCATGACCCTGGGCGGAGACTGCCGCCTCAGCTCGCCGGCCTACCGGGAGGCGATCGGACGGGGGCTGGCGGACTCGGGGATCGAGGTCCTGGATATCGGTCTTTGCGCCACCCCGATGCTCTATTTTTCCATCCGCCACTTCCAAACGGGAGGCGGCGTCATGGTGACGGGCAGTCACAACCCGCCGGACTTCAACGGTTTCAAGATATGCATCGGACCCGATACGATCTACGGGGAAGACATTCAGTCGCTCAGAGGCATCATCGAGCGGCAGGACTTCGTCTCCGGGAAGGGCAGCATCCGGACCGCGGCCATCGCTTCGGCCTATGAAGACGACCTCCTGGAACGTATCCATATCCATCCGGGTCGGCGCATCGTTCTGGACGGGGGCAATGGCGTGGGCGGCCACTTTGCGCTGCCGCTGTTGAAACGTTTCGGATGCCAGGTGACGTGCCTCTTCTGCACGCCGGATGGACGCTTTCCCAACCATTTCCCCGATCCGACCCTCCCGGAGAATCTCACTGAATTGATCCGGGTCGTCGCCGCCGAAAAGGCCGACATCGGCATTGCCTATGACGGGGATGCCGATCGCATCGGCGTCGTCACCGACCGGGGGGAGATCCTCTGGGGAGATGAACTGCTCCTGCTCTTTTCCCGTTTCATCCTGAAGGCGAACCCCGGCGCCGCCGTCATCGGCGAAGTCAAGTGTTCCCAGAAGCTCTATGACGACATTGCCGCCCAGGGCGGCCGGCCCATCATGTGGAAAGCCGGTCATTCGCTCATCAAGGGGAAAATGAAGGAGGAGAAGGCCCTTCTCGCCGGCGAGATGAGCGGTCACATCTTCTTCGCCGACCGCTATTACGGTTACGACGACGCGATCTATGCTTCTCTTCGGCTTCTCGAAATCCTCTCCGAAACGGGAATGCAAATCGGCGAACTGCTGGCCGACGTCCCGAAGACCTTTACGACGCCGGAGATCCGTGTGGACTGCCCTGACAGAATAAAATTTCAGATCGTCGAGGCCGTGCGGGAACATTTCCGGAAGACCCATGACATCATTGCAATCGATGGCGTAAGGATTCCCTTTGGAGACGGGTGGGGGCTGATCAGGGCCTCCAATACCCAGCCCGTTCTGGTCCTGCGCTTCGAAGCCGCTACGCCGGAACGGTTGGCCGCCATCCGGTCGACCGTTGAAGAGGTTCTGGACACGATCATGAGGCGAGGGAGTCATGAGCAATGGATCGGAAAGTAGAAAGTATTACCGCCTACCCTACCCCCTGGACGTTGCCGTGGAGATCATCACGGCAACCGAAATGCCGACCGGCCTGCCCCTGCTCCATTTGCAGGTGCGGAATATCTCCAAGGACGGAGTCTGTCTGGAAGCAAGGGCGCTTCATGTAAACGGCGTCAGCCTGCTGGCCGGCGCCCCCTACGCCCGGGAGAACCGCCTGCGCATGACCCTGACTCTGGCGCCCGGAGAACTTCCCCTGACGGTCCTAGGAGAGGTGCGCTGGTACGATCTTGCGCGCGAGGAGGGGGGGTGCCTCTATCAACTGGGAATCCATTTTCTGGAGATCCAGGAGGGGGGAAAAGAGCAGCTTCTCAAGTTCCTCAAGAGCCGGCAGCCCCTCGGGCTCCTCCAGAGGCTCTTCGGGTGAACGAAACCGGAACGACGGCCGCTGCACAATGGGATGGCCTGTGCCGCCCTGGGCTTCTGGCCGGGATGTTATCAGACAGAAAAACAAAAAGGCGCCGGCATTGCCGTCGCCTTTTTGTTTTGAATGGTCGGGGCGGAGTGATTTGAACACTCGACATCCTGCTCCCAAAGCAGGCGCGCTACCGGGCTGCGCTACGCCCCGTTTTTCCTGTTTTCGTTGAGGTACGCCTTCAGTTTGGCAAAAGCCTGAGACCGATGGCTGAGCCGGTTCTTCTCCTCGGCAGGCAGTTCGGCCACGGTGACCCCTCTCTCGGGGAGGAAAAACACGGGATCGTAACCGAATCCCCCCTGTCCTGCTGACTGCTCCGCAATCCGTCCCTCCCAGCGTCCGGTGAAGGATTGGTAAGAGCCGTCGGGATCGCAAAGGACCAGGACGCAGTGAAAATGCGCTCCTCGATCGGCACAGGGGATCCCTTTGAGGCTGTCGAGTAGTTTACGGATATTCTCCGCATCGTCGGCATGCTCTCCGGCGTAGCGGGCAGAATAGATCCCCGGCGCGCCATTCAGGGTCGCGACCTCCAGGCCCGAATCGTCGGCCAGCACCGTCTCTCCCGTCAGCTGGGCAATCGTCCGCGCCTTCTTGAGCGCATTTTCCAGAAAGGACCGCCCGTCTTCGACAATCTCCGGCAGATCTCCGTAATCGGCCAGGGAACGGCATTCGATGCCGCTTTCCGCCAAAAGGGCGCCGATCTCTTTGATCTTCCCCTGGTTCCGGGAGGCGAAGACGATCCTTTTCAGTCCAGCCCCCCGAGGGCATCCCTCTGCTTTAACGTCAGCTCCCGAATACCTGCGGCGGCCAGGTCGGTCAGGTCATTCAATCGATTCCGGTCGAAGGGCGCGGCCTCCGCAGTTCCCTGGACTTCGATGAAGAGTCCGCCTCCGGTCATCACCACATTCATGTCCACCTCGGCATGGGAATCCTCGCTGTAATCGAGATCGAGCAAGGGCCGGCCGTCGACGATCCCGACGCTGATCGCCGAGACGAAGTCGGTCACCGGAAGGCGATCGACCATCCCCCGCGCCTTGAGGCGGCGCAAGAGGTCCACCAGGGCAACGAACGCCCCGGTGATCGCCGCCGTCCGCGTGCCGCCGTCGGCTTGAATCACGTCGCAGTCGAGGGTGATGGTCCGCTCGCCGAATCCCTGGAGATCCGTGACCGCCCGCAGCGAGCGGCCGATCAGGCGCTGGATTTCGTGGGTCCTTCCCCCGACCTTCCCGCTCGTCGATTCGCGGGTCGACCGTTTTTGCGTCGCTGCCGGCAGCATCGCATATTCGGCGGTCAGCCAGCCCCGTCCGGAATTTTTCAGAAAAGGGGGAACCCGCTCCTCCAGCGTCGCCGCGCAGATCACCCGGGTGTGCCCCATCTCGATGAGGACCGATCCCTCCGAAAAATGGAGAAAATCCCTCGTGATCCGGCATTCCCGCAACTGGTTCCAGCGCCTGCCGTCATGCCTGTCCGTTGCCATCTCCGGGCCCCTTACGGCGTGCTTTGAAAATACTCCCGCAGTCCCTTCACGAGGGCGCGGGCAATGGCCTTTTGCGTTTCCGCATTGGTCAGTTTCTTTTTTTCATCCGGCTGGGTCAGAAACGCGACTTCGACGACCAGTCCCGGGAGGCTCACCCCCTCCAAGAGCGGACTCGGCGCATCCCGCAATCCCCGCCCCTTGCGGGGGAAAACCGTTTCCAACGCGGCTTGGATGGGCTGTGCGAGCCGTACGGAATCGTTGAGATGCCGATTGACCGCCATGTCTTTGATAATGGCCGCCGATTCGGCGCCTCCGGCAGCCGTTTGCCGGAAACCGGGGAAATAGACTTCGTAACCTGCCGCTTTTTTACCGAAACCGGCATTGACATGGAGACTGAGGACGCAATCCGGCTTCTGGGCCTCGATGGCCTTGATCCGCTCCGCCACGGCCATCTCCTTGTCGGCCGAACGGGTCAGTTGGACCTGAATATTCCCCGTTTTCTGCGCCTCCTGGCGGATCAGGAGGGCCAAGCCCAGCGTGAGGTCCTTCTCCCGGATCTTTTCGGAAACTACACCGGGTTCCCCGCCGCCGTGCGCCGCATCGATCAGGACGGTGTACCGCCCCTGGGGAGCGGCGCTCCCCGTCGCCGGGAAAAGGCCGACGCTCAGCAGCAGGAGGCTCAAGATCCCGTATCGCAAACATCGTTTATCCATGAATACCCTCTTTTCCTTTCGGTTCCCATCCATTGTCGAGGTATGCGCTTCATACAGCAACAGGGCGTCAACTGTCAATTCATATCCTCCCTGAAGCCGTGGACGGTCGGCCCTCAAGAAC